>NZ_QKMA01000007.1:0-127179 GCF_003208255.1 Thioalkalivibrio sp. ALE21
TGCGCTCTCTCGCGAGCGCACCGCGAGGTCCTTTCTTGCTTGCCCAAGAAAGGACCCAAAGAAGGGCACCCGGAGCTCGCCCGGGAACCTTGCTCCGGGCACCCCGCGCCGGCGGCGCCGAACTCGCGAAGCTACGCTTCGCTCAGACATCCGGCGCCTTGTTTCCGGCGCGAGGCACCCTCCGCAAGGGGCTCGCAACGGGAGGGGGTAAACCGGAGGCGCTCCGGCCATTGGTGCCCCGGTCCCGGCCCGGCTGATCGTGGGGCGCCCGAATCGTGCATTCCCCGGTTCCTGATGCAGCGGCGGTCCGGTGCACCAACGGATTCAAGCTTTGGTACGGGCCCTTCGCAGAGCTCATTCCCGTCCATCCTTACAAAGGAATCGCGTGTGGGCAGAGGCTCCACCCCGAAACCCTGATGGAAGAAGATCATGTGGCTCGGCAGGGCATGCCCATGGCCCTACCCGGGCACCCTCCCGGTGCCGGGTGTGCAAAGGTGGCTGTGGGAGGCGAGCCCTCTCGCCGATCCGGCATGATCGGTCGCCAACGATCCTGTTCTCGGCCGGGCCGTTCACAGCCGCGGCCTGCCCGCCTGGCGGAAAAGGAACGGGCGGTGGGCCGGCGGCCCCGTTTGCCGCACCGAGCGCAGAGGTCGGGTGCGGGAGAAAAGGCGCTGCTTGTCTGAGCGAAGCGCAGCTTCGCGAGTTCAGCGCCGCCCGCGCCCGGCCTCGGAGCGAGGGAATCCCGGGCCGCGTCAGCGGACCGGGATGCGGCAGTCGGGGTGACTTCTTTGGGTCCTTTCTTGTTCACACAAGAAAGGACCTCGCGGCGCGCTCGCGAGAGAGCGCAACACCCCCGGCGGCAGCCGAAAACCGCCGACTCCGCAGCGTCAGCTCAAGGCCTGGCGGCAGCGGTCAAGCACGGGCACCAGCAGCCCGATCGCTTGCTTGCAAGCTCCTGCAGCCGCATCCGGGCGCCGGTGCGGGTGGCGCCTACGCGCCGTGCCCCGTGCGTTCGCGCAGGGCCGCCACCAGCCCGTCCATCGGCAGGTGTTCGGCCTCGCCGGCGGTGCGGGCCTGGTATTCGAGCTCGCCGGCGTCCAGGCCGCGCTCGCCGATCACGATCCGGTGCGGGATGCCGATCAGCTCCATGTCGGCGAACATTACGCCGGGGCGCTGTTCGCGATCGTCCAGCAGGACCTGGAAGCCGGCGGCCTCGAGCTCGTCGTGCAGCTGTTCCGCGGCCTCGCGCACGCGCTGCGACTTCTTCGCGCCGATCGGGCACAGGGCGATGTCGAACGGGGCGATGGCGGTGGGCCAGCAGATGCCGCGCTCGTCGGAGTTCTGCTCGATGGCGGCGGCGACCACGCGCGAGACGCCGATGCCGTAGCAGCCCATGGTGACGATCTGCTCGCGCCCGTCCTCGTCCAGTACCCGGGCGCCCAGGGCCTCGGAGTACTTGTCGCCGAGCTGGAAGATATGGCCGACCTCGATGCCGCGGCGGATCTCGATGGGGCCGGAGCCGTCGGGCGCGGGTTCGCCCTCGGTGATGTTGCGCAGGTCGGCACCCTCCGGGCGCGGCAGGTCGCGTTCCCAGTTGACGCCGGTCAGGTGGTGGCCGTCCTCGTTGGCGCCGACCACCATGTCGGCCATGCCGAGCACGGCGTGGTCGGCCAGCACCGGGATCGGGCTGTCCACCGGGCCCAGGGAGCCGGGGTCGGTGCCGAACACGGTACGGATCTCGGCCGCCTCTGCCATGCGCAGCGGCTCGGCGATCCAGGGGTGCTTCTCGGCCTTCACGTCGTTGAGTTCGTGGTCGCCACGCAGCACCAGGGCGACCAGATCGGCGTCGATCGCGTCGCTGGCGGCCACCACCAGGGTCTTGACCGTGCGCTCGGTCGGCACGTCGAGGAAGGCCGCGAGATCGGCGATGGTGTGGATGTCCGGGGTGGCGACCTTCTGCAGCGTCTCGGCGGGGGCGGCCGGCGCGGCCGGGCCGGGGCAGGGCGCGAGTTCGACGTTGGCGGCAAAGCCGCCCGGGGAGAAGGCGATCGCGTCCTCGCCGGAGGCGGCCAGCACGTGGAATTCGTGCGAGGCGTTGCCCCCGATCGCGCCGGTATCGGCTTCCACCGCACGGAAATCCAGGCCGCAGCGCTGGAAGATGCGGCAGTAGGCATCGTGCATCTGCTGGTAGGTCTGCCCCAGCGAGTCGGCATCCAGGTGGAAGGAGTAGGCGTCCTTCATCAGGAATTCGCGCGCGCGCATCACGCCGAAGCGCGGGCGGCGCTCGTCGCGGAACTTGGTCTGGATCTGGTAGTAGTTCACCGGCAGCTGGCGGTAGCTGCGGATCTCGCGGCGGACCAGATCGGTGATGACCTCTTCATGGGTCGGGCCATAGCAGAAATCGCGTTCGTGGCGGTCCTTGATGCGCAGCAGCTCGGCCCCGTAGAAGTCCCAGCGCCCGGATTCCTGCCACAGCTCGGCCGGCTGGATGGCCGGCATCAGCACCTCCAGGCCCCCGGCGCGGTCCATCTCCTCGCGCACGATGTTCTCCACCCGGCGCAGCACGCGCAGCCCCAGCGGCAGCCAGGTGTACAACCCGGAGGCGAGCCGGCGGATGTAGCCGGCGCGCAGCATCAGCTGGTGGGAGACGATCTCGGCGTCGGCCGGGGTTTCCTTCAGGGTGTTCAGCGGGAATTGCGAGACGCGCATGGGGCTCGGGCCTTGTGGTCGGTGGTCGTTGAGCGGACGGAGTTCGGGATCAGAACGTGGTGCCGTTGGTGCCCCAGAAATGGCGCGGGGCATCGGCGAACTCGATGTAGACGCGCGCCGGCTCCACGCCCAGTTCGGCCTGCAGGGCGTCGCACAGCTTGCGTGACAGCTCGCGGGTCAGGCCCTCGGGCAGACCGATGCTCTTGAGTTCGCAGTAGGCGAGCGCCTCGGTGCTGCCGCCGAAACGCATGTGGGCGTTGTGGCCGAGGGCGACCATCACGTAGCCCTCGGGCTTGTTCAGCCATTCGGCAACCGCAGTCGACAGGCGGGCGGTGACGGCATCCGGATCGGCGGGCAGGGCAACGTTGGTCTCGATACGCAGCAGTGGCATGGCGGTCTCCCGGGAATGAAACGGCGGTCGGGGAACGTCCCCGTGCGGGTGCCGACATGATACGGACAGACGCGGCGCGGTGCAGGGGGTTGCAGGGCTCTGCTGCAAAACCGACGGGGAAAGCTATACTCCGGGCAGTTACCGGGGTTGCGTTCGGGGATTTGCCTGCCCGTGGCCGGCTCCGTTACATTAGGGAAAACTAATATATTAAAGAACGGCCCCGTGACGGCTGACCGCCCCGCAAGAAGGGTGGCAGGAGAGGGCCGAATATCCGGAAGGACCACACCATGACACGACTCCCGATCCTCGGGGCCGCGCTGCTTGCGCTGGCTCTGCCGCTGACGGCCCAGGCCGATGATCTGCCCTTTGAAACCGCCGAAGCCGAGCGTCTGACCCTGCCGCAGGAGCGTGTGCTGGATGGCCGTGTCGAGGCGGTCCAGCGCTCCACCATCTCGGCCCAGACCTCCGGGCGGGTCCGCGAGATCTACGTGGACGTGGATGACTTTGTCGAGGAAGACGAGCTCCTGCTGCGCATCAGCGATGTCCAGCAGCAGGCGCGTCTGAGTCAGGCCGAGGGTGACCTGGCCGATGCGCGGGCACGTTTCCGCGAGGCGCGTTCGGAGTTCGAGCGCATTCGCGAGGTGTTCGAGCAGAACGTGGTGTCGCGCTCGGAGTTCGAGCGCGCCGAGGCCCAGCTGGAATCGGCCCGTGCGCGCCTGCGCTCGGCCGAGGGGCGGGTGGACGAAGCCCGCGAACAGCTGGGTTACACCGAGGTGTATGCGCCGTACTCCGGGATCGTGACCGAGCGCATGGTCGAGGTCGGGGAATCGGTGTCGCCGGGATCGCCACTTCTGGCGGGACTGAGCCTGGATCGCCTGCGGGTCGAGGTGGACGTCCCGCAGCGCCTGATGCCCGGGTTGCGGGATCGCCGCGAAGCCGAGGTCATCCTGGATTCCGGTGAGCGGATCGCCGCCGAGAATCTGACCCTCTTCCCCTACGCGGATCCGCGGAGCGGCACCTTCCGGGTGCGCGTGAACCTGCCCGAGGACGAGAACAATCGTGGTCTGTTTCCCGGCATGTTCGTGAAATCGGCTTTCGTGGTGGACGAGGTCGAGCGGCTGATGGTGCCGCAGGAGGCCGTGGCCTATCGCTCCGAGGTGATCGCGGTGTACGTGATCGACGAACAGGGCCGGGTGCGCTTTCGTCAGGTCCGGACCGGGCGCGAGCATGACGGCATGATCGAAATCCTGGGCGGGCTGCGCGAGGGTGAACGCGTCGCCCTGGATCCGGTGCATGCCGCGATCTTCATGAAGGAACACCAGCAGGTGACGCGATGAGCGGCGGCAGCGCGGAAGCGGCTCCGGAGCGCATGGGGATCTCCGGGCGCATCGCGAAGGCGTTTCTGACGACCCAGATCACGCCCCTGCTGGCGCTGGTGGGCCTTTTGCTGGGGTTGTTCGCCATCCTGGTGACCCCGCGCGAGGAAGAGCCGCAGATCAACGTCACCATGGCGGACGTGTTCATCCCGTTCCCCGGAGCCAGCGCCGAGGAGGTGGCCCACCTGGTTTCCACGCCGGCGGAGCAGGTGCTGTCCGAGATCGAGGGGATGGATGACATCTACTCCACCTCGCGTCCGGACATGGCGCACATCACCGTGCAGTTCGAGGTCGGCGAGGACCGCACCGCGGCGCTGGTACGGCTGTACAACCAGATCTTCTCCAACGATGACTGGATACCGCAGAACCTCGGGGTCGGCGAGCCGATGGTGCGGCCGATGGGCATCGACGACGTGCCCATCGTCAACGTGACCCTGTGGACCGAGGACGAGGAGCGCGGCGGACACGACCTGCTGCGGGTGGCCCACGGGCTGGAAACGCAGCTCAAGCGCGTCTCCGGCACGCGCGACATCTACACCGTGGGCGGGCCCGATCACGTGGTTCACGTGCGCTTCAAGCCGGAGATGCTGGCGGCGCACAACCTCGCGGTGGACGACCTGCGCGAGGCCCTGGCAGTGTCGAACTTCTCGCGCGATGCCGGGCATCTGTATCAGGACGACGAGGAGATCCTGATCCAGGCCGGCGATTTCATCACCGAGCCCGAGGCGTTTGCGCGGCTGGTGGTGGGGATGCATGACGGACGTCCGGTGCATCTGGAAGACGTGGCCGAGGTCGAACAGGGCCCCGGCTATCCGAGCGAGCAAGTACGCTTCGCCCATGGTGCCGCGGCCGAGGGCGGCGGGCACATCGGCCAGAGTCACCCGGCGGTGACCGTGGCGGTGGCCAAGCAGCCCGGCACCAACGCCCCTGACATCGCCGACCAGGTCATCGAGCGTCTGGATCAGCTGAAGGGGACTTACATTCCCGAGGGCGTGGAGGTCTCGATTACCCGCAATTACGGGCAGACGGCCGAGGACAAGGCGTCCACGCTGATCCAGAAGCTGATGCTGGCGACCGCATCGGTGATCATTCTGGTATGGATCGCCCTGGGCTGGCGTGAAGCCTTCATCGTCGGCGTGGCGGTGATCATTACCCTGGCGCTCACGCTGTTCGCGTCCTGGGCCTGGGGCTTTACCCTCAACCGGGTGTCGCTGTTCGCGCTGATCTTCGCCATCGGCATCCTGGTGGACGACGCGATCGTGGTGGTGGAGAACATCCACCGACACATGGTCCAGGGCGGGCGCAAGTTCCTCGAATCCATCCCGCTGGCGGTGGACGAGGTGGGCGGCCCGACCATCCTCGCGACCTTTACCGTGATCGCGGCGCTGCTGCCCATGGCCTTCGTTACCGGGCTGATGGGGCCGTACATGAGCCCCATCCCGATCAACGCCTCCATGGGGATGGTCCTGTCGCTGGCGGTGGCCTACGTGGTGACTCCGTGGCTGACCTACAAGGTGCTGCGGCGTCAGGGCGAGCAGCTGGAGGCCGGCGGCGGCCATGGTGCGCACGAGGGCGAAGCTGCTTCTGCCGGCCTGATGCGCCTGTTCAATTTCGTCCTGCTTCCGTTCCTGGGAACCGGCGGGCGGAAGAAGGTGAATCGCATGGTGCTGTGGATCGGCACGCTGGTGCTGATCCTGGGCTCGGTGTCGCTGGCGTATTACCAGCTGGTGGTGCTGAAAATGCTGCCATTCGACGACAAGTCGGAGTTCCAGGTCGTGCTGGACATGCCCGAGGGCACCAGTCTGGAACGCACCGGCCAGGTGCTGGGCGAGATGGCCGACTACCTCAAGACGGTGCCCGAGGTGCACGACGTGCAGACCTACGCGGGCACGGCCACGCCCATCAACTTCAATGGCCTGGTGCGGCAGTACTACCTGCGCGAGGGCAGCCATGTCGGCGACATCCAGGTGAACCTTGTGCACGACTCCGAGCGTGACCGCCGCAGCCACGACATCGCGCTGTCGGTGCGCGACGAGATCAATGCCATCGCCGGGCGCTATGACGGCGCGGCGGTCAAGGTGGTCGAGGTGCCGCCGGGACCGCCGGTGATGTCGCCGATCGTCGCCGAGATCTACGGTCCGGACTACGACGGTCAGATCGAGGTGGCGAAGCAGGTGCGCGAGGTGTTCGAGGACACCGAGGGTCTCACCGACATCGATGACTTGGTGGAACACCCGGGGCCGAAGAAGATCCTGCAGGTGGACCGCGAGCGCGCCGCGCACCTGGGTGTGCCGCAGATGGCCGTGGTCGAGGCCATCGATACTGCGCTGTCGGGCGAGGATGTCACCTACCTCTACGGCTCGAACATCAAGTACGCGGTACCGGTCCGTCTGGAGTTCGATCGCGCGGAGAAGGGCAGCCTGGAGCCGGTTCTGGGACTCAAGGTCCGCTCGCAGAGCGGGGAGCTGGTGCCGCTGTCCGAGGTAGTGACCGTGGTGGATTCGAGTCGCGAGCACTCCATCCATCACAAGAACCTGCTGCCGGTGGTCTATGTCCAGGGTGACCTGGCGGGGGGTCTGGACAGTCCGCTGTACGGCATGTTCGACATGTTCTTCGGGCTGCGCGACACGCCCATGGTCCATGGCGAGCCGCTGGAACAGCGGTTCATCAGCCAGCCGGGCGATCCGTATAACTACAGCCTGAAATGGGACGGCGAGTGGCAGGTGACCTACGAGACCTTCCGCGACATGGGCATCGCCTATGGCGTGGGGCTGATCCTGATCTATCTGCTGATCGTCGCGCAGTTCCGCTCGTACATGGTGCCACTGGTCATCATGGCACCCATCCCGCTCACGGTGATCGGGGTGATGCCGGGACACGCCCTGGTGGACGCGTTCTTCATGGACGCCAAGTTCACGGCGACCTCGATGATCGGGATGATCGCGCTGGCCGGGATCATCGTGCGCAACTCGATTCTGCTGGTGGACTTCATCAACGATGAGCTGCGTCGCGGGGTGGATACCATCGAGGCGGTCGTGCATGCCGGTGCGGTACGCGCCAAGCCCATCGTGCTGACGGGCCTGGCGGCGATGGTCGGGGCCGGGTTCATCCTGGATGACCCGATCTTCTCCGGGCTGGCGATCTCGCTGATCTTCGGGGTGTTCGTCTCCACGGTGCTGACCCTGGTCATCATCCCGGTGCTGTACTACCTCTACGTGCGCAACCGGGTGGATCAGATCCGCGAGCAGGCGGCGTAAGCCAGGGGGCATTGCCTGGCAATGGCACGACCGGAGTCCGGCGTTTTCGCCGGGCGACGGTACCGGCATACAATCGGGGGCCCGAACGAACCGGAGTGGCTCGATGAATGTGGACATGGGAGACGAGGGCCTGGATGTCACCGGGATCAGTCGCGAACAGTGCGCGACCCTGGTGGAGGCCCTGAAGGCCAGCAGTGATCAGAGTTTCATGGAGGATCCGGAGCTGCGCAAGCTGTTCAAGCTGCTCGCCGTGCTGCAAAGCGATCTGTGGGACGAGATGACCGCGGGTCAGTTCGATTTCAGTCAGTACAAGAAGCAGTAAGCCACTGCAGGAGCCTGTCATGTCCGATCCGTCCGGCGGCCGCCCCTCGAATTTCGTCATCGGCAATATCCTGCTGGGGCTGGCGGCCCTGATGCTGTTCTTTTTCGTTCCGCTGTGGGAGCGGATCGGCGTGGTGGCCCTGTTCCTGTGGATGGTCCTCGCTGCGGCGGGGGTGTACTTCATCGTGAAGGACAAGGACATAACGCCCGGTGGACCGCCGAACTGATGCCCCCGGGGCGGGGGAGCAGGCAGCCGGTTTCGAGGGTCCGGACACCGTGTCCGGCGGGCGCTCGCGGGCCGCTTTTCCGACCTTTCTGAGCGAGCGGCTCGCGCGCCTGCGCGATATTGCCGGCGAGATCGACCAGCTTGAATGCTCCGGTGACTGTGTGGACCGGCTGTATCGCGAGGTCAGTGCCCTGGCCCGCGTTGCGCGGATCCACGGGGTGCAGGAGATCCTGCGCCTGGCCGAGTCACTACAGGCCACCCTGGCCGGGCTGCGGGCCCGTCCGAATACCGCCGATCGCGAACTGCTGCGTCTGGGCCTCGCGCGCCTGGAGGCCGCCGCGGAGGCCTGGGCGCGTCAGGAACAGGGGGTGCCGGAGACGCGCCTCCAGCCGCAGGTGTCGGCGGATGCGGGTGGCGGCCGGGTGCAGGTGGTCGCGGAGGACCCGGAAGTGGGCGAGGCGGTGGCGGGCATGCTGTGCGACCGCGGCTTCGCCGTGGTGCTGACCGGCGCCGAACCGGAGGCGGCGGGCGCCGGCGGGTTCACCGCGCGGGTGGTCTGCGTCGGCGAGGTGGCCCCGGAGTCCGCGGTGCTCACGCGACTGCAGGAGCCGGGACGCGGGTTTCTGCCGACCCTGGTGGTGGCGCGCTCCTGGAGCCCCGGGGCGCGCCTGCAGGCCGTGCGCGAGGGCGCGGCCCGCTGCCTCGATTACCCGCTGGCGGACGATACCCTGCTGGAGCAGTTGGTGCAGATCGGCGGGGTGGTCGCGGAAACGGGGTACCGGGTGCTCCTGGCGAGTGCCCGCCCCGAGGCCGCCGACGATACCCTGGCGGCGGGCCTGCGGGAGGCCGGACTGACGGTGGAGGTCCAGCCGGACCCCGATGCCGCGCTGGTCCGCCTCCACAGCGGCGAGGTCGAGGTCCTGGTGCTGGATCTGGACGAAGGGGGGTGCAGCGCCGCGGAGTTCGCGGCGCTGCTGCGCACCCGCGACAACGGTTCCTCCAGCCCCATGCTGGTCCTGACCGCCGATCCCGGGCGGGTGAACGAGCTGATGGCCCCGCACCCCGGGGCCAGCGGGGTGTTCCTCAAACCGGTGGAACCGCGCCGCCTGGCGGATACGGTGGTGGCGCGTGCCCGCCAGCAGCGGCAGATGGACGGGGTGACCCGTGCTTATCGCCAGGCATTGTACGAGCGTGAGCGCGAACACCTGGCGGTCAACGAGCACGCGCTGGTGAGCATCACCGACGTGGCCGGCGACATCATCTATGCCAACGAGCGGTTCGCGCGGGTCAGCGGCTATAACGTATCCGAGCTGCTGGGGCGCAACCATCGCCTGCTGAAATCGGGGGTGCACACTCCCTCGGTCTATGCGGAACTCTGGGAAACCATTGCCGCGGGCCGCATCTGGCAGGGCGAGCTCTGCAACCGCGCGCGGGACGGCTCGCTGTACTGGGTCGAGACCACCATCGTTCCCTATCTGGATGGCGACGGCCTGCCGTATCAGTACGTGTCGATCCGCACCGACATCACCACGGTGAAGCGTCAGGAGCATCGCCTGCGCAGCAGCCAGCGCTTCGCCAACATGGGGACCTGGGAATGGACCCCGGGACGCGAGGAACTGCAGTGGTCCGAGCGTATCGCGCCCCTGCTGGGCCACTCTCACGGAGACCTCGAGCCCACGGTGGAAAACTTTCTCGGTGCCGTGCACCCGGAGGATCGCGAGCGGGTGGAAAACGCCATCCGCAGTTCCCTGCGTCGCGGGTCCTATCTCGAACTGGAGCACCGGGTGGTCTGGCCGGATGGCACGGTTCGCTGGCTGCTGCAGCGCGGTGACGTCGAGCGCGACGCCAGTGGCGGCGTGCTGCACATGCTGGGTGTGTCGCAGGACATCACCAAGCGCAAGCAGTCCGAGCTGGCGTTGACCCGTCAGACCACGCGGCTGCGCGAAGCCCAGCGCCTTGCGCGCGTGGGGCACTGGGAACACGATCCGGTGACCGGGGCGCTGTGGTGGTCCGACGTGGTCTACGAGATCTTCGCCCTGTCCCCGGGCGACGCCCCGGTGAGCATGGAGGGCTTTCGTGCGTTCGTGCACCCCGAGGATCGCGAGCGGCTCGACCGCGAATATGCCGGGGTGCTGGCCGAGGGGCGGGGCGAGGTGTTTCTGCGCATCCGGCGCGATGACGGCGAACTGCGGCACCTGCATCTGATTGCCCATGGCGAAAGCACCGGGGGCCGGGAACAGAACGGCCGGCTGACCGGAACCGTTCAGGATGTCACCGAGCTGCAGCAGGCCCAGGAGGAACTGTCGCTGTTCCGGCGCATCTTCGAGGCCTCGGAACAGGCGATCTCGGTCGCCGACCGGGAAGGCCGCATGGTGTACAACAACCCCGCGGTGCTGGAGATGACCGGCTTCGAGGAGGCCGATCTGGCGGGCCGATCCTATCGCGAACTGATCCCGGCGGAGGCGGAACAGTCGGCGCGCGAGATCGACGAAATCCGCGAGGCTGGCGGGGCCTGGACCGGTCAGCTGCCGATCCGCTGCCGCGACGGCGCGGTGTTCATGTCCAGCAGTACCATCGGCGTGGTGCGTGACAGCCGTAGCGAGCCGCAGTACATCTTCAACATCTTCGGTGACTTCACCGCCGAACTGCAGCGCCGCGCCGAACTGCAGCGGGCCCGCGAGGAGGCCGAGCAGGCGAGCCGGGCGAAGTCCGACTTCCTGTCCAACATGAGCCACGAGCTGCGCACGCCGATGAACGCCATCCTGGGCTTTGCCCAGCTGTTGCAGCGCGACACGTCGCTGGGCGAGCGCCAGCAGAGTCAGCTGGACGAGATCGCCCGCGCCGGTCGGCACCTGCTGGAGCTGATCAACGAGATCCTGGACCTCGCGCGCATCGAATCGGGGCGGCTGCAGGTGATGCCGGAACCGGTGGACGTGGCGGACGTGGTGGACGAGTGCCTGTCGTTGCTGCGGCCGCTGGCACAGGAGCGCGAGGTTCGCCTGGAAGGCGCGCGGGCGGCCACCGCGGATGCCCCCCGCGTGCAGGCCGACCGTACCCGGCTCAAACAGGTCCTGCTGAATCTCTTGTCCAACGCCATCAAGTACAACCGCGAAGGCGGGCGGGTGACGCTGCTGGGCGCCCCGGGGCAACAGGGGCTGCAGCTGGAGGTACATGACACCGGCCCCGGACTGACCGCCGAGCAGCAGGAACGGCTGTTCCAGCCCTTCGACCGGCTGGAGGCGGACGCCAGCGGGGTGGAGGGCAGCGGGGTGGGACTCACCATTACCCGGCACCTGGTGGAGATGATGGACGGCCGGCTGGGCGTGACGAGCACGCCGGGCGAGGGTTCCTGCTTCTGGTTCGAACTGCCGCTGGCGGCGGACAGCGATCCCGGGGCAACACCCGGGGGCGGGCCCGATCACCCGGCCGCGACCGGCGCCACGGAACTGCCGGCGTCCGGCACGCCGCGCACGGTGCTGTGCATCGATGATCAGCCGGCCAACCTGCGCTTGATGGAAGAGGTCCTGGGGCCGGAGCCGGACCTGGAAACGGTGGTGGCCGAGACCCCCCTGAAGGGCCTGGAGGAGGCGGCACGGCTGGCGCCGGACCTGATTCTGCTGGATCTGGCGATGCCCGGCATGGACGGTTATCAGGTGCTGCGCGCGTTGCGGGCCGACGACCTGCTGGCCGGCGTCCCGGTGCTGGCGGTGACCGCCGATGCCACCGACCCGACGCGTGAGCGTGCGCTGGCGGCCGGTTTCGCTGAGGTGATCACCAAGCCGGTGGATCCGGCCGGACTGCGTGAACGGGTGCGCCAGGCGTTCGCGGGCAGCGCTCAGAGGTAGAGCCAGGCGACGATCGCGACCGCGGCGACCACCGCCACCGCGTCGGCGCTCAGCGCGGCGGCCAGGGTGTGGCGTACCCGCTTGACCCCGATCGCGCCGAAATACACCGCGAGCACGTAGAAGGTGGTCTCGGTGGAACCCTGCAGGGTGGACACCAGCATGCCGACGTGGGTATCCGGCCCGGTGGCGGGATCCTGCATGATCCCGGCCATGATCCCGTAGGCCCCGGATCCGGACAGCGGGCGCAGCAGCGCCATCGGCAGGGCCTCGGCGGGCAGTCCGAAGGGTGTGGTCCACGGCCCGACCAGCCCGACGAACATCCCCAGCGCGCCGCTCTCGCGCAGCATGCCCACCGCGACCAGGATCGCCACCAGATACGGGATGATCCGCAGGGCCACGTTGAAGCCTTCCTTTGCCCCCTCGACGAAGACCTCGTATACCGGCACGCCGCGGATGACGCCATAGGTGAGGAAGCCCACCACCAGTCCCGGGATGATCCACGGGGCGATGGCCTGGCCGTAGATGATGGTCAGCGGGATGATCGCCAGCACCCCCAGCAGGACCAGGATCGAGACCCAGGCGGGATAGCCCTCGGCCGGGACCTCGATGTTCATCGGCTGGGGCTGCTCGCCCGGCTCCGTGTCCCGGTCCGCATCGGAACGCCGGTCCCCGGGGTCGGCTTCGGCGTCGGGGTCGTCAAGGCCGCCGGGCGGGATCTCGCGGGTGGCCGCCGGGGGGCGGAACCAGCGTTGCAGGACCAGCGCGCTGGTGATTCCGGCGACCGTGGCGAACAGCGTCGCGAACAGCGTGGTCGGCAGGATGGCGGCCGGATCCTCCGAGCCCAGCGAGGCACGCAGCGCGATCACCCCGGTGGGCAGCAGGGTGATGCTGGAGGTGTTGATCGCCAGGAACAGCGCCATCGCGTTGGTGGCGGTGCCCGGGTGGGGATTGAGCTTCTCCAGCTCCTGCATCGCGCGGATGCCGAAGGGCGTGGCGGCATTGCCCAGGCCCAGAATGTTGGCGGAGAAGTTGAGGATCATCGCGCCCATTGCCGGATGTTCCGGCGGGACGTCGGGGAACAGGCGCACCATCAGCGGCCGCAGCAGGCGGGCGAGGACGGTGAGCAGGCCGCCGGCCTCGGCGATCTTCATCAGGCCCAGGAACAGCGCCATCACCCCGACCAGCCCCAGCGCCAGTTCCACCGCGGCGCCGGCTGCCTCCACTGCGCCTTCGGAGAGGTCCGCCATGGGGCGTTCCTCCGGATCGGTGGAGCGCAGCTCGCGCAGCGCCGCGGTGGTGAACGCGATGACGACCAGCGCAAGAAAGATCGCGTTCATGCGCCGGGGGCCGTGATGTTCAGCGGTTCTCGCCGCGCGAGACCAGCCGCAGGAAGGCGTCCATCCAGCGCGCCGGCAGGATCGCCTTGAGGAAGGCGAACAGATGCGTGGGGAAGGTCACGCGGTAGCGCAGCTTCGGCCGCCGCGCCTCCAGGGCGTGGATCACGCAGCGGGTCACGGCCTCCGGCCCGAGGGTGAACGGGGCGTCGGCCTCCGCGTTCGCCATGCGCGCCTCGGCGGCCTCGTAGGTCCGCGCCCAGGGGCTGTGTGCCCGGTGGATGTGCTGGCGGAAGGCCTTCAGCGCGTTGGCGCGGAATTCGGAGCGGATGGGACCCGGCTGGATGATGGAGACCCGGACGCCGCTGCCGTGGAGCTCCTGGCGCAGGGTGTCGGACATCCCCTCGATCGCGAACTTGGAGGTGACGTAGGCCCCGCGCAGGCGCAGCGGGGCGAAGCCCAGCACCGACGAGTTCTGGATAATGCGCCCCTCGCCGGCGCGGCGCATCGCCGGGATCACCAGGTTGGTGAGCTCCAGCCAGCCCAGCACGTTGGTCTCCAGCTGGGCGCGCAGGGCGGCGCGCGAGAGGTCTTCCACCGCCCCCGGCTGGCCGTAGGCGCCGTTGTTGAACAGGCCGTAGAGCTTCCCGCCGGTGCGGTGCAGGACCTCGTGCGCCGCGCTGCGGATGCTGGCGGAGTCGTTGAGGTCCAGTTGCAGGGCCTCGAAACCCTCGTTCTTCAGACGCGAGATGTCTTCCGCGGCGCGCGCGGTGGCGAACACGCGATAGCCACGGTCGCGCAGAGAACGGGCTGCGTGGGCCCCGATCCCGGAGGAGCAGCCGGTGATCAGGACGGCGCGGGCATCGGTATCGGCGGCACTCACGAGGGATCCCCCGGAATCAGTAGGTGAGGGAGGCGACACCGTCCTCGACGACCTCGCCGATGAAGGCCCCGCCGCCACGCATGCCATCGAGCTCGGGCACCGCGTTGTCCAGCGTCAGGCCGTTTTCGTCCATCGCGCCGGCGCAGGCGTAGAATCGCGCGCCGGCCTCGTGGGCGTCCTGCATGAAACTGTAGACCGATTTTTCCTGCGCTTCGCCCGGGTACATCTGCTCGGCCACGCCCCGGCGCAGCAGACGGGTGGTCTGCGCGGCGAAGTAGATCTCCACTTCCAGATCCATGGCGGCGGCCACGGTGGCCTGGAAGAACGGCGCGCCCAGGGTGCCGGGGCGGTCGAGGTCCAGGTTCAGGAGCATGATCACGATCTTGTCGGCCATCTCTTCTCTCGCTTTTCAGGGCGGGTTGGATACGGTTTGCGCAATGCGCTGCATGATCCGACCTCCGGCCGCGCGAAGCAATCGCCATGGATGCTTTTAATCCGGGCCGCCGCCCGCATAATACGGCTATCCACTGTTGATCGATGAACCGACTTCGGGAGAATACCGTCATGCCGATCTATGAATACGCCTGCCAGGAATGCCGCCAGGTCTCCGAGATCCTGCAGAAGATCTCCGACCCGCCCGCCACCACCTGCCCGCAGTGCGGCGCCGAAGCCCTGACCAAGCAGGTCTCGGCCGCCGGGTTCCGCCTGTCGGGCGGCGGCTGGTACGAGACCGACTTCAAGCAGGGCGGGCAGCGCAACCTGAAGGACGGTGCAGGTTCCGGGGGGAGTTCCGGTGCGGACAGTTCGGGGAGTTCGGGTTCCGGTGACAGCGGTGGCAAGGCTGCCGCGTCCGGAGGCTGAGCCGTATGCTGGCCGCGCTCCGGCGTTACGTGATCGCGGGCCTGCTGGTCTGGTTGCCACTGGTGGTGACCGGCTACGTCATCAAGCTGCTGGTGGACCTGCTGGATTACAGCGTGCTGGTGCTGCCGGAGGCCTGGCGCCCGGAGGCATGGCTGGGCTTCGACCTGCCGGGTGCCGGGGTGGTGCTGGCGGTGGCGATCGTGCTGGTGACCGGGATGATCGTGGCCAACATCGTTGGCCGCCGTCTGGTGCACCTGGGCGAGGCGGTGGTGCGGCGCATCCCGCTGGTGAGCACCATCTATGGCGCGGTGAAACAGGTTACCGAGACGGTCTTCACCAACGGCGGGGAGTCGTTTCGCAAGGTGGTGATGATCGAGTATCCCCGTCGGGGGACCTGGTCCATCGCGTTTCTGACCGGTACCGCCACTCCGGAGACCCGCGAACGCACCGGCGAGGACATGGTGACGGTGTTCGTGCCCACCGCCCCCAACCCGACCTCCGGCTTCGTCCTGCTGACCCCGCGCACCGAGGTCACCGAGCTGGACATGTCGGTGGAGGACGGGCTCAAGTTCGTGATGTCGCTGGGGGTGGTGATACCGTCCGATGATCCCGTCAGCGCGCCGCTTCCGGTTGCGCGGGACGGGGGCAGGCCGTAACATTTCCGGCCCTTTGACGGGCGTGACGCGCCCGTTTTCCCCGATCAACCCGCGCGGCCGCCATCACCGGCATGCCGCGCCCGGCAGCTGGAACGGCGCAATGCGAACGCATCTCTGTGGGCAGGTCACCGAACGCGACCTCGATTCCGAAGTGACCCTGTGTGGCTGGGTCAACCGCCGCCGCGACCACGGCGGCGTGATCTTTGTCGATCTGCGTGATCACGCGGGACTGGTGCAGGTGGTGTTCGATCCCGACCGTGCCGAGGTCTTTGCGCGCGCCGAACAGCTGCGCAGTGAATACGTGATCCGCATGACCGGGCGCGTACGCCGGCGCCCGGAAGGCACCGAAAACCCCGAGCTGACCACCGGCGCGGTGGAGATCCTCGGGCTGGAGCTGGAGGTGCTGAACGCGGCGAAGACGCCGCCGTTCCCGCTGGATGACGAGGACGTGGGCGAGGATACCCGCCTGCGCTATCGCTACATGGATCTGCGCCGGCCGGTGATGCAGGAGCGCCTGCGCCTGCGCGGGCGGGTCACCGCGGCGATGCGCCGGTTCCTCGAGGAGCGCGACTTCCTCGATCTCGAGACGCCGATGCTGACGCGTGCGACCCCCGAGGGCGCGCGCGATTACCTGGTGCCGTCGCGCACCCACGCGGGCAGCTTCTTCGCCCTGCCGCAGTCGCCGCAGCTGTTCAAGCAGCTGCTGATGATGTCCGGCATGGACCGCTACTACCAGATCACCCGCTGCTTCCGCGATGAGGATCTGCGTGCCGACCGCCAGCCGGAGTTCACCCAGCTGGACATGGAGATGGCGTTCGTCGACGAGGCCGACGTGATGGGCGTGACCGAGGAGCTGATGCGTCATCTGTTCCGCGAGGTCATGGGCATCGAGCTGGACGATCCGTTCCCGCGCATGAGTCATGCCGAGGCGATGACCCGCTTCGGCTCCGACAAGCCGGATCTGCGCATCCCGCTGGAGTTCACCGAGCTGACCGAGGTGATGCAGGCGGTGGAGTTCAAGGTCTTCAACGCGCCGGCGAACGACCCCGAAGGGCGGGTGGCCGCCCTGCGCGTGCCGGGCGGGGCGGAGCTGACCCGCAAGGAGATCGACGGCTACACCGAGTTCGTCGGACGCTACGGGGCGAAGGGTCTTGCGTACATCAAGGTCAACGACCCCGCCGATCCTGCGAACGGGCTGCAGTCGCCGATCCTGAAGTTCCTGCCCGAGGACGTGATCCGCGAGATTCTCGCGCGTACTGGCGCGGCCGCCGGCGACCTGATCTTCTTCGGCGCGGACCGCGCCGACGTGGTGAACGAGGCGCTGGGTGCGCTGCGCGTGCAGGTCGGCCATGATCGCGGCCTGGTCGAGCCCGGCTGGCGCCCGCTGTGGGTGGTGGATTTCCCGATGTTCGAGTGGGATCCGGACGACAAACGCCTGTACGCCCTGCATCACCCGTTCACCGCCCCGGCCACCGACAGCCCCGACGCTCTGCGCGAGAACCCGCGCGAGGCCATGTCGCGGGCCTACGACATGGTGCTTAACGGCACTGAGGTCGGCGGTGGCTCCATCCGTATCCACAACCCGGAGATGCAGCAGGCCGCGTTCGAGGCGCTGGGCATCGGCGAGGAAGAGGCGCGCGAGAAATTCGGCTTCCTGCTGGATGCGCTGAACTTCGGCGCCCCGCCGCATGGCGGCCTGGCGTTCGGGCTGGATCGGCTGGTGATGTTGATGAGCGGCGCCCACTCGATCCGCGACGTGATGGCGTTCCCCAAGACCCAGACCGCGGCCTGTCTGCTGACCGACGCCCCGGCGCCGGTGGGCGAGAAGCCGCTGCGCGAACTGGGCATCCGCCTGCGGGCCGGGGTTGCCGGCGACGGCGCGCAATAGGCCCGGGGGCAGCGCGGCGATGACGGCCATGCGGACCACGGTGGTGACCCTGCATGGCTGGCACATGACCGGGGTGGAGATGGTGCTGCTGCGGCGCCGTCTGCGCGCGGCGGGCTACCGGGTGCGGGCGTTTCGCTATCCGTCGCGCCGGGCCAGTCCCGAGGAAGTCGCGCGCGCCCTGGCGGCCTGGCTGGAGACCCTGCCGGACGACATGGTGCACCTGGTCGGCCACAGCCTTGGCGGGGTGATCCTGCGGCACCTGTTCGCGGTGGCGCCGGTGCAGCGGCCGGGGCGCGTGGTGATGCTGGGTTCCCCGCTCGCCGGCAGTCGGGTGGCCGCGCGGCTGGCCGCCAACCGGGCCGGGCGCTGGTGGTTGGGGCGCGCGCTGGATCGCGGTCTGCTGGGCGGCAGCCCGGTGCTGCGCGGGCGCCAGGTGGGGATGATCGCCGGTACCCGCGGGCGTTTTCCGGGGCCGCTGCTGACCGAACTGCCCGAACCGCATGATGGCCTGGTCGCGGTGGAGGAGACCCGGGGGCCGGAAGTGTCCCGGCATCTCCAGGCACCGGTCACCCACATGGGCCTGATCTTCAGCGATCCGGTCGCGCAGGCCGTCGCGCATTTCCTGGAGCACGGGGAATTCGACCTCTGAACCCCGTTACACTGAGCAGCGTTTCCCTGAGCACAGGCAACGAGGAGGCGGAACACCATGGCCGGTCACAGCAAGTGGGCGAACATCAAGCACCGCAAGAGTGCGCAGGACGCCAAGCGCGGCAAGCTGTTCACCAAGCTGATCCGCGAAATCACCGTCGCCGCGCGCCATGGCGGGCCGGATCCGGAGACCAATCCGCGGCTGCGTCTGGCCTTTGACAACGCCCTCAAGAACAACATGACGCGCGACACCATCGAGCGCGCGGCGAAGCGGGGTGCCGGGGAGACCGAGGGCGAGGCCTACGAGGAGCTGCGCTACGAGGGCTACGGCCCCGGGGGGGCGGCGATCATGGTCGACTGCATGACCGACAACCGCAATCGTACGGTGTCGGAGGTGCGCCATGCCTTCAACAAGATGGGCGGCAATCTCGGCACCGACGGTTCGGTGGCCTATCTGTTCGAGAAGAAGGGCGTGATCAGCTTT
Source organism: Thioalkalivibrio sp. ALE21 (assembly GCF_003208255.1). Lineage (NCBI taxonomy): Bacteria > Pseudomonadati > Pseudomonadota > Gammaproteobacteria > Chromatiales > Ectothiorhodospiraceae > Thioalkalivibrio > Thioalkalivibrio sp. ALE21. The sequence goes on from NZ_QKMA01000007.1 coordinate 18,880, forward strand.
GCTCCGGGGCTGGACGAGGAGACGGTGATGGAGCCGGCGCTGGAGGGCGGTGCCGAGGACGTGCTGGTGGACGATGACGGTTCCATCGAGGTCCTCACCGACCCGGACGCCTATCAGGACGTGCGTCAGGCCCTGCTGGATCACGGTCTGGAGCCGGAAAATTCGGAGGTCACCATGCGTCCGGAGACCCTTTCCCCGCTGGACGAGGAAACCGCCGAGACGGTGCTGAAGCTCCTGAACATGCTGGACGATCTGGACGATGTGCAGAACGTCTACACCAACGCCAACTTCCCCGAAGGGGTGGGCGGCGATGGTTGAGCTCCGGATTCGGCGGCGGGGCTGAAGCGGTGCGCATCCTCGGCATTGATCCCGGTTCGCGCCTGACCGGTTTCGCGGTGATCGAAACCGGGTCGCGGCAGTCGCGCTCGCTGGGGCACGGCGTGGTGCGCCCGCGGGCGAAGGCGTTCCCCGAGCGCCTCGGCGAGATCTTTGCGGGGATCGAGGAGGTGATCGCCGAGCTGGCCCCCGACGTGCTCGCGATCGAGAGCGTGTTCGTCGCACGCAATGCGCAGTCCGCGATCAAGCTCGGGCAGGCGCGCGGGGCGGCAATCTGTGCCGCTACCCGGGCGGGGTTGCCCGTCCACGAATACACCCCGCGCGCGATCAAGCTGGCCGTGGTCGGGGTTGGCGGTGCCGGCAAGGAGCAGGTACAGCACATGACGCAGCAGATCCTTTCTCTCGGCGAACCGGCGTCCAGCGACGCCGCCGACGCCCTGGCCGTGGCGCTGTGCCATGCGCATACCGATGCCAGCCAGGCGCGGTTGCAGCCGGCCGCCGCCATCGGCGGAGGCCGCACATGATCGCGCGTCTGGAGGGGACCCTGATCAGTCGCGAGCCCGGCGGCGTGCTGCTGGACGTTGGCGGCGTCGGCTACGAGGTGGACGTGCCGGTGTCCACGCTGGCCCTGTTACCGGACCCGGGCGAGACCGTGGTGCTGGCCACCCATCTGGTGGTGCGCGAGGACGCCCATCAGCTGTACGGGTTCCATCATCGCCGCGACCGTGACCTGTTCCGCCGGCTGATCCGGGTGAACGGCATCGGTGCGCGTCTGGCGCTGGCGATGCTGTCGACCTATGCCGGCGACGAGCTCGCCGGGCTGATCCGGTCCGGCGACACCACCGGGCTGGCGAAGGTGCCCGGGATCGGCAAGCGCACAGCCGAACGCGTGGCCCTGGAGCTGGGCGAGCGTCTGGGCGAACTCGGCTTTGGCGGGTCGGCTCCGGAGGCGGGGGGCGATGCGGCGCCGGTTACGGCCGGCCCGTCGATGGAGGACGAGGCCCTGGCGGCGCTGGAGGCCCTGGGCTATGCGCGTGCCAGCGCGGAGAAGATGGTGGCCGCGGTGCGCGAACAGGCGGATTCGGTGGAGACCCTGGTGCGCCTCGCCCTGCGTGCGACCGTGCGTTCCTGAGGCTGCATGCCGGGCGGGCGTGATCCGGCCCGGATTCCGCGAAAACCACAGCCGGGAGCCCCTGTAAATGGTTCCCGGCAGGATGCATACTGCAGCGCATGGAATCCCGCCTGGTCGACATGCAGCATCAGTCCGAGGACGCCGGCGCCGAAGTGAGCCTGCGGCCGAAACGGCTGACGGACTACACCGGCCAGCCGCAGGTCGTGGAACAGCTGGGTCTGTTCATCGATGCCGCCCGCGGCCGGGGCGAGGCCCTGGATCACACCCTGGTGGCCGGTCCGCCGGGGCTGGGCAAGACGACCCTGGCGCACATCGTCGCCCACGAACTGGGGGTGGGGCTGCGCCAGACCTCCGGCCCGGTGCTGGAACGCGCCGGGGATCTGGCCGCGATCCTCACCGCGCTGGAACCGCGCGATGTGCTGTTCGTCGACGAGATCCACCGCCTGCCCACGGTGGTGGAAGAGGTGCTGTACCCCGCGCTGGAGGACTCGCAGCTGGACATCGTGATCGGCGAAGGGCCGGCCGCGCGCTCCATCAAGGTCGATCTGCCGCCATTCACCCTGGTCGGGGCCACCACCCGCGCGGGGCTGCTGTCGGCGCCGCTGCGTGACCGTTTCGGCATCGTGCAACGCCTCAATCATTATTCCGTCACCGACCTGGCGCATATTGTCGAGCGGGCCGCCGGGCTGCTGGGCGTGGGCATCGATGCCGCCGGGGCCGAGGCCATCGCGCGGCGCGGGCGTGGGACCCCGCGGCTGGCCAATCGCCTGCTGCGGCGGGTGCGCGACTACGCCGAGGTGCGCGCCAGCGGGGTGATTACCGCCGAGGTCGCGGAGCACGGTCTGGATCTGCTGGCGATCGACGCCGGTGGCCTGGACGCCCAGGACCGGCGCCTGCTGGAGGTGCTGGTGGACAAGTTCGATGGCGGGCCGGTGGGCGTGGAGAGCCTGGCCACCGCGCTCAACGAGGATCGCGGCACCCTCGAGGACGTGGTCGAGCCGTTCCTGATCCAGCAGGGTTACCTGCAGCGCACCCCGCGCGGCCGCCAGGCCACCCGGCGCACCCTGGCGATGTTCGATCTGCCCGGCGGGGACGGCGACCTGCTGGCCGGCGGAGGGCGTGCATGACTGCAGCCACGGATTTTCGCTGGCCGGTGCGCGTCTATTACGAGGACACCGACGCCGGCGGGCTGGTCTACCATGCCAACTACCTGAAATTCATGGAACGGGCGCGCACGGAATGGCTGCGGGAACTCGGCTACGGGCAGGACCGTCTGAGGGCCGATTGCGGTGTGGTGCTCGCGGTCCGTCGCGCCAGCCTGGACCTGCGCCGGCCGGCGCGTTTCGACCAGTCCCTGGAAGTGACGTGCCGGCCGCAGCGGCTGCGCCGCGCGAGCGTGGGGTTTTACCAGGAGGTTATCCGCGACGGCGAGGTGCTGGTGCAGGGCGAGGTAATGATCGCCTGCATGGATCCGGATCGGGGCGTGCCGGCCCCGGTGCCCGAGCCCGTACACCGCGCGATGCAGACGGCCATCGCAGACACGACCGAAGCAACCGGCTGAGGGGGAGGACCCGTGGAAGTCGATTTTTCGATGTACCAGCTCATCATGGAGGCCAGTCTGGTGGTCCAGCTGGTGATGATCATCCTTGTGCTGGCCTCGGTGTTCTCGTGGCTGGCCATCATCGTAAAGGCGCGCACGCTGCGCGGCGTGGACCGTGCGGCCGATGACTTCGAGGAACGTTTCTGGTCGGGCGCGGATCTGTCCCATCTCTACGAGGGATTGCGGCGCAAGACCGTACTGAACCCGATGGAACATGTGTTCTCCTCCGGGTTCAAGGAGTTCCTGCGTGCGCGCCAGCACGGAATGGCGCCCGCCGAGCCGGCCCAGGGCGCGATGCGGGTGGCGATCTCGCGCGAGCTGGACGGCATGGAGCGCTATCTGCAGTTCCTGGCCACGGTCGGGTCGACCAGCCCGTACATCGGCCTGTTCGGTACCGTCTGGGGCATCATGCATGCGTTTCTCGGGCTTTCCGGGGTGCAGCAGGCGACCCTGGCAATGGTCGCCCCGGGCATTGCCGAGGCCCTGATCGCGACCGCGCTGGGGCTGTTCGCGGCGATCCCGGCGGTGATCGCGTACAACCGTTTCTCGGGGGACGTGGATCGCATCGCCGGGCGGTTGGAGAACTTCAGCGAAGAGTTCGCGGGCCTGCTCAACCGCCAGTCCCATCCGCGCGCAAGCGAGGCGTCGGTCGCCACGACCGGCGAATAAACCATGGCGAAGACCTCGCTCCGCAGTCAGCGTCGCAGCCGGCGGCCGATGTCGCAGATCAACGTCGTGCCGTTCATCGACGTGATGCTGGTGCTGCTGATCATCTTCATGATCACCGCGCCCATGCTGCAGCAGGGGGTGGAAGTGGATCTGCCCGAGGCTCAGGCCGAGGCGCTGGATGACGGGACCGAGGCGGCCGAACCGCTGGTCGTCACGGTGGACGCCGCGGGCGCGCTGAGCCTCAACCAGGGACCGCGGGTGAATGAACCGCTGGCGCCCGAGGAGATGACCGAGATCGTTATCCAGTTCCTCGAGGACCACCCGGGCACGCAGACCTACGTGCGCGGCGACCGCAATGTGGACTACGGACGGGTGATCGACGCGATGATCGCGCTGCAGCGGGCAGGGGGCGGCCGCGTGGGCCTGATCACCGAACCGCCGCGCGACGACTGAACCGGCCGCCGTGTTCGAACTGCTGCGACAACATCCGTTTGCCCTGCTGCTGGTGCTGGCGCTGCATGGCGTGCTGTTCGCGGCGCTGTTGCTGAACGTCAACCTTGCGCCGGACAGCCGTTCCGGGGAGCCCCTGGAGATCACGACCGGCGACGAGGTGGAAGTGGTTCAGGCCGAGGCGGTCGACGCCGAGACCTTCGACCGCATCCAGCATGAACGCGAAGTCGCGGAGCAGGAGGCGATCGCCGAGGCCCTGCGCGAGGAAGAGGAACGCCGCCGCGCCGAGGAACAGCAGCGGCTGGAAGAACAGCGCCGGCGCGAGGCCGAGGAGCAGGCCCGACGCGAGGCACTGGAAGAGGCGGAACGGGCGCGGCGGCAGGCACAGGAAGAAGCCGAACGTCTGGAGCGCGAGCGCGAGGCCGCTGAACAGGCCCGGCGCGAGGCGGAAGCGGAACGCGAGCGCGCGGAGCAGGAACGGCGCGAACGCGAGGAGGCCGAACGTCAGGCCCGCGAGGAACAGGAGCGTCGCGAGCAGGAGGAGGCCGAACGCAGGGCACGCGAGGAAGCCGAGCGGCGTGCCGAAGCCGAGCGCGAACTCGAGGAGCAGCGCCGGCGCGAACGCATGGAAGAGGAGATGCAGCGCATGGCCGAGGCCGCGGAACGGCGCGAGGCGGCGCAGGCGGCCGCCGAACGCCGCGAGGCGATCGAGGAGTGGCAGGCACAGGCCAGCGCGGTGGTCCAGCGCCGCTGGCGCGAACCCGCGGACGTCAGCGCGTCGGACCGGGCGACGGTGCACGTGCGGGTCAACGAGACCGGGCGTATCATCAGTTTCGAGGTGGAGCGCTGCGCCGGAGGGCCGGCCTTCTGCGCGTCCGTGGAGGAGGCGATCGAGCGCCTGCGTGCCCTGCCGGAGCCGCCGGATGCCGACGCCGCGGCGCGCGGAGTCCGGATCCAGTTCGAACCGCAGTGACGGTGAGGTTTCAATGGCATTGCAGGCACCAATGATGAAAAAGATGTTGCGGCCCCTGACGGGCCTGCTCGGGATTGCCCTGATGCTGGGGGCCTCCCAGGCGCACGCGGTGCTGGAGGTCACGGTGACCGAGGGCGTGTCGGGGGCGATCCCGGTAGCCGTGGCGCCGTTCGAGTGGCGCGGCGAAGGTGAGCCGGAGACCCGCATGAGCGGGATCCTGGGGGACAATCTGCATCGCAGCGGGTTGTTCGAGGTGCTGCGCGAAGACCTGCCTTCGGGGGCCACCGGGCCTGCGGACTTCATTCCGGAGCCCTGGGGTGCGGCCGGGGCCGAGTACGTGGTGGTCGGCAGCAAGCGCCCGGACGGCGACCGTGTGGTGGTGGATTTCCATGTGTTCGACGTGCTTGCCGAGGAACGCCTCGGCGGCTGGCGCATCCCGGTGCCGGCCGACATGCTGCGGCGCGGCGGGCACCGGGTGTCGGATCTCGTGTTCGAGGCCATCACCGGTGATCCGGGCGCGTTCAGTGCGCGCATCGCCTTCGTCCAGGTGCAGCGCGACGGCGACGGCCGCGAGTTCCGGCTGCAGGTGGCCGACTCCGACGGCGCGAATCCGCGCACCCTGTACCGCTCGTCGGATCCGGTGATGTCTCCGGCCTGGTCGCCGGATGGCAACGAACTGGTGTATGTGTCGTTCGAGAACCGCCAGTCCGAGGTCTTCCGCCACGACGTGCGCAGCGGCGAGCGGGTGAGCCTGGCCCGGTTCCGGGGAATCAACAGTGCGCCGGCGTGGTCGCCGGACGGACGCTACCTGGCGCTGAGCCTCTCGCGCGACGGCAGTCCCAATATCTATCGGCTGGATCTGCAGAGCGGGGACCTGGAGCAGCTGACGCGGTCCTCCGCGATCGAGACCGAGCCGGCGTGGTCGCCGGACGGCGGGACCATCTATTTCACCTCCGACCGTGCCGGGGCACCGCAGATCTACCGCATGGACGCCGACGGCGGGGATGTCCGGCGGCTGACCTTCGAGAGCGGATATGCGGCGGGTGTCACGGTGTCCCCGGACGGTGATTCGGTAGTGTACGTGGAGGGGGGCGATGGCGGCTTCCGTCTGGCCCGCCTGGATCTCGGCGACCGTCGTGTCACGCGACTGACCGATTCCGGTAATGCCGAATCCCCGAGCTTTGCTCCCAACGGCAGCATGATTCTGTACGCCATCAGCGAAGGCACTCGTGGCGTCCTGGGCTCGGTGAGCCGGGATGGCCGGGTACACCAGCGGCTGGAGGGCCGGGACGGCGAGGTGCGTGAACCGGCCTGGTCGCCACTCGGCGAATAATGAGGGTCTGCCCGGATTCTTTGATGATTGACAACACCCTGAGGAAACAAACGATGAACCACCTGATTCGCTGGGGCATTCTGGCCCTTGTCGTGGGCTCGCTGGTGGCCTGCGCCCAGCCGGTGCGCGATGCCGAGGATCCGGCCGAGCGTGAGGCACGTGAGGCGGCCGAAGCCGAAACCGAGGCCGAGCGTGAGGCCCGCGAGCGGCGCGAGCGCGAGGCACGCGGGCTGGGCGAGGACCGGCGCCTGGACGCCGCGGCGCTGGATGACCCGGACAGCCTGCTGGCCGAGCGTTTGGTGTATTTCGAATTCGACCGTGACGAGGTGAAGCGCGAGTACGAGGAGATGCTGGAGGCGCATGCCGAGTATCTCGCGGCCAACCCCGGTGCGCGGCTGCGTCTGGAAGGGCATACCGACGAACGGGGTACCCGTGAGTACAACCTGGGGCTGGGCGAGCGCCGTGCGCAGTCCGTGCGTCGGGTGCTGAACCTCAACGGGGCCGAGGACGAGCAGATCGAGGTCGTCAGCTACGGCGAGGAGATGCCGGTGGCCTTCGAACAGACCGAAGAGGCCTGGGCGCAGAACCGGCGCGTGGAACTGGTATACGACCGTCGGCAGTGATGATGGTGATGGATACGCGTCCCATGCAGGCGATTCGGCGGCGGGCCGGGCAGCGTTTCCCGCAGGGTGCCCTTCGGGGCGCCCTGCTGGCCGGGATGCTTCCGGCGCTGCTGCTGGCCGGCCCCCCGGTGCTGGCGCAGGAAGACGGCATCGTGGCGACGCAGTCGCAGGTGCGCGAGCTGGACCGCCGGCTGGATCGCATCGAGCGCAGGCTGGATTCCAGTGCGCTGGCGGACATGCTGCGCGGCGTCGAGGAGATGCAGCGGGATCTGCGCAATCTGCGCGGAGAAGTCGATACCCTGAATCACCGCCTTGACCGCCTGGAAGAGCGCCAGCGGGACCAGTTTGCTCATCTGGACGAGCGGCTGGCGACGCTGGAGGCCGGAGGCGTCGCCAGCGAAGGCGAGGCGCCGCAAGAAGAAGTGGTGGATTTCGATCTGCCGGACGCGGGCGAGCAGGAGGCCTACCAGGAGGCCTTCTCGGTCCTGATGGACGGGGATTATGCCGGGGCGATCCGGCAGCTGGAGGCGTTCATCGAGCGGTTCCCGGACGGGGATTTTGCCGCCAACGCCTGGTACTGGCTGGCCGAAGCCAAATACGCCAGTGGCGATTTCGAGGCCGCGCTGGAAGACTTCGAGCGGTTGCGTGAGCAGTTCCCGGAGAGTGACAAGCAGGGCGATGCCCTGCTGAAGATCGGTTACTCGCATTACGAGCTCGAGGATTTCGAGGCCGCAAGCGAGGCGCTGGAACAGGTGCGCGAGGAATACGGCGGCACCACGCTGGATCGCCTCGCGCGCGAACGCCTGCAGCGGATGGATGGCTCGTGAACGTGGAAGCACCGCTGCGCCGCGCCACGGCACCGGCCTCCGCGTCCGGGGGTGCACCCCGGCTGCGCCTGAGCGAGATGTTCGTTTCGCTGCAGGGCGAGGCCGCGCAGGTGGGCTGGCCCACGGTGTTCGTGCGCCTGACCGGCTGCCCGCTGCGCTGTCGCTGGTGTGACACCGAATACGCCTTCGAGGGCGGCGAGACCACCGACGTGGCCACGGTGCTGCAGCGGGTGACGGGCGAGGGGGTGCGCCACGTGTGTGTCACCGGGGGTGAGCCGCTGGCCCAGCCGGGCAGCCGTGCCCTGATCACGGGCCTGTGCGATGCCGGCCTGGCGGTCACGATCGAGACCTCCGGTGCCATGGACGTGAGCGACGTGGATCCGCGCGCCGGGCTGGTCATGGACTGGAAGGCACCCGCGTCCTGCGAGTCCGGGCGTAACCGGGCGGAAAACCTCGCGTATCTGGGGGAGGGCGACCAGCTGAAGTTCGTGCTCGCCAACCGGGCGGATTTCGAATGGGCGCGTGACGCCCTCTCCGGGATGGGCCTGGATTCGGCGGTGGAAGTCCTGTTTTCCCCGGTACATGGCGAGCTGGAGCCGCGGCTGCTGGCCGACTGGATCGTGGCCGAACGCCTGCCGGTGCGTTTTCAGATGCAGCTGCACAAGTGGCTGTGGGGCGACGAGCCGGGGCGTTGATGGCCACGGGGGCGAATGAACGCGCCGTGGTCCTGCTGTCGGGCGGACTGGACTCGGCCACCTGCCTGGCGCTGGTGCAGGAACAGGGGCTGGAATGTCACGCCCTGTCGGTCGACTACGGGCAGCGCCACGCCACCGAGCTGCAGGCGGCGCGGCGTGTGGCCGCGGCCGCCGGAGTGGCCGACCATCGCGTGGTCCGTGTCGACCTGACTGCCATTGGTGGCTCCGCGCTGACCGACTCGGCCATCGAGGTGCCCGAGGCCGGCGGCGAAGGTATCCCGGTGACCTACGTGCCGGCGCGCAACACCGTGTTTCTGTCGCTGGCACTGGGGTTTGCCGAGACCCTGGGCGCCCACCGCCTGGTGGTGGGCGCCAACGCGGTCGACTACTCCGGCTATCCCGATTGCCGCCCCGCGTTCATCGAGGCCTTTCAGTCCCTGGCGCGCGTTGCGACGGCCACCGGCGTGGAGGGCGCGCCATGGTCGGTGGAGGCCCCGCTGATGCATCTGAGCAAGGCGCAGATCATCCGCGAAGGGGCGCGTCTGGGCGTGGACTATTCGCTGACGGTGTCATGTTACCGGGCCGACGCGGACGGGCGCGCCTGTGGCACCTGCGATTCCTGCCGCCTGCGTGCCGACGGTTTTGCGGCGGCCGGGATCCCCGATCCCACCCGTTACGCCGGATGAGCCCCGGCCCCGGAAGATTCGCCCGGGGAAGCACGGAATGAAACCTCTCTCGATCTCGTCTGGTGGTCGATGTATGCTGCGCGGCCCTGAACGGCGAAACCGGATACCTTGCTCCGGTCGGTCGTGCAGCCCGAGTGACAACTGATCAAGAGGGTTTGACGCATGGAATTCTCCAGCTTTTCCGCAGCCGCCACGGCGGTGCTGGTCGGGACGTTCATCCTCGCCTTCATCATGGGGGCGGTCGCCAACAAGACCAACTTCTGCACCATGGGCGCGGTCTCCGACTGGGTGAACATGGGTGACACCGGGCGCATGCGCTCCTGGCTGCTGGCCATCGCCGTGGCCATGCTGGGCGTGAGCACCCTGGAATTCTTTGGCGTGCTGAGCGCCGAAGGTTCGTTTCCTCCCTATCGCATGGACAACCTGAACTGGCTCGGGCACGTGCTGGGCGGTTTCCTGTTCGGGATCGGCATGACCTACGGCTCGGGCTGCGGTAACAAGACCCTGGTGCGCGTGGGCGGCGGCAACATCAAGTCGGTGATGGTGATGGTCCTGATCGGCATCGTCGCCTACTTCCTGCTGAGCACGCAGTCGGTGTTCGGCACCGGCGAGACCCTCAATCAGCTGCTGTTCGGCTGGATGGACGCCACCGCGATCACGCTGTCCGGCGGCCAGGATCTTGGCTCGATCGTCGCGGGCGATGCCGACGGCACCGCGCGTCTGGTGCTGGGCCTGGTCATCGGCGTGCTGCTGCTGGCGCTGATCTTCAAGGCGGCGGACTTCCGCAAGAGCTTCGACAACATCCTGGGCGGGCTGGTGATCGGCCTGGTGGTGATCGGTGCCTGGTGGCTGACCAGCAACGTGCAGGTCGCCGACGAGATGGGTGACACCTACACCCCGACGGCCTATCTGGCCGACTGGGATTTCCTGGGCGAGCCCGGTGAAGAGCGCCCGGCCGACCAGGTGCGTTTCTGGAACAACCAGTCCTTCACCTTCATCGCGCCGATGGGCCAGAGCGCGGCCTACGTGAAGGAAGGCTTCGACAGCCGCTTCCTGTATTTCGGCGTGATGGCGCTGGCGGGCGTGATCCTGGGCTCGTTCTTCTGGTCGCTGGTGTCGCGCAGCTTCCGCATTGAGTGGTTCTCGTCCCTGCGTGATTTCTGGAACCACTTCGCCGGGGGCATCCTGATGGGCGTGGGCGGCATCCTCGCGATGGGCTGTACCGTGGGGCAGGCCATCACCGGGGTCTCCACGCTGGCGATCGGCGGGTTCCTGACCTTCATCTTCATCGTGTTCGGCGCGGCCCTGACCATGAAGATCCAGTACTACAAGATGGTCTACGAAGACGAAGCCAGCTTCGGCAAGGCGCTGATCACCTCGCTGGTGGACATGAAGCTCCTGCCGTCGAAGATGCGCAGCCTCGAAGCGATCTGATCGCCGGCGGGGCGGGAACCTTCTGCCCGGGCGGGCCGCGATCGCGGCCCGCCTTGCGTTTTGGTGACGGGGCCGTACACTACGCCCCCGTTGCAGATCACACGGGTCGTTAGCTCAGTTGGTAGAGCAGTGGACTTTTAATCCATTGGTCGTAGGTTCGAATCCTACACGACCCACCATCTCCCCGGTCCCGGACCGGCACAAGGCCCGTTCAGCGGGCCTTTTGTGTTTCCGGCATGCAGACACGCTACAATGTCGGGTTACGAAACCAACGGCGAAAGTGGCGGAACTGGTAGACGCGCTGGGTTTAGGTCCCAGTGGGGTAACACCCGTGAGAGTTCGAGTCTCTCCTTTCGCACCAGGAACCCCGTCCGGCCGCGAGACGACGGCCCCGCGCCCGGACACGACGATTTCCGAACCATTTGACGAGGCCCTCCATGCAAGTTTCCGTTGAAGCCACTGGCAACCTGGACCGCAAGATGACCGTCCAGGTCCCCTCCGAACGCGTCGACACCGAGGTCGACAACCGCCTGAAGAACCTCGCCAAGCGGGTCCGGCTCGACGGGTTCCGCCCGGGCAAGGTGCCGCTCAAGGTGGTGCGTCAGCGCTACGGGGCCGGGGTGTACCAGGAGGTGCTCAGCGAAGTCCTGCAGGAGAGTTACCGCGAGGCGGTGCAGCAGGAGGGCCTGGAGCCGGCCGGCAGCCCGAGCATCGAGCCGAAATCGGTGGAAAACGGTCAGCCGATCGAGTTCGAGGCGTCCTTTCAGGTCTTCCCGGAGATCGAGGTCGCCGACCTGTCCGGGGTCGAGATCGAACGCCCGGTGGCCGAAATCGGTGACGAGGACATCGATCGCGTGATCGACACCCTGCGCGAACAGCACAAGGAATGGCAGGCGGTCGAGCGTGCGGCGGCCTCGGGCGACCGCATCACCCTGGACTTCCTCGGCAAGCTCGACGGCGAGGCCTTCGAGGGCGGACAGGCCGAGGACTTTCAGGTGGAGATCGGCAGCGGGCGGCTGCTGGCGGAGTTCGAGAACCAGCTCGAAGGCGTGAAAACGGGCGAGGAAAAGACCATCGAGGTCACCTTCCCCGAGGATTACCCGGCGGAGGTCCTCAAGGGCCGGACCGCGACCTTCGATATCACGGTCAAGGCGGTGGAAGAGGCCCGGCTGCCCGCGGTCGACGCGGCCTTCGCGGAGAAATTCGGCATCGAGGACGGCTCGGTGGAGAAACTTCGCGAGGATGTGCGGTCCAACATGGAGCGGGAGCTGAATCAGGCTCTGAAGAGCAAGATCAAGCAGCAGGTCATGGATGCGCTGGTGGAACGCCACGGCTTCGACCTGCCGGATGCCCTGGTGAAATCCGAAATCAACCGCCTGCGCGAAGACGCCGAGAAGCGGTTCGGCGGGGCGGAGCAGACGCAGCCGCTGCCGGACAGCCTGTTCGAGGAAGAGGCGAAACGGCGGGTGCGCCTGGGCCTGGTGCTGCGGCATCTGATCGACGACAAGGGCTTCGAGGTGGATCGCGAGCGGGTCGAGCAGGAGCTCGACAACATGGCCGCGACCTACGAAGACCCCGAAGAGGTCAAGCAGTACTACCGCACGCAGCCCCAGGCCATGCAGAACCTGGAGTCCATCGTCCTGGAAGACCAGGTGGTGGACTGGGTGGTGGAACAGGGCAACGTCACCGACAAGCCCACCACCTTCCAGGACGTAATGAATCCGAACAAGGAGTCGAGCGAATGACGCACGACATGGGCGATCAGGGCGCGCAGCATACCCAGGGCCTGAACCTGGTGCCGATGGTGGTCGAGCAGACCGCCCGCGGCGAACGCGCCTATGACATCTACTCCCGGCTGCTGAAAGACCGGGTGATCTTCTGCGTGGGGCCGGTCGAGGACTACATGGCCAACGTGATCGTCGCGCAGATGCTGTTCCTGGAATCCGAGAATCCGGACAAGGAAATCAGCCTCTACATCAATTCGCCGGGTGGTGCGGTCACCGCCGGCATGGCGATCTACGACACCATGCAGTTCATCAAGCCGCAGGTGTCCACGCTTTGCGTGGGCCAGGCGGCGAGCATGGGGGCGGTGCTGCTGGCCGGCGGCGCCGAGGGCAAGCGCTACGCCCTGCCGCATTCGCGCGTGATGATCCACCAGCCCCTGGGCGGCTTCCAGGGTCAGGCGACGGACATCGACATCCATGCCCGCGAGATCCTCAAGATCAAGGAAGAACTCAACCGCGTGCTGGCGAAGCACACCGGTCAGACGGTGGAACAGATCGAGCAGGACACGGATCGCGACCGCTTCATGACCGCGGCCGAAGCGCAGGAATACGGCCTGGTCGACAACGTGCTGGCCGATCGTGCGGAAGCCGGCGAGAAAGCCGGATCCTGATGCCTAGACCGCACGAACACTTGGCTCGTTTGCACCGGTCGGTGAAACGGGGCATGTTCGAAAGGAATTGCAATCCAATCGAGGGCAACGGATGAGCGACGACAAGACCCCTCCCGCGGACGGCAAGCTGCTGTACTGCTCCTTCTGCGGGAAAAGCCAGCACGAGGTGCGCAAGCTGATCGCGGGACCCTCCGTGTTCATCTGCGATGAGTGCGTTGAGCTGTGCAACGACATCATCCGCGAGGAAATGCAGGAGGCCGGCCAGACCGAGCATGCCTCGCTGCCGCGGCCCCGTGAAATCCGGGACACCCTGGATGATTACGTAATCGGCCAGAACGACGCGAAGAAGATCCTCTCCGTCGCCGTCTACAACCATTACAAGCGCATGGAGGCGCGGGCCGGCAAGGATGAAGTGGAGCTGTCGAAGTCCAACATCCTGTTGATCGGCCCGACCGGATCCGGCAAGACCCTGCTGGCGGAGACCCTTGCGCGGGTGCTCAACGTCCCGTTCACCATCGCCGACGCGACCACCCTGACCGAGGCGGGCTACGTTGGCGAGGACGTCGAGAACATCATTCAGAAGCTGCTGCAGAAGTGCGATTACGACGTCGAGAAGGCCGAGAGCGGGATCGTCTACATCGACGAGATCGACAAGGTGTCGCGCAAGGCCGACAACCCCTCGATCACCCGTGATGTCTCGGGCGAGGGCGTGCAGCAGGCCCTGCTCAAGCTGATCGAGGGCACGACCGCCTCGATCCCGCCGCAGGGCGGACGCAAGCATCCGCAGCAGGAATTCCTGAACGTCGACACCAGCAACATCCTGTTCATCTGCGGTGGTGCCTTCTCCGGCCTGGACAAGGTGATCCAGCAGCGGGCGGAGAAAGGGACCGGCATCGGTTTTTCCGCGGCGCTGGCAAGCAAGGACGAGGACGCCTCCTCGGACCGCTGGCTGAAGCAGCTGGAGGCCGACGATCTGGTGCGTTACGGCCTGATCCCGGAATTCGTCGGGCGTCTGCCGGTGCAGGCGACCCTGGACGAGCTCGACGAGGATGCGCTGATCACGATCCTCACGCAGCCGAAGAACGCGCTGATCAAGCAGTATGCACGGCTGTTCGAGATGGAGGGTGTCGAACTGGAGTTCCGCGACGATGCACTGCACGCGATCGCCGCGAAGGCGCTGGAGCGCAAGACCGGTGCCCGCGGCCTGCGGACCATCCTGGAGAACATCCTGCTGGACACGATGTACGAACTGCCGTCCATGGAGGGGGTCACCAAGGTCGTGATCGACGAGGCGGTGATCCGCGGGGACGCCGAGCCCTACCTGATATACGACAACACCTCGTACACCCGGCAGGCCGCCGCGGACTCCTGAGCGGGAAACATCGGCCGGGCGACCCTTGAAAGCCGCGCGGGTCGCCCCCATTTCCCCCCTACATTCGCCCAGCCCTGAGGGGGCCACATGACCGACGACCGTCCTTCCCAGAACGAGGTGGAATCGCCCGTGAAGCGCGTTGCGGTGCTGCCGCTGCGCGATGTCGTGGTGTATCCGCACATGGTCATTCCGCTGTTCGTCGGGCGCGAGAAATCGATTCGCGCGCTGGATTCGGCGATGGCAGAGAACAAGCAGGTCCTCCTTGTCGCGCAGAAGAGCGCCGAGGTGGACGAACCCGACGCCGGGGATCTCCACGAGATCGGAACCCTCGGCAACATCCTGCAGCTGCTGCGCCTGCCCGACGGCACCATCAAGGTGCTGGTGGAAGGCGCGCAGCGTGCCCGCGTGATGGATGTCTCCACCACCGGGGATCCGGAGCAGGAAGAAGACTACTTCGTCTCCGACATCAAGCTGATCGACGAGGAATTCGATACCGAGGACAAGGAACTCGAGGTCCTCGGGCGCTCCGCGCTGAACCAGTTCGAGCAGTACATCAAGCTGAACAAGAAGGTCCCGCCCGAGATCCTGACCTCGCTGGCCGGGATCGACGACACCTCGCGCCTGGCCGACACCATCGCCGCGCACATGTCGCTGAAGCTCGAGGAGAAGCAGCAGGTCCTCGAGATCGCCAACGTGCGCGAGCGCCTGGAGCATCTGGTCGCCAAGATCGAGGGCGAGATGGACGTGCTGCAGATCGAGAAGAAGATCCGCGGCCGCGTGAAGCAGCAGATGGAGAAGTCCCAGCGCGAGTACTACCTGAATGAGCAGATGAAGGCCATTCAGAAGGAGCTGGGCGACCTCGAGGACGCACCCAACGAGCAGGAGGACCTGGCGGAAAAGATCGAAAACGCCGGGATGTCCGAAGAGGCGAAGAAGAAGGCGACCGCCGAGCTCAACAAGCTCAAGATGATGTCGCCGATGTCCGCCGAGGCCACGGTGGTGCGCAGCTACATCGACTGGCTGGTGTCGCTGCCGTGGAAGAAGAAGACCCGCGTCTCCAAGGATCTCAAGCGTGCCGAGAAGATCCTCAACGAGGATCACTACGGGCTGGAAGAGGTCAAGCAGCGCATCCTGGAATACCTCGCCGTGCAGTCGCGCGTGCGCAAGCTGAAGGGCCCGATCCTGTGTCTGGTGGGGCCGCCCGGCGTCGGCAAGACCTCGCTGGGGCAGTCCATCGCGCGGGCCACCAACCGCAAGTTCATGCGCATGGCGCTGGGCGGGGTACGCGACGAGGCCGAGATCCGCGGTCACCGGCGCACCTATATCGGGTCGCTTCCGGGCAAGATCATCCAGAACCTGTCCAAGGTCGGGGTGCGCAACCCGCTGTTCCTGCTCGACGAGATCGACAAGATGGCCATGGATTTCCGTGGCGATCCGGCCTCGGCGATGCTCGAGGTACTGGATCCGGAACAGAACCACACCTTCAGTGACCACTACCTGGAGGTGGACTTCGATCTCTCGGACGTGATGTTCGTGGCCACGGCCAACAGCATGCACATCCCCGGGCCGCTGCTGGACCGCATGGAAGTGATCCGCTTGTCCGGCTACACCGAGGACGAAAAGGTCAATATCGCGCACACCTACCTGATCCCCAAGCAGATCAAGACCAATGGTCTGAAGAAGGGCGAAATCAACATCTCCGATGCGGCGGTGCGCGACGTGGTCCGCTACTACACCCGCGAGGCCGGGGTGCGTGCGCTGGAGCGCGAGATCGCCAAGATCTGCCGCAAGGTGGTCAAGCAGCGCACCCTGTCGAAGGGCAGAGACGCCGACCGCATGACTTCGGTGACGCCGAAGACCCTGGACAAGTACCTGGGTGTCCGGCGCTACCGCTTCGGCCAGGCCGACGAGGCCGACCGGGTCGGCCAGGTTACCGGGCTGGCGTGGACCGAGGTGGGCGGTGAACTGCTGACCATTGAGGCCTCGGCGGTGCCCGGCAAGGGCAAGACCCAGCAAACCGGCAAGCTGGGGGACGTGATGCAGGAGTCCATCCACGCCGCGCTGACAGTGGTCCGGTCCCGCGCTGCCGCCCTCGGTCTGGAAGAGAATTTCCACGAGAACAAGGACCTCCACATCCACGTTCCCGAGGGGGCCACGCCCAAGGACGGACCGTCTGCAGGTATCGGTATGTGCACGGCCATCGTTTCCGCCCTGACCGACATCCCCGTGCGTGCCGATGTGGCCATGACCGGCGAGATCACCCTCCGCGGGCAGGTGCTGCCGATCGGCGGGCTCAAGGAGAAACTGCTGGCGGCGCATCGCGGGGGTATCCGTACGGTCCTGATCCCCGAGGAAAACGAGAAGGATCTGGTGGATATCCCGAAGAACATCAAGCAGAAGCTGGATATTCGCCCGGTGCGCTGGATCGACGAGGTGCTGGAAGTCGCCCTGGCCGAGATGCCGGAAGCCCGTACCGGCGAGCCGGCGGAGGGCGAGGAGCCCGCCGAAGAAGTCGTCTCCGGCAAGAAGAAACCGTCGCGGGGGCGTGGTCGAGTCCGGCATCACTGATCGGTCCGCACACCCGGGGGAGAGGGCCCGGGGGAGAGGGCTTTTGTCGAGCCGGTCGCAGGGAGCGGCGACCGGCGTTTGACACCATTTTCGCAGCCTTGCTATAACCCTGATCGCATTGTCCGGATCCGGCTGTCGAACCCATTCCCGTTCCCTGCACAGGCCGTGGCGGCATCGGCCCGGATTGTTGTAAGCTTGGCTCTGCCGGCTGCACGCCCGAGTCACCAAAACGATAAGGAACCGTTTCATGAATAAATCCGAATTGATCGACGCGATCGCCGCGGAAGCCGATGTTCCCAAGGCTCAGGCCGGCAAGGTGGTCGATGCCATGGTCAGCGTAATCGGGGATTCCCTTGCCAAGGGTGATCAGGTATCATTGGTTGGCTTCGGGACGTTCCTCGTCCGCGAACGTGAGGCGCGCACGGGGCGCAACCCGCGCACCGGCGAGACGATTCAGATCGCCGCGTCGAAAACGCCCGGTTTCAAGGCTGGCAAAGCGTTGAAGGATCGGGTAAACTAAAGAGCTTTACCGGGTGCTTAGCTCAGTTGGTAGAGCGTCGCCCTTACAAGGCGAATGTCGGCGGTTCGAATCCGTCAGCACCCACCAGGCGCAGACCTGCTTGATGCGGCTGCGCTGAAAAGAAAACGGAGCGGTAGTTCAGTTGGTTAGAATACCGGCCTGTCACGCCGGGGGTCGCGGGTTCGAGTCCCGTCCGCTCCGCCATATTTCGAAAGGCGCCCTCCGGGGCGCCTTTTTTGTTGGTGTGTCCGACAGACGGCGGAGGACGCGCCTGCTACCATTGATCTGTTTTCCCTGCTGAACCCGAACGGACAAAACCAGCATGCTGCAAGCAATTCGAGATCGGGCGACCGGCTGGCTCGCCTACGTAATCATCGGCCTGATCGCGGTCCCCTTCGCCCTGTGGGGCGTGGGCGAATACTTCGGCGGAGCCGGCGACATCGTGGCTGCCGAGGTCAACGGCGTGGACATCGATACCCGGTCCGTGCATCAGGAGGCGCGTGCCCAGCGGGATGAACTCCGCCGCATGTTCGGCGGCGAGATCCCGGACGAATTCGACGACGAGGGGATTCGGCTGCAGGCGCTGGAGAGCCTGATTCGCGAGACCCTGTTGCGTCAGGCGGCCGATGATCTCGGGTTTACCGCCGCCAGCGAATCCGTGCGTCGCGAGATCCGTGCGATGCCGGTGTTTCAGGAGGGCGGACAGTTCAGTCCCGAGCGCTATTCCCAGCTGCTGTCGGCTCAGCGCATCAGCCCCGCGGATTTCGAGGATGACATCGGTCGCTCGCTGGTGATGTCGCAGATCCAGACCGGGATTCGGGAGTCGGGTCGCTTCGACGAAGGCCTGGTGGACGAGTACGCCGCGCTGCGCAATCAGGTGCGCACGGTGAGCTGGCGGGTGTTCGCGGCGGAAGACTTCGATCGCCCCGGCGTGGTGGACGAGGACGCCGTTGAGGCGTACTACGAGGCGAATCCGGAGGAGTTCACGACCGAAGAGCGTCTGCGGGTGGAGTATCTTCAGCTCGATCCGGCATCGCTGGAAGAGGCCGTCGAGCTGAGCGAGGAAGACATCGAGGAGCACTACCGCGCCAACCGGTCGCGTTACGAGGAACCGGAACTGCGTGACGTCCGGGTCATTCGTCTGGCGGACGAGGACGACGCCGAGGCACGGATTGGCGAGCTGCGTCAGCGTATCGAGGACGGCGAGGATTTTGCGGAGCTTGCCGAGGAATACTCCGAGGATTCCCTGAGCGCGCCGCGGGGCGGACGCATGGGGGAGCTGGCCCGCGGGGATCTGGGATCGTCGACCCTGGAGACGGTGATCTTCAGTCTGCCCGAGGGGATGGTGAGCCAGCCGGTGCGGACCGATCAGGGCTGGTACATCATCCAGGTGACTGCGGTCGAGGATGCCCGCGCACAGCCGCTGGAGCAGGTGCGTGACGACGTGGAATCCGACCTGCGCGACCGGCGTGCCGAGCAGATGCAGATCGATGCACTGGACGACTTGATGTCGCTTACCGTCGAGTTTCCGGAAAGTCTGGAGCCCGCGGCCGAGGCGACCGGGCTGGAGATCCGCACGACCGACTGGTTCACCCGCGACTCGGGCAGCGGCATCGCGGACTCACGTTCCGTGCGCGATGCGGCCTTCGGCGAGCGGGTGCGCGAGCGCGGAGAGAACAGCGATGCCCTGGATCTTGATGATGGCTCGACGATCGTGCTGCGCGTGGCCGAACGGGAAGAGTCGGAGCTGCGTCCGCTGGCCGAGGTCGAGGACGAGATTCGGTCCCGGCTGCAGGCCGAAGCGGCCGCCGACGCGGCGCGCGAAGCCGGCGAGGCCCTGCTGGAAGACCTGCGCGAGGCTGACGACTGGGCGGCTGCCATCGAAGACGAGGGCAGCTGGACGCGCTCGCGCGAGCTGCGCCGGGATACCCGCGACGGTGACGTGCCGGACGGCCTGGTGGCACCGGTGTTCCGTCTGGCCGCACCCGAAGAGGACGGGCCGCGGCTGGCGGGCCTGACGCTGTCCGGCGGTGACTTTGCCGTGGTGGCCCTGGAGGCGGTGCAGGCCGGGGGCGTGCAGGAGGACCCGGCTCTGCGCCAGCAGGCCCGCGATCAGCTGCGCAACGCCTACGGCGGTGCCGAGATGCGTGCCTATCTGGCGTGGCTGGAGGCCGAGGCGGATATCCAGCGTTATCCGGAGAACCTGGAGTAGGGGAAGAGTCGGGCGGTACCAGGCCGCCCGGCCGCGCACAAAAAAGGCCCGGCCAGATGACTGGTCGGGCCTTTCTCGGTTCAGAGACCCGGCAGCCGGGCAGGCCGCCTAACTGTCCAGGCCGATCTCGTGCTGGCCGAGGCCCACGGTGTTGTAACCGGAGTCGACGTACATCACCTCACCGGTGATTCCCGAAGCCAGGTCGGAGCACAGGAATGCCCCGGCATTGCCAACCTGATCAATGGTGACGTTGCGCCGCAGCGGGGCGTTGCTCTCGACATGGTCGAGGATGCGCTTGAAATCCCCGATCCCGGATGCCGCGAGGGTGCGGATGGGACCGGCGGAGACGGCGTTCACGCGGGTGCCCTCCGGCCCGAGGGTGTAGGCCAGATAGCGGACATTCGCTTCGAGGCTCGCCTTCGCCAGACCCATCACGTTGTAGTTGGGCATGGATCGCTGGGCGCCCAGGTAGCTGAGCGTCAGGATAGAGGCATCGCGATCCTTCATCATCGCGCGTCCGGCCTTGGCGAAGGCCGCCAGCGAGTAGGAGCTGACATCATGCGCGGTGCGGAAGCCGTCGCGGGTCATGTTGTCGAGGAAATCGCCGTCCAGTTCCTCCTTGGGCGCATAGGCCACGGAGTGAACCAGAATGTCGACGCCGTCCCAGTAGTCGTCCAGGTGTTCGAAGACCTGTTCGATCTCTTCGTCACTCTCGACGTTGCAGGGGATCAGGATGTCCGAGTCGAAATCGGCGACCAGTTTTTCCACGCGGTCGCGCATCCGTTCGTTCTGATAGGTGAAGGCCAGCTCCGCGCCCTCCCGGTGCAGCGCCGCGGCGATGCCATAGGCGATGGAACGGTTGCTGGCGACCCCGACGACCAGGGCGCGCTTGCCGGTGAGAAAGCCCATGAAACTCTCCTTGCTGGTTTGATGCGATTGGCGTCGCGGACGCGTGTTTCCGGGATCATACCGATGTGCCCCGGGTCGGGCCAGCGCGTCAGGTGTCCACGCGGGCGACGGTCGCGTCGTCGTGATCGATGTGCAGGACCAGGGTCTCGCCGGCGCGGATGCGGTCCCCGTTAAGGCCGTTCCAGCGCCGCACGTCTTCCACCGAGACCTCGAAGCGCCGGGCGATGCCGGACAGCGAATCCCCCGGGCGGACCTCGTAGTGCACCGTGCCTTCATCGCCGTGTGCCGCCGCGACCTGGAGTACATCCCCGGGCTGCAGGGTGGTGTCGCGCCTGAGGTCGTTGACCCGGCGCAGTTCGCTCAGGCTCATGCCGGTGGACTGGCTGATGGTCCAGAGGCTGTCGCCGCGGCGGACTTCGTATTCCGTCAGTGAATCCGCATCGCCGGCCTCGGCGACGGCCGTGGCGGCCCCGGCGTCGTCCCCGCCCACCGGCAGGCGCAGGGTCTGGCCCGCGCGAATCAGGTCGCCATTGAGATCGTTCATCTGCCGTACGACCGCGACCTCGGTACCGGCGTCGCGTGCGATACGGCCGAGGTTGTCGCCCGCGCGCACGGTGTATTCGCGGAAACGCAGCAGCGGATCGTCGCCGTGTTCCGCCAGCGCGGTTTCCAGACGGTCCGCGGCTTCGGCCGGCACGAACAGGTGCCGCGCATGTTCGGGGTGCGTGGCGTGCCGGTGGTAGCCGGGGTTCAGGCGTTCCAGCTCGGCGCGGTCCAGATCGGCCATGTCCGCGACCAGGGCCAGATCCGCCTGACGTTCCGGGCGGACGATCTCGAGCGCCGGTTCGTTGGCCACGGGGGTCAGGGTCACGCCGTGTTCATCCGGCGCGCGGAACAGCTCGCGCAGGGCCAGCAGGCGGGGAACGTAGGCATGCGGTTCGGCCGGCAGGTCGAGGCTCCAGTAGTCGGTGTCGCGGCCCTGCGCGGCATTGGCCTCCATCGCCCGGCGGACGTTCCCCTGGCCCCAGTTGTAGGCGGCCAGGGCGAGGTACCAGTCGTCGAAGCGGGAATGCAGGTATTCGAGATAGTCGAGTGCCGCCAGGGTCGACTGGTAGACATCGCGCCGGCCGTCGTACCAGTCGTCGCGGTGCAGGTCGAAATGATCCCCGGTGGACGGTATGAACTGCCAGATCCCGGCGGCACGTCCGCTGGAGGTGGCTTCCGGGGCATAGCCGCTCTCCACGATGGGAAGCAGCAGGAGTTCCGCCGGCATGTCGCGAGCCTCGAGCTCCGACAGGATAAAATAGGCGAAGGGTTCGGCCCGCCGCGTGGAGAGTTCGATGATCCGCGGCTGATCGCGATAATGGTCGAGATAACGCTGGACGCGATCGTGGTCGAGTTCGTCGCTGAAACCGTAGTTCAGCCGGGCACGTTCCCACAGGTCGTCGGTTTCGGCGGCACGCTTTTCCGCCTTCTCGGCCTGGCGCTGCATGGCGGCTTCGACGTCTTCGGTGTCGTAGGTGCGCGCCTGTGGCGTACGCGCCTCGGCCGGACTCCCGGCACCGGTGTCGGCAGTATCCAGTGACCGCTCGCGGTCGTGTAGGCTACAACCGGAGAACAGGGCCACGGTAACGGCGAGGGCCAGCGGGCGAACGGGGACAGCGGGGCATCGAAGTTTCATGGGGACGAAGGATAAACCAGCCAACCCGGAGCACCAAGCACGGGCACGCGATTGCCTCGCCCGGTGGTATGCCCAGCCTCAGGGCCAGCGGGTGCGCGAGCGCCTGCTGGATCGCATGCGCCGCCACGCGACCGGGAGCCCGTTGAACGTTGCGGTGGAACTGGCGCCGGCGCCGTTGATGGATCCCGACGCCCCGGATCAGGCACGGGTGCTGCGCGTGGCGGATCCGGGGGCGCAGGTCCGGATCGATCCGGAGGCCTGGGCGCTGGAATCCGCCGGGGCGCGGATCATCGTGCTGGGCCATCCCTGCAGCTGGAGTCCGGAGCCGCAGGTGGTGGTCAACGAGGCGGCCCGGGTCCTGGAGCCCGAGGGGCATCTGTTCATGCTGGAGGCCAACCGGCTGCACGGCGATCCGGAAGCCGGCCTGCGCCCGTCCCCGCTGCCCGAGGGACTGCGCAGCGTACGCTATCGCGGGATGCTGGCGGCCGCCGGCCTGGAAGTGCTGGAGCAATGGAACCTCAGCGTGCTGCCGCCCGGCCTGTCGGTGGCCTGGCAGCGCCGGCTGGCACGCCTGGACCGCTGGGCTCTGCGTGGACTTCCCCCGCTGGCCGGGGTCATCCTGACCATCGCGCACAAGCGGGTGGAGGAGCCCCTGCGGCCGGCACGTGCGCTGCGCTTCGCGCCGCCGACGGGTGCTCCCGGCGCGGCCGTTTCGCGCGTATCATGCGCCGGCGAACGCGGCCGAACGAGGGACGGCAATGAGTGACGACGACGAGCAGGTGTACATCTATACCGACGGCGCCTGCCGCGGCAACCCCGGTCCCGGCGGCTGGGGGGCGGTGCTGCGCTACCGCGGGCACGAGCGCGAGCTGTACGGCAGCGAGGCCGAGACCACCAACAACCGCATGGAGCTGACCGCGGCCATCCGGGCGCTGGAGACCCTGCAGCGGCCCTGCCGGGTGGAGCTGGTCACCGATTCCAAGTACGTGAAGCAGGGCGTGACCGAATGGCTGCCCGGCTGGAAACGGCGCAACTGGCGCTCGGCCAGCGGCCAGCCGGTGAAGAACCGGGATCTTTGGGAGGCCCTGGATGCCGAGGCGGCGCGCCATTCGATCGAGTGGTACTGGGTCCGCGGCCACAGCGGGCACCCGGAGAACGAACGCGCCGACGAGCTGGCGAATGCCGGCATCGATGAACTCCTGAGCGGGGCGGCCAGCTGAGCCATCCGCGGGACGACCGAACTGAAGGGAACGCAACATGCGCCAGATCGTGCTGGACACCGAGACCACCGGCCTGGAACCGGCGGACGGGCACCGCATCATCGAGATCGGCTGTCTGGAGGTGGACAATCGCCGGCCGACCGGCCGGGTGTGGCATCACTATATCCAGCCGGACCGGGAGATCGATGCCGGTGCGGTGGCGGTGCACGGGATCGACAACGAGTTTCTCGCGGACAAGCCGCGTTTCGCCGATCTGGCCGGGGAATTCGTGGAGTTCGTGCGCGGGGCGGAACTGGTGATTCACAACGCCCCGTTCGACATCGGCTTCCTCGATCACGAGCTGGCGCTGCTGGGCGAGCAGGCGCCGGCGGGCTCCATCGGCGAGATCTGCGGGGTGCTGGATTCGCTGGTGCTGGCGCGGCGCATGCATCCGGGCAGCCGCAATTCGCTGGACGCGCTGTGCAAGCGTTACGGGGTGGATGCCTCGGACCGGACGCTGCACGGCGCGCTGCTGGACGCGGAGCTGCTCGCCGATGTCTACCTGGCGATGACCGGCGGGCAGGTGAGCCTGACCCTGGACAGCGACAGCGAGCAGGATGCGGGGGATCAGGCGCCGGCGCGGGCGCGGCGGTCGGGGCAGCCCCTGCCGGTCGTGGAGCCGTCGGCGGAGGAGGCGGCCGCCCATGCCGAGCTGCTGGCGGTGCTGGACGAGGCGGCCGGGGGTGCCTGCCGCTGGCGCGCGGCCCGCGAGTGAGGCCGCGTCAGCCGTTCTTCATGATGCGCGCGCGTTCGCGCTGCCAGTCCTTTTCCTTCTTGTCGGCGCGCTTGTCGTAGGACTTTTTGCCCTTGGCCAGGCCGATCTCCACTTTGGCCCGACCGCGTTTCCAGTACAGGGCCAGCGGGACCAGGGTGAAGCCGCGGCGTTCCACCGCACCGATCAGTCGGTTGATCTCGGAGCGGTGCAGCAGGAGCTTGCGCGTGCGGCTCGGATCCGGATTGATGTGCGTGGAGGCGGTGGGCAACGGAGTGAAATGGGCGCCGAACAGGTATGCCTCGCCGTTGCGCAGCAGGACATAGGCCTCGCTGATCTGTGCGCGGCCGGCCCGCAGCGACTTGACCTCCCAGCCCTCGAGGGCCAGCCCGGCTTCCAGCCGGTCCTCGATGTGGTAGTCGTGACGCGCGCGGCGGTTGAGCGCGATGGTACTGGAGCCGTCCCCGGCGGTTTTCTTCTTCTTGCCCATGGGGGCGGAGTGTACTCCAGGCGTCAACGTCGGGCATCCATGGACCGGCACTCAGTTGAGTGCCGGCCGGCCTTGGCTCACAATCCACGGGCAAAAACACGGAGATCCGCATGCCACCCACCGCATCGATCCATGGTCAATGGACCACCCGTCTGGCCTTCATCCTCGCGGCGACGGGCTCGGCCGTCGGGCTCGGGAATATCTGGCGTTTCCCCTACATCGCCGGCGAGAACGGCGGTGGCGCCTTCGTGCTGGTGTACCTGGGCTGCATATTGCTCATTGGCCTGCCGGTGATGATCGCCGAGATCATGCTGGGCCGTCGCGGGCGGCAGTCGCCGATCAACACCATGACCAGCCTGTCGCGCGAGGAAGGGGTGTCGGCCGGCTGGTCGTCCATCGGCTGGATCGGCGTGGTGACCGGTTTCCTGATCCTGTCGTTCTACTCGGTGGTCGCGGGCTGGGCCCTGTCGTACATCTTCAAGAGCGGGGCGGGTGGCTTTGTCGGCCTGGACGCCGGGGGCTCCGAGGCGATGTTCGACGGCATGCTGGCCTCCCCCGAGGCGCTGCTGGCCTGGCACACCATCTTCATGGTGATGGTGGGCATTGTGGTCGCGCGCGGGGTGCAGTCGGGGCTGGAGAAGGCCGTGACCATCCTCATGCCGCTGCTGTTCGTGATGCTGCTGGTGATGGTCGGCTACGCGGTGGTGCAGGGGAACTTCGCCGAGGGCCTGGCGTTCATGCTGGCGCCGGACTTCTCGGAGCTGTCCGCCAACGCGGTGCTGCTGGCCATGGGGCAGGCCTTCTTTACCCTGAGCCTGGGCATGGGCGCGATCATGATCTACGGCAGCTATCTGCAGAGCGACGCCTCCATCCCGCGCACCGCCGGGGTGGTCGTGGGGGCGGATACCCTGGTCGCGATCGTGGCCGGGCTGGCGATCTTCCCGATCGTGCTGGGCGCCGGACTGTCGCCGGGCGAGGGGCCGGGGCTGATCTTCGTGACCCTGCCGCTGGCCTTCGGCGAGATGCCCGGCGGGCTGATCTTCGGCACGGTGTTCTTCATCCTGTTGAGTTTCGCGGCCTGGACCTCGGCGATCTCGATCGCCGAGCCGGCCGTGGCCTGGCTGGTGGAAACCGTGGGCATGACGCGGGTGGCCGCGACCACGGTGCTGGCGATCGCGGCATGGACTCTGGGGCTCGCCGCGCTGCTGTCGCTCAACGTCTGGTCGGACTACACCCTGTTCGACATGGGCGTACTCGATTTCCTCGACTACCTGACCGCGAACATCCTGCTGCCGCTGGGCGGATTCCTGATTGCCGTGTTCGCCGGCTGGCGCATGACTCGCGGGTCGGTGAGTGCGGAGCTGGCGATGCGCTCCCCGGCGCTGTTCGGGCTGTGGTACTTCCTGGTGCGTTTCGTCGCGCCGGTCGCGATCCTGCTGGTGTTCCTGCGTGCGGTGGAGCTGATCTGATGGGCTCGAAGATCCAGCGTTCGGCCGACGTACCGCATTCGCGCGAACAGATGTTCGACCTGGTGGACGACATCGACGCCTACCCGGAATTCCTGCCGGGCTGTCGCAGCGCGTCCGCACGCAACCGGACCGAGACCCAGGTGGAGGGCACCATCGAGCTTGCCAAGGGGGCGCTGCACAAGTCCTTCACCACCCGCAACACGCTGCGGCGGCCGGAGTCCATCGACATCCGTCTGGTGAAGGGGCCGTTCCAGCGCCTGCACGGTACCTGGCGCTTCACCGAGCTGGAGGGCGGCGGCACGCGTATCTCGCTGGAGCTGGAATTCGAATTCGCCAGCCGGCTGATGTCGTTCGCCATCGGTCCGGTGTTCCACCAGATCGCCAACTCCCTGGTGGACGCCTTTGTCCGCCGGGCGCAGGAGGTGCACGGGAATGGCTGAGGCAGACGATGGTGGCGAGGGGCCGATGACGGTCGAGGTCGCCTATGCGCGGCCCGACCGTCAGGTGATCCTGTCGCTGGAGGTCTCGCCCGGAACGACCGTGGAGCAGGCGCTGCGCCAGTCCGAGATCGACCGGCAGTTTCCGGAGATCGATCTGGACAATGCGAAGGTCGGCATCTTCGGCAAGATTACCCGCCGCGATACCGTGCTGCGGCCGCGCGACCGGGTGGAGATCTACCGCCCGCTGATCGCCGACCCGAAAGAGGTGCGGCGCCAGCGTGCCGGCAAGGGCAAGACGAAAGAAAAGGGCGGGGAGGCGTGACCCCGGTGACGCGGCCCGCCCGTCTCCCTCAGTCGTCCATGTCCACCGGGTGGTCCTCCAGGGCGACCGGCTGCGGCACGTCGGAGTCGATGTAGGCGACCACGCCGTCCTGGAAATACACGCTCACGCGCTGGCGTTCGGTGGGGCCGATCCCCGGACGCCGGTAATAGACATAGTCCCAGCGGTCCTCGCTCTTGAAGGCCGCGTCCAGTTGCGGCGTCCCCAGCAGGAAACGCACCTGGCCGGGCGTCATGCCGGGCTGGACGCGCGCCACGTCGGTGGCGTCGATCACGTTGCCCTGCTGCACGTCGAGACGGAACTGGTTAAAGCCACTGCACGCGGTAAGCGTGCTTGCGGCGACCGCGATAGTAATGAGAATCTTGTACATCGAGCGCGCGGGACCTTGAACGAGTCTGGAAACGCGCATGGTACACCAAAGCATCCGGTGGCTCTCAATGCCCGGAGCCCGACGCGATGCAGGGATCGTGCATGGAAACGAGCAATCTCAAGAAGGCCGGTCTGAAAGTCACGCTGCCGCGGATGAAGATCCTGGAGATCCTGGATCAGTCGGAGACGCGGCACCTCACGGCCGAGGCGATCTACCGCGAGCTGCTGGATTCCGGCGAGGAGATCGGCCTGGCCACGGTGTATCGCGTGCTCACCCAGTTCGAGGCCGCGGGCCTGGTGTGCCGGCTGCATCTGGAAGGCAATCAGGCGGTATTCGAGCTGGAGCGTGGCGGTCATCACGACCACATCGTCTGCAACCAGTGCGGGCGGGTCGAGGAGTTCTACGACGAGACCATCGAGCAGCGCCAGCAGAAGATCGCCAGTGACCATGGGTTTTCGATCCGGGATCATGCCCTGGTGTTGTACGGCGACTGCAGCGACGAGGCCTGCCCTCGCCGCCCCGCCTGAACCTTCTCCCCCGGGAGCGGGGATCAATCGCCGGGCGTTTCCAGCAGCTCCCGTGCGTGGGCGCGACTGCTCTCGGTGAGGGCGCTGCCGCCGATCAGACGGGCCAGGGCGTCCACCCGGTCCTCGTGATCCAGGCGGCGGATGCCAGTGCAGGTGTGATCCTCGGCCGTGGTCTTGGCCACTTCCAGCTGATGATGGGCCTGCGCGGCGACCTGCGCGAGGTGGGTGACGCACAGCACCTGATGGCGTTCCCCCAGTCGCCGCAGCTTGCGCCCGACGACCTCGGCCACCGCGCCGCTGATGCCCGAATCGACCTCGTCGAAGATCAGGGTGGGCACGGTCTGCTGCTGGCTCGCGAGCACCTGCAGGGCCAGGCCGATACGTGACAGTTCGCCGCCCGATGCCACCCGGGCCAGTGGCTGCGGGGTCTGGCCGGGGTTGGCGGCGACGCGGAATTCCACCCGGTCGGCGCCGTGGGCGCGGGGTTCGTCGTCGGGTTCCACGGCGATCTCGAAGCGCCCGCCGGCCATGCCCAGTTCCTGCATGGTTTCGGTGACAGCGGTCTCGATGCGCCGCGCGGCCTGTTCGCGTGCGCGGGTGAGTTCCGCCGCGGCGTCCTCCAGCGCGGAACGCGTCTGTGCGGCCCGGGTTTCCAGTTCTTCTACCGTGCGGTCTCCGGATTCCAGACGCTCCAGTTCGTCCATCAGACGCCGTTGCAGCCCGGGCAGTTCCTCCGGTTCCATCCGGTGCTTGCGCGCCAGACGCAGGTACTCCCCCAGTCGCGCATCCAGTTCCGCCAGGCGCTGCGGGTCGGGGTCGATGTCCTCGGCCAGCCGGCGCAGGGTGTCTCCGGCCTCGTCGATCTGGATGCGGGCCGATTCCAGCAGCTCGATCCCG
This sequence comes from Thioalkalivibrio sp. ALE21, assembly GCF_003208255.1. Lineage (NCBI taxonomy): Bacteria > Pseudomonadati > Pseudomonadota > Gammaproteobacteria > Chromatiales > Ectothiorhodospiraceae > Thioalkalivibrio > Thioalkalivibrio sp. ALE21. Next base: position 47,799 of record NZ_QKMA01000007.1, read on the forward strand.
GGCTGCAGGCGGTCGTCATGGCGGGCCGCCTCCTGCAGCCGGTGCAGCATCTGGCCGAGGAGGGCATCCAGCCCGTTGTCCTCGCCGATGGTGTCGTCGGCGGCCTGGAGGGCCTGCAGGACCTCGGTGCCGTGCGCCAGCCGGCTCTGTTCGGTGGATAGCTCGGGGTATTCGTCGGGCTCCGGCGCCAGTTCGGCCAGTTCGCCGGTCTGAAAGCGCAGCAGGTCCAGCCGGTCGCCGGCCTCGGCCAGTTCCGCGCGGGCCTTTTCCAGGGCGCTGCGGGCCTCGCGCCATTGCTGGAAAGCCGTGGTGACTGCGTGGCGCAGGGGCGCCTCGACAAAGCCGTCGAGCCAGGCCCGCTGGGTATCGCGCCCGAGCAGCTGCTGATGGGCATGCTGCCCGTGGATGTCGACCAGCCACTGGCCCAGTTCCCGCAGCTGGGTGACGGTCGCGGGGCGCCCGTTGATCCAGGCGCGGCTCTTGCCCTGGCGCGTGAGCACGCGCCGCAGCAGGAGCGGGTCGCCGTCCTCGCCGGCCAGGCCGGCCTCGGCGAGCCAGGCATGCGCCGGGCTGTTGTCCGGGAGTTCGCATTCGGCCCCCAGTTCCGCCTGTTCGGCGCCCTCGCGCACCATGGAAGCGTCGGCCCGGTCGCCCAGCAGCAGGCCGACCACGTCGACCAGGATGGACTTGCCGGCGCCGGTCTCGCCGGTCAGGGCGTTGAGGCCGTCGTCGAGCTCGAGTTCGAGTTCGTCGACGATGGCGAAATCGCGGATGTGGATCAGGCGCAGCATGTCAGGGCTGTTCTCCCCAGCGCAGCTTGGAACGCAGCATGCGCAGGAACTGGTGATTGTGCGGGTGGATCAGGGTCATGCCGTATTCGCGGCGGCGGATGCGCAGGCGGTCGCCGGGCCCGAAGTCGACGTTCTCCTGACCGTCCAGCGCGACCTGTGCCGGCGAGCGGCTGTCGGGGGACAGCTGGATCTCGATGACCGAATCACCGCCCACCACCAGCGGGCGGTGGTTCAGGCTGTGCGGCGCGACCGGGACGATCACCATGCCGTCCATCTGCGGGGTGAGGATGGGGCCGCCGGCCGACAGGGCGTAGGCGGTGGAGCCGGTGGGCGTGGCAACCACCAGTCCGTCGGCACGCAGGCGCCCGACGTCCACGCCATCGATGGTGGTGTCGAACTCGATGATGCGCACCACGCTGAGTACGTGCAGCACGGCGTCGTTGACCGCGACCCCGGTGTGCACGGTCACGCCGTCGCGCACCACTTCGGCCTCCAGCATGGAGCGCGGTTCCAGCACGTAGGCGCCGTCCAGGACCTCCCCCAGTTCCTCCGGCGCGGTATCGGGGGATACGTCGACCAGGAAGCCCAGGCGGCCGAGATTGATCCCCAGCAGCGGCGTGCCGATCCCGGCGGTGACCCGGGCGGTCGCCAGCAGGGTGCCGTCGCCGCCGATCACGATCAGCAGGTCGGCTTCGCGCGCCAGCTCGCCGACCGGCCGGATCGGTACATCGGCCGGGCGCTGGAAACCCTCGATGTCGGCCTCCATCAGTATGTGTCGCTCGCGCTCGCACAGCAGCTGCACCAGCCGGTCCACCAGCGGAGCGGTGCGCGGGTCGTTGGCCTTGCCGATCAGGCCGACGGTCTTGAACTCTGGCATCATGCCGGCATTATCCGGAAAACGGGGTGGTCCTGCATCCAGCCGCTTGACGCTGGCGCAACGCCCCCGAAAACTTGGACGGTTGTGGCACTCGTCCGGAAGGAGCGCTGATACCAGCATGAATGACTCGTCGATCCAGCTCGATTCCCGCGAGCGGACCCTGCTGCGGACGCTGATCGAGAGCTATATCAGCGACGGTCAGCCGGTGGGGTCCCGCAACCTCGCGCGCGCATCGGGCCTCAAGGTGAGCGCCGCGACGGTGCGCAACGTGATGGCCGATCTCGAGGATCGTGGCCTGATCCAGGCGCCGCACACCTCGGCCGGGCGGGTTCCGACCACCGCCGGCTACCGGCTGTTCGTCGACAGCCTGCTGGAGGTGCGCAAGCCCAGTCGCGAGCAGATCGATGCGATCGAATCGCGCTTCGATCCCGGCGCCTCCACCCAGGACCTGCTGGACAGCGCCAGCAGCGTGCTGTCCCAGGTGACGCGCATGGCCGGGATGGTGCGGCTGCCACGGCATCGCAACGTCGCGTTGTCGCAGATCGAATTCCTGCGCCTGGGCGAGGGCCGGGTGCTGGCGATCCTGGTGATCGACGGCCGCGAGGTGCAGAATCGCGTCCTCGAACTGGAGCGGGACTTCAGTCAGGACGACCTGCAGCGCATGGCCAATTATCTCAACGCGCATCTCGCGGGGAAGAGCCTGCATACGGTGCGCGCCGAACTCCTGCGGGAAATGCGCGAGGTGCGCGACGACCTGGACGTGCAGATGCTGGCTGCCATCGACCTGGGCGAACAGGCGCTGGGCGACGAGGACCCCGACGACGTGGTGGTGGCCGGTCAGACCCAGCTGCTGGGTTACGAGGAGCTCGCGGACATGGAGCGCCTGCGGCAGCTGCTGGAAGCGTTCAACGAGAAGCGCGAGATCCTCGGTATCCTGGACCAGTGCATCCGCGGGGACCGGGTGCAGATCTTCATCGGCCGCGAGTCCGGTCTTGACTGGTTCGAGAACTGCTCGGTGGTGACCGCCCCCTACAGCGTGGATGGCGAGGTCGTGGGCGTGCTGGGTGTGATCGGTCCGACACGCATGTCCTACGACCGGGTCGTCCCCATCGTGGACGTCACCGCCCGATTGCTGGGCTCGGCCTTGAATGTGCGCGGGGAATCCCCAGACTCCCAGTAAACACCGCGAAGGCGGGGCCGCGAGCCCCGCCTTCCTGCTTGTGCGCCGGCGACAGGCGGCGCCCGTCCGAACAACACTCGATACGAACGCGAGGGAAGCATGTCCGAACAGCCGGAATCCCGGGAAACCCCCGAAAACGAAGCGCAGGAGTCGCCCTCCCCCGAGGAACAGGAAGCGGCCGCGGCGGCCGGCGAGGCCGATCGCATCCAGGAGCTGGAGGCGCTGGCCGAGGAGCGGCGCGACCAGGCCCTGCGCGCGCAGGCCGAGCTGGAGAACCAGCGCCGGCGCTTCGAACGCGAGCTGGAGAACGCGCACAAGTATGCGATGGAGAAATTCGCCTCCGAGATGCTGGAGGTCTGTGATTCCCTGGAGATGGGGCTGCAGGCCGCGCGCGAGTCGCAGGACGTGGACCGCGTCATCGAGGGCGTGGACCTGACCCTCAAGAACCTGCACAAGGTCTTCGACAAGTTCGGCATCCAGGCCGAGGAGCCCACCGGCGAGCGTTTCGATCCGGAGCGCCATCAGGCGATGTCGATGCAGGAGGATCCCGAGCAGCCGCCGAACACCGTGGTCGCGACCATGCAGAAGGGCTACATGCTGCAGGACCGGGTCCTGCGTCCGGCGATGGTCATGGTTTCCAGGGCTCCCAGCTCCCCTGGCATCGACGAGAACGCCTGATCGCCCTTCGCGCCCGGTGGCGAGCGTCCCGGGCGTGGCGGCTCGACAACGATTTTTTGTCCGCGGCGGTTGAAAAGACCGTCACGGCCCCCAGATCACCGGACAAACGGGCAGGGTTCCCCCTGTCCCGCGAACTTTCAATTTCAGGAGAATTCAGCCATGGGCAAGATGATCGGAATCGACCTCGGGACCACCAACTCCTGCGTCGCCGTGATGGAAGGCGACCAGGCCAAGGTCATCGAGAACGCCGAGGGCGCGCGCACCACGCCGTCCATCGTCGCCTTCAGTGAAGACGGCGAGGTGCTCGTCGGCCAGGCGGCCAAGCGCCAGGCGGTGACCAACCCGCAGAACACGATCTTCGCGGCCAAGCGTCTGATCGGCCGCAAGTTCGACGAAGGCGAAGTGCAGAAGGACATCGATCTGGTGTCCTACAGCATCGTCAAGGCCGACAACGGCGATGCCTGGGTCGAGGCGCAGGGCAAGAAGATGGCCCCGCCGGAGATCTCCGCGCGCGTGCTGCAGAAGATGAAGAAGACCGCCGAGGATTACCTCGGGGAAGAGGTGACCGAAGCGGTCATCACCGTGCCGGCCTACTTCAACGACTCGCAGCGCCAGGCGACCAAGGACGCCGGCAAGATCGCCGGGCTGGAGGTCAAGCGCATCATCAACGAGCCGACGGCCGCCTCGCTGGCCTACGGCATGGACAAGCAGCGCGGTGACCGCAAGATCGCGGTGTACGACCTGGGTGGCGGTACCTTCGACATCTCGATCATCGAGATCGCCGAGGTGGATGGCGAGCACCAGTTCGAGGTGCTGGCGACCAACGGCGATACCTTCCTCGGTGGCGAGGACTTCGACAACCGCCTGATCGACTACCTGGCCGACGAGTTCAAGAAGGACCAGGGCATCGACATCAAGGGCGATCCGCTGGCCATGCAGCGCGTGAAGGAAGCCGCCGAGAAGGCGAAGATCGAGCTGTCCTCCGCGCAGCAGACCGAGGTCAACCTGCCGTACATCACGGCCGACAATACCGGGCCCAAGCACCTGGCGATCAAGGTCACCCGGGCCAAGCTGGAGAGCCTGGTCGAGGACCTGATCCAGCGCTCCATCGAGCCCTGCAAGGTCGCCCTGAAGGACGCCGGCCTGTCCGCCTCCGAGGTGGACGACGTGATCCTGGTCGGCGGTCAGACCCGCATGCCCAAGGTGCAGGAAGCGGTCTCCGGCTTCTTCGGCAAGGATGCACGCAAGGACGTGAACCCGGACGAGGCGGTCGCGGTCGGCGCCGCGGTGCAGGCCGGCGTGCTGGGTGGCGACGTCAAGGACGTGCTGCTGCTGGACGTGACCCCGCTGTCGCTGGGCATCGAGACCATGGGCGGCGTGATGACCAAGCTGATCGAGAAGAACACCACCATCCCGACCCGGGCGCAGCAGGTGTTCTCCACCGCCGAGGACAACCAGACCGCGGTGACCGTGCACGTGCTGCAGGGTGAGCGCGACATGGCCAGCGCCAACAAGTCGCTGGGCCGCTTCGACCTGCAGGACATCCCGGCCGCGCCGCGTGGCGTGCCGCAGATCGAGGTCACCTTCGACATCGACTCCAACGGCATCCTGAACGTCTCGGCCAAGGACAAGGCGACCGGCAAGGAGAACAAGATCGTCATCAAGGCCTCCTCCGGCCTGTCCGAGGACGAAGTCGAGCAGATGGTCAAGGATGCCGAGGCCCATGCCGAAGAGGACAAGAAGTTCCAGCAGCTGGTGCAGGCGCGCAACCAGGCCGATGCGATGGTGCACTCCGCGGAGAAGTCGCTCAGTGATCTGGGCGATCAGGTCTCCGACGAGGAACGCTCCGAGATCGAGTCGGCGGTGAGCGAGGTCAAGACCGCGATGGAAGGTGACGATGCCGAAGCCATCGAACAGACCACCCAGAAGCTGGCCGAAGCCTCCGGCAAGATCGCCGAGAAGGCCTACGCGCAGCAGGGCGGCGATGCCGCCGGGGACGATGCCGGCGGGGAAGCCGGCGGCCAGCAGCAAGGTGACGACGTGGTCGACGCCGAGTTCGAGGAAGTCGACGACAACGACAAGAAGAACGGCTGATCCGCCGTGGCCGGCCGGCCACGCGCCGGTCGGCCCCCCCTTGCCAGCCACCACGCCCGGGCCCGCGCACGCGAACCCGGGCGCTTTCGTTCCCGGCAACGGCTGAACGCCCCGGACTATCCGCAGGAAAACGATCATGGCAAAACGCGATTACTACGAGGTGCTGGGGGTGTCGAAGGACGCCTCCGCCGCCGACATCAAGAAGGCCTTTCGCCGTCTGGCGATGAAGTATCACCCCGACCGCAACCCCGGGGATGAGGATGCCGAGGCCCGTTTCAAGGAGGCCCGCGAGGCCCACGACGTCCTGAGCGACGATCAGAAACGGGCGGCCTACGACCGTTACGGCCACGCCGGTGTGGACGGCTCGGCCGCCGGCGGCTTCGGCGGCGGTGCCGGAGGGTCCAACTTCAGCGACATCTTCGAGGATATCTTCGGCGACATCTTCGGTGGCGGCGGCGGTCGCGGCGGGCAGCGGGCTTACCGCGGTTCGGACCTGCAGTACAACCTGGAGCTGACGCTGGAGGAGGCGGTGTTCGGGACCGAGGTGCAGATCCGGATCCCGACGACCAGCACCTGCGAAGTCTGTGACGGATCGGGGGCCGAGCCGGGGACCTCCACCGAGACCTGTCCCACCTGTAACGGCATGGGTCAGGTCCGTATCCAGCAGGGCTTTTTCTCGGTGCAGCAGAGCTGCCCCCGCTGTCATGGCAGCGGGCGCATCATCCCCACGCCCTGCAAGGCCTGCGGCGGCCAGGGCCGGGTGCAGGAACAGAGCACCCTGGATGTCAAGGTGCCTGCCGGAGTGGACACCGGCGACCGCATCCGCCTGTCCGGGCAGGGCGAGGCCGGACTCAACGGGGGCCCGCCGGGGGATCTCTACGTGCAGGTGCGGGTCAAGCCGCATCAGTTGTTCCGGCGTGACGGCAACGACCTGCACTGTGAGGTCCCGATCTCCTTCGCCACCGCCGCTCTGGGCGGCGAGCTGGAGGTGCCGGCGCTGGACGGCCGCGTGAACCTCAAGATCCCGCCGGAGACCCAGAGCGGCAAGCAGTTCCGCGTCAGCGGCAAGGGCGTGAAATCGGTGCACGGTGGCGGCGTGGGCGATCTGATCTGCCGCGTGGTGGTGGAGACGCCGGTTAACCTGACCAAACGGCAGAAGGAACTGCTGCAGGAATTCGAAGAAGAGACCCGGGCCGGCGGCACCAAGCACAGCCCCAAGGAACACTCCTTCTTCGACGGGGTGCGCTCGTTCTTCGACGACCTGAAGTTCTGGTCGAAATAGGGGCGCGAGCCGGCCCCGATTGCCTCAGACGGACTCGAAGTCGAAGTCCGGCTCGGGCATCGGGGCCTGCAGGAAGAAGCCCTGCACCAGGTTGACGTTGAGGCCGTACAGCACGGCAAGCGCGGAGGCGTCCTCGATGTGCGGGACGATGACCTGCTTGCCCTTGGCGTGGGCGGCCTCGGTATATTCGCGGATCGTCTCCTGGTTTTCCTCGCTTTCGGCGAGGTTCTTGACGAACGAGGCGTCCAGCTTGATGTGGTCGGCATCCAGGTGTTGCAGCAGCTGGAACGGCTTGAGGCCGTTGCCGAAATCGTCCACGCACAGGTGACTGTGCATTTCCTTCAGCCCGCGGCCCACGTTCATCGCCGGCTTGAGATGGGTGACGATGGTCGGTTCCTTGAGTTCCACCACCACGTTGTCCGCGGGGATGCGCAGGGCGTGCAGGTCGTCGTTCAGCCAGGTCAGGACGGACGGGTCGCCCAGCGAACCGTTGGTCAGCTTGAGGAAGAACTGCGTGCGCGAGTCCTTCTTCAGCTGCCGGGCCAGCACCGCCAGGGCATGGCGCAGGATCCAGCGGTCGATCCGGGTCGCCACCTCGGTGCGTTCGGCGCTGGGCAGGAATTCCACTGGCTCGTGTACCGTGCCGTCGGCGTCCAGCAGGCGTACGAACACGCTGTAGCGCGGCCGGTCGGCGCCGTGCAGGTTGACCACCGGCTGATAGCGCAGCTCCAGACGGTTCTCTTCCAGCGCCTCGAGGATGCGGTTCTTCCATTGCTGATCCAGCTGCGCCTGGGTCAGCTCGCCCTCGGCGGGGCGGTAGAAGCGATGGGTGCCGCCACCGGCCTTCACCGCGTCTTCCAGTGCACGGTCGGTCTGCGCCAGCAGTTCCTCGGTGTCCGGCGCGGTCTCGTCGGCGATGACCCCGCCGGCCGAAACGCTGCCGTGGGTGGACAGCGTGCCCACCTCGAACACCCGCGAGGCGATGGCCTCCTGCAGCGCATTCAGGCGTTCTTCTGCGGCGGCCTGCTGGGCTTCGGGCAGCAGCACACCGAAGCGTTCGGCCTCCAGCCGTGCGATCACCGCGGTTTCCGGGAAATGGCTCTCGATGATCTGGCCGACGTCGGCCAGCATCAGGTCGGCCCCGGACATCCCGGCGTTGGCGCGGATTTCGGGGAAATGGTCCACCGCCACGGTCAGCAGGGCGAAGGGCTTTTCGGTTTCCGCGGCCCGCGTGCGCGTGGTTTCGATGGCGTCCTGGAAGTACTGCCGGTTGTACAGGCCGGTGACCAGGTCGCGCTGTGACAGATAATCGATCTTCTGCGCCAGCTCCTTGTCTTCGCCGGAGCTGAGCTGGACCTGGGTCGCGGCCTCGCCTTCCACGGTCGTGGAGGACAGGTGCAGCTCCGCCTCGAAGGCCTCGCCGTCCAGCGTGCGTAACTGGAAATGTTGCGCCATGGCCTCCTCGCTGCCCTCCTGGTAGCTGCGCAGGAAGCGCTTGAGGTCGTCGCGGCTGTCCGGCGCGACCAGATCCATCAGCGGCAGACCCTCGATGTCGTCGGGATCGTCAACGCCGAAGCGTTCGCGCCAGGAGGCGTTGGCGTACACATGCATGCCGTCATGGATGTAGGCGATGGCGTCGCGCGAGTTGTCCAGCAGCAGCTGGCTGCGCCGCTCGGACTCCTGCAGCGAGTTCTCCATGCGCTTGATCTGCTGTCGCAAATGCAGCGAGTCGGCCGCACGCAGGGTCAGGATCGCGGTGAGCTCCACCAGCTGATGGTCCACCACGGCGAATACACCGGCCTCGTAGTCGGGCAGGCGTTCCTCCTCCGGGCGTTCCGTCATCAGGACCAGGGGGGTGCGGCGGCCACTGGCCTGCAGGGCCGCATCCACGTCGCTGCGCGCCAGATTGAGACCAGGTTCGGTGAAGACGACGACCTCGAAGCGGGTTTCCCGCAGCGCCGTGGTCAGACCCTCGCCGTCATCGACCTGTTCCGGGCGCACCGCGCACCCGCGGGACCGGATGCTGCTGATGACCTGTTCCGCCAGGTTGGGATTGGCGGTCACGAAGAGGACGCGAATGGATTCGATCATGGAAGTGGGGGCACTCGGTTAATGCGGGTCCAGGGAGAGCGCATCTCCCGCATCCGGGGTTCCCGGTTCGTCCGTCGGGGCCTCGTCCAGCTCGATATCGGTCATGCGGCAGCCGACTTCCGTGAACAGTGTAGTGCCCGTGCGCTCTGCGTCCAGAGCCAGCACGCGTGCGCGGCCGTTGAGCCAGACCACGAGGCGCTGTTCGTGATCCAGTTCCTGTGCCGGCAGCATAAGTGCCGCCCCCTCCTGACCGATGCGGACCGGCGCGAACAGCCCCGGTCGTGGCTCGCGCACGGCACGGCCGGCGCGATACAGCTGGACCAGGACCGGCATGCAGCGCTGGGCGAGATATTCCACGCCGATGCTGATCTCGTCGTCGGTTTCGAAGCGGATCCAGCGCAGCACGCCCACGGTCCACCCGATCTGACCGGGGTCCTGTTCGCGCAGTCCGACCAGATCCCCGATCAACAGTGTCTGCTGCGGATTCTGCAGGCGCAGGCGGACACCGCCGGCGCCGATGTCCTCGACCTGCCAGTGCTCCGGCTGCTGGCGCTTGACGATCGGGGCCTTTGGCTCTTCGTGGTCTGCGATTTCCAGGCCCCGGCCAACGTCCTCCCAGGCGTGGCCGGCCCGGTCGGTACCCTGGTCGGCCAGGGGGTGCGGATCGTCGTCGGGCTCCGTGGAACGGTGGCCGTCACTGAGGCTCAGTCCGCTGTCGGCGCGCGCAGCATCCGACATCTGAATCACGTTAACCGTGGCCGGTCGTCCATCGGGATGAACGTCGTCGTCTTGCGGGGCCTCGGTTGTCGCCGTATCGGTGGGTGCCGGCCGGGCAGGGCCCTGCCGGCTGTCCAGTGCCGCCTGCATGTAGGCCTGGATGCGGGTCAGGCCGAACAGGCAGTAGCGTTGTTCGTTGACGCTTTCGCGCGAGTGGCGGCGGGTGGGCAGGCGCAACCACAGGCGCAGCATGCGCTCGGCCAGAGTGCGACCGTCGGCCCGGCGTGCGGGGTCCAGCGATTCGGGCTGGTTGCGCAGGGCTTCGAGCAGGGGGCCGAGTTCGACATGCGTGCTGTTTTCTCCGGCCGGCAGGTTGCGCAGTACGAGGCCGGGCGGGTGATCGGTATCGAGGTCCGCGCGCAGCACCGGAAGATCCGGGTGCTCCTCCGGATTCGGGGTCGCGCTGCCGTGCACCGGGAGCTCGGCGATCCAGCGTGCCAGGAGGTCGATGTCGCCGATCTCCAGCGCGTTGACGCCGGTGCTGCCCAGCACGAACAGGCGTGCCGTGGTGGCGTCGATGGTGTCGGGGCCCAGCGGGCTGATGGCCTCCCGGCGCAGCGCTTTTTGCTGATCCACGCCCAGCTCACGAGCGAAGAACAGCAGGCCGTAGATCTGTCGCCACAGCCCCCGCGGCAGCGGCTGGTACAGGCGCCAGTGATGGATGGCCAGCGCGGCCAGGGCATCCACGGCGGCCTGCAGGTGGGGAACGGCCTTTTCGCGCGATGCCTTGTTGCTGGGCACGCTGACCGGGGTCAGCAGAAGGTGCATGTTGGCCAGTTCGCGCAGGGCGTCGCCGAAGATCCGGGCACGATGCAGACTGCGGTTGGCCAGAGGCAGCGGCCGGCGACGCAGGCCGCGTTCGACTTCCGGGATCAGCGGCAGCAGATGTTCTTCGATGAGGTCTGCTAGTTCGTCCCGCACGCCGGGCTTGAGCGCGACCCGGTTGAGGGAGCCGAGAACGGCGCAGAGCTTTTCGATGGCCGCCTCGCGGTCGGCGCGGGGCAGATCTTCGCACCACGTACGCAGGGCCCTGACCGTGTGCGGCGGGAAACCCTCCGGCTCGGGTTCGGTCTCGGGCAGGGGTGGAAAGACGGCATCCGAATCGATCATGGCCTGTTCCGGCAATAGTGGGATATCCCCAGAAGGTACCCGATCAAAAGTCGGGGTAAAAGTCGGGGAATGACGTTTCGCCGTCAGCCGGTATTCCGGCGATCGGGGTTTTGCCCGGTTCGCCGGCGATTTCGCGCACCCGGCGCGGCAGCAGGTAGCCCGGGAGTCGGCGGTGCATTTCTCGGTAAATGGCGGCGGCGCGGTCCGGAGGTACCTCGAAGTGCGCGGTGCCGCGGGTGCGATCGAGGCAGTGCAGATAGTAGGGCAGCACGCCGTGGCGGAACCCGGTTTCCTGCAGGTCGACCAGGGTGTCGGCGTCGTCGTTGACGCCGGCGAGCAGTACGGCCTGGTTGAGGAGGGCGATGCCGCTCGCCCGCAGGCGTTCCAGGGCGCGATCGGCGGGGGCCGCGAATTCACGCGGGTGGTTGGCATGCAGCACCAGCACGTGCTGCAGGCGTCCCCGGCCCAGCCAGTCCAGCAGGGCGTCGTCCACCCGCTCCGGCAACACCACCGGGAGCCGAGTGTGGATGCGCAGGCGTTCGACGTGAGGAATGGCTTCCAGACGCGCTACCAGACGCGCCAGCCGGGTGTCGGACTGGCTCAGGGGATCGCCACCGCTGAGGATGACCTCGTGGATGTCGGGGTGCGCCGCGAGATAGTCCAGCGCCGGGCCCCAGTCGTCGCGCGCCGGGTTGTGGTCGGCGTAGTCGAATTCGCGGCGGAAGCAGTAGCGACAGTGGATGGCGCAGGCCCCGGTGGTCAGCAGCAGGGCGCGTCCGGCGTACTTGTGCACCACGCCCGGAGCCGCCAGCGCGTCATGGTCGCCGACCGGGTCGGCGACGAAGCCGGGCACCTCGTCGGCCTCCTCCGCCAGCGGAAGCACCTGGCGCAGCAGGGGGTCCGCCGGGTCGCCGGGCGCGATGCGTGCGAGCCAGCTCTCGGGCACGCGGATCGGGAAACTTGCGTGGCCGGCGTGCATCCCGGGCAGGTGCTCCGGGGCGAGGGACAGGCGCCGGGCGAGGGTGGCCGGGTCGCGGATTGCGGTGGCCAGCGCGCGCTGCCAGGGGGGCGTATGGGTTGCCGGCGGCGTACGCGTTATCATGATCGGATTTTTGGGCATGGTCGGTTCCCGGCGGGACGGCCGGCCCGCGTTGTTTGAACGGCTGGAAGAACTGGCTGGAAACCCTCGAGGACTACGCGCAATGGCAACCTACAGTACCAACGAATTCAAGGGCGGTCTCAAACTCCTGCTGGACGGCGATCCGATGTCGATCGTGGAGAACGAGTTCGTCAAGCCGGGCAAGGGGCAGGCCTTCAACCGCGTGAAGCTGCGCAACCTGCGCACCGGGCGCGTGGTGGAGAAGACCTTCAAGTCGGGCGAGTCGGTGGAGGCCGCCGACGTGCTCGAGACCGAGATGCAGTATCTCTACAACGACGGCGAGTTCTGGCACTTCATGACCCCGGAGAGCTTCGAGCAGTATGCGGTGAGCAAGGCCGCGCTCAACGGCTCCGACCAGTGGCTGAAGGAACAGGACATGTGCACCGTGACCCTGTGGAACGGCGAGCCGCTGTCGGTGGAGGCGCCGTCCTTCGTCGAGCTGCAGATCACCCAGTGCGACCCGGGCATCCGCGGCGACACCGCCCAGGGCGGGACCAAGCCGGCCACGCTGGAGACCGGCGCGGTGGTCAAGGTGCCGCTGTTCGTCGAGGAGGGTGAAACCATCAAGGTGGACACCCGCAAGGGTGAATACGTCTCGCGCGTCTGATCCGGCGTCCGTGTCGGACTGGCGGCCGCGGGCCGCCGGGTCGCGCGTGGCCCGGGCCCGCCTGCTGGCCGAACTGCGGGGCTTCTTCGCGCGCCGCGGCGTGCTGGAGGTGGAGACCCCGATCCTCGGCCGGGGCACGGTCCTCGACCCCGCCATGGAGAGCTGGCATGCGCAGGCCGGCGATGGCGCCGGCGGGCGCGAGGGGGGCTGGCTGCAGACCTCGCCGGAATACCCGATGAAGCGCCTGCTGGCAGACGGCTCCGGGGACATCTACCAGATCGCCAGGGTGTTCCGCGGCGGCGAAAGCGGTGCCCGCCACAACCCCGAGTTCAGCCTGCTGGAATGGTATCGCCTCGGGTTCGACGACCGGACGCTGGCCGACGAGGTGGTGACCCTGCTGCAGGAGGTCGCTGCGGCGGACCCGGCGTGGCAAGCGCCGGACCCGGAGCCGCGGGTGGTCGCCTACCCGGACCTGCTTGACGAGGTTCTGGGCGTCGACGCGCTGAACGACGACGCGGCGCGCCTGCAGGCCGTGGCCGCGGAGCGCGGCCTGACCGTCCACGGCGAACTGGACCGCGATGCCTGGCTGGATGCGCTGATGTCGCTGTGCGTGGTGCCCGGGTTCCCGCCGGGACGTATCACCATCCTGCACGACTATCCGGAAAGTCAGGCGATCCTCGCGCGGCGCAGTCGCGAGCGTCCCGGCTGTGCCGCGCGTTTCGAGGTCTACTGGGGCGATCTGGAGCTGGCCAACGGCTACTTCGAGCTGACCGACCCGGTGGAATTCCGCCGGCGCCGCGAGCAGGACCGGGCGCGGCGGCGCGCGCGCGGCCAGCCGGAACCCGCGGCCGATCCGTTCCTGGAGGGTGCGCTGGAGGCGGGACTGCCCGACTGCGCCGGGGTGGCGCTGGGGGTGGACCGCCTGCTGATGCGCCTGCTGGGCGAGGACGATATCCGGCGGGTGATCGATTTCCCCTGGGGACGCGCCTGAAGTGCCCGCGGGGTTGGCTCAGTCCCGGCCGGTGTAACGGCCCAGGGCGCTGCGAACCTGCACCTCGGTTTCGGGCGTCAGCGCCGGTTCCAGTTCCAGCGGGCCCGGGGGCAGCAGGAGGACCACCGAGGACCCCAGGTTGAAGCGGCCCATCTCCGCGCCGCGCTCCAGTGCGATGTCGCGTTCCGGCCAGGTCACGCAGCTGGCCTCGCGGGCCGCGGGCGGCGTGATCTCCCCGGCCCATACGGTCTCGATCGAGCCCACGTTCTGGGCGCCGATCAGGGCCGTCGCCATAGGGCCGAAGCGGGTGTCGAACAGCGCCACCACGCGCTCGTTGCGGGCGTAGATGCGCGGCACGTGACGCACGATACGCGGGGCCACCGAAAACAGCCGCCCGGGGACATGGATCGCGTGGGTTAGCGTGCCGTCCAGCGGCATATGCAGGCGGTGGTAGTGGCGCGGGGACAGGTACAGGGTGACGAAATGCCCGTCGCGAAATGGCACCGCGAGGTCGTTCTCGCCGCCCAGCAGTTCTTCCACCGAGTAGTCGTGCCCCTTGGCCTGGAAGATGCGCCCGGCCTCGATGCGCCCGCTGGCGCTGACCCGCGCATCCGCCGGGCTGACCACGGTGGCGGGATCGCCCTCCAGCGGGCGTACCCCGTCGCGCAGGGCACGGGTGAACAGGGCGTTGAAGCTGGGGTAGGCGGCGATGTCCGGCTCCGCGGCCTCGCTCATGTCGAGCCCGAACCGGCGCACGAAGGCACGCAGCAGCGGCTGCACGCGCGGGGACTCGATGCGGGCCAGCCGGTGCACCAGCCGCGACAGGGCGTGATGGGGCAGGGCGTGGGACAGGCGGGCAAGCCAGGGATCGACGGCGCTCATGGGGTTCTCGTGGCGTGGGATCGGGTGCATGATGCCGGTCGCGGTTTATCATGACGACCCTTCAACCCCTCCCGGAGTGTGAAAATGGAACCCGGTACCGGTTTGCTCACCCTGCGCGACTTCATTCGCTACGGCGCGTCGCAGTTCCGTGCGGCGGGGCTGTCCTTCGGGCACGGCACCGACAACGCCTTTGACGAAGCCGCCTGGCTGACCCTGCACGCGCTGCACCTGCCGCTGGACCTGGAGGCGCACTGGTGGGACAGCCGGTTGACCGAGGCGGAGCGCGAACGGGTCGAGGGCCTGCTGCGCGAGCGCATCCAGTCGCGCAAGCCGGCGGCCTATCTGGCGCGCGAGGCGTGGTTCGCCGGGTTGCCCTTCCACGTGGACGAGCGCGTGCTGGTACCGCGTTCACCCTTCGCCGAAGTGATCGAGTCGGGGTTCGAACCGTGGGTGGATCCGGACGCCGTGGAGCGCGTGCTGGACCTGGGCACCGGCGCGGGCTGCATCGGCATCGCCGTGGCGCTGGTGCTGCCGCAGGCGCGCGTCGATCTGGCCGACATCTCGCCGGATGCGCTGGCGGTGGCGCGCGACAACGTGGCGCGTTACCAGCTGGAGGACCGGGTCCGGCTGGTCGAGAGCGATGTCTTCGAAGGGCTGGGGCCGGAGGATCGCTACGATCTCATCGTGACCAATCCGCCGTACGTGGACGCCCGCGACATGGCCGAACTCCCGGACGAATACCGCCACGAACCCGAACTGGGGCTGGCGGCCGGGGAAGACGGTCTCGACATCGTGCGCCGCATCCTCGCCGGCGCGCGCCGGCATCTGACCGACGAGGGGGTGCTGATGGTGGAGGTCGGCAACAGCCAGGAGGCCGTAGAGGATGCGTTCCACGACATCCCGATGGTGTGGCTGGATTTCGAGGCCGGCGGTCACGGGGTGTTCGTGGTGCGGGCAGAGGACCTGCCCGCGGACTGAAGCCGCACCGGAGGGGCGCGGATCAGCACTGCTCCCAGGGCAGGCCGTGGTAACGCCACCCGCCCACGGTGGAACGGTGGTGCTGCTCGTCCAGCGGACCCTCGAAACCCTCTTCCACCGAATACACGTTGTGCACCCCGGCCTGCAGCAGGGCCTCGGCGGCCGCCAGGGTACGCTTGCCGCTGCGGCAGATCAGGTACACCGACGGGGCGTCCTCGGCGGTGTCCATGGCCCCGCCCAGCAGCAGCTTGCGCACCTGCGGCACGAAGTCCGGGTTCACCGTCCAGTCCGGTTCGTCGATCCACGGGATGTGGATCGCCCCGGCGGGGTGTCCCACGAACAGGAACTCCATGGTCGAACGAACATCGACCAGCAGATCCCGGGGCCGTTCGCGCAGGCGCTCCCGGGCCTCCACCGGGTGGATGCGGGGGACGTCGGCGCCGGTGTCCGGCGAGTGTCCGTGCGGGTCGGAATGTTCGCTCATGCGATGGTCTCCGGTTGCAGGGTTACATGGCGAAGTCCAGTTCTTCCCGGATCGCCTCCATGCCTTCTTCGGCGCAGGCGCGGTCCAGATCGCCGCCCGGGGCGCCGGAGACCCCCACCGCACCGAGCATGCGGCCGGCGGCCTCGATCAGGATGGCCCCGTCCAGCATCAGGATGCCGTCGACGTTGTTCATTTCGTCACGGATATCCTCGCGGTTGGCCACGAAGTCACCGGAGTCCAGGCCGGACATGACCGAGGCGCGGGCCTTGTCACCGGCGATCGAGATGGTCTGCGGTGCGGCCCGGTCGTCGCGCATGACGACGCGATCGTTGCCGCTGCGGTCCACCACCACGGCGCTGACCTGGTGTCCGTCGTCGCGGCAGGACTGCACGGTGGCCATCGCCAGCTCCTGGGCCAGGTCCAGGTTCAGGCTGGGCAGCTCGGTGTAGACGTCGGCCGCGGCCGAGCCGCCGAAGCCCAGCATCCCGCTCAGGACGGTGGCCAGGGCGGTGCGGCGGAGCGATTGCAGACGGGTCATGGAGAACTCCTTGCGGTTGAGTGACAGGAGCATAGACGAAAGGACGGCGACGCGGATTCCGGTGGTGGTACCCGGGTCGCTTCCATGGACGGGCGACATCCCCGGCGGCTGGCGGTAAACTGGCGCCATGTCAGGAAACAGCTTTGGACGACTGTTCGTCGTCACCACATTCGGCGAGAGTCACGGACCGGCCCTGGGCGGGGTCGTGGACGGCTGCCCGCCCGGGATCCCGCTCACCGAGGCCGATCTGCAGAAGGACCTGGACCGGCGGCGTCCGGGTCAGTCGCGTCATACCACCCAGCGGCGCGAGCCGGACCAGGTGCGCATCCTGTCCGGGGTGTTCGAGGGCGTGACCACCGGCACCCCCATCGGGTTGCTGATCGAGAATACCGATCAGCGCTCGAAGGACTACGGCGAGATCAAGGACCAGTTCCGGCCGGGACACGCGGACTACACCTACCACCGCAAGTACGGCGTTCGCGACTATCGCGGGGGCGGACGCAGTTCCGCGCGCGAGACCGCGCTGCGGGTGGCGGCCGGGTCGGTGGCCCGGCGCTTCCTGGAGGAGCGCTACGGCATCGTGATCCAGGGCTGGCTGTCGCAGCTGGGGCCGCTGGGGCTGGAGGAGAAGGACCTCGCACGCACCGAAGATAACCCGTTCTTCTGCCCGGATCCCGACCGGGTCCCCGAGCTGGAAGAATTCATGGACCAGCTGCGCAAGTCGGGGGATTCCATCGGGGCGCAGGTGACGGTGGAA
Organism: Thioalkalivibrio sp. ALE21; assembly: GCF_003208255.1. Lineage (NCBI taxonomy): Bacteria > Pseudomonadati > Pseudomonadota > Gammaproteobacteria > Chromatiales > Ectothiorhodospiraceae > Thioalkalivibrio > Thioalkalivibrio sp. ALE21. The sequence continues at coordinate 65,075 of NZ_QKMA01000007.1, forward strand.
GCCCGGGGGGTCCCGGCCGGCTGGGGCGAGCCGGTGTTCGACCGCCTGGACGCCGAGCTGGCCCACGCCCTGATGAGCATCAATGCGGTCAAGGGCGTGGAGATCGGGGCCGGCTTTGACAGCGTGGCCCAGCGCGGCACCGAGCACCGCGACGAAATCACCCCGGAGGACGGTTTCCTGTCCAACCATGCCGGTGGCGTGCTGGGCGGGATCTCCACCGGTCAGGCGCTGCGCGCGAACCTGGCGCTCAAGCCGACCTCGTCGATCCGCCTGCCGGGCCGCAGCATCGACACCGCCGGCGAGCCGGTGGAGGTGGTGACCAAGGGGCGTCATGACCCCTGCGTGGGCATCCGCGCCGCGCCCATCGCCGAGGCGATGACGGCGCTGGTGCTGGCCGATCACGCGTTGCGCCATCGCGGTCAGAATGCCGACGTGCCGGACCGCGGCCCGCATCCCGGGGAAGGCCCGGGACCCGAGTCCGGGTATCGCTCCGGGTAATGCGCCGGAGGCGTGACCCCGGCTCCTGAGTCCGGGGTCACGCCTCCGGCGTCGATGCCCGGGGTCGAGTCCCGGCTCCTTTCAGCGTTTTCACCCTCCGTGCCGGATCCGGCACGGAGCGTTATCCGTGGTTCCGGTCGTGACGCCCAATCTGCGCCTGTCCAGCTTCTACTTCTTCTATTTCGCCACCATCGGGGCGTTCATGCCCTACTGGGGGCCGTATCTGTCCGAGCTGGGGTTCTCCGGCTCGCAGATCGGCGAGCTGATGGCGATCGTGCTGGCGACCAAGATCATCGCGCCCAATGTGTGGGGATGGCTGGCGGATCGTACCGGCACCCACATGCCGCTGGTGCGCTCGGGGGCGCTGGCGGGGCTGATCGCCTTCACCGGGGTGCTGCTGTATTCCGGCTACTGGTGGCTGGCGGCGGTGATGGCGGTGTTCAGCTTCTTCTGGAACGCGATCCTGCCGCAGTTCGAGGCCACCACCCTGCGGACCCTGGGACGCGACAGCCACCGCTACGCCCTGGTGCGGCTGTGGGGCTCGGTGGGCTTCATCGTGGCGGTGGCCTCGCTGGGCTGGTTGTTCGACTACATCGAGGTCGCGTGGCTCCCGTGGCTGGTGCTGCTGCTGTTCGTCGGACTGTATGCCAGCACGCTGCAGGTCCCGGAGCCGCCGCGTGACGAGGTGGCCGAGAACAACGTGCCGTCGATCGGGAGCGTGCTGCGGCGGCCCGAGGTCATCGGGCTGTTCCTGGCGTGTTTCTTCATGCAGGCGAGTCACGGGCCGTACTATGCATTCTTCACCCTGTACGTGGAGGAGGCGGGTTTCTCCCGCTCGATGGCCGGGCAGCTGTGGGCCCTGGGCGTGCTGGCCGAGGTGTTCCTGTTTCTGATCACGCCGCGACTGATCCTGCGTTTCGGCGCGTGGTTCCTGGTGACCCTGGCGCTGGTGCTGACCACGCTGCGCTGGTCGCTGCTGGCGGCGGTGCCGGAGTCACTGCCGATGCTGCTGTTCATCCAGACCCTGCATGCCTTCAGCTACGGGGTGTATCACGCGGCGGCGATCTCGCTGATCCATTATTTCTTCCCCGGCCGGCTGCAGGGGCGCGGACAGGCGCTTTATTCGTCGCTGGCCTTCGGCATCGGAGGTGCGCTGGGCAGTCTGGCCGCCGGCTATCTGTGGGACGGCGTGGGCTCGGCCTCGGTCTACGTGCTGGCCGCGGGGCTGGCGGCAGCCGGGGTAGTGGCCTCGCTGTTCGGCCACTGGCGCCACCGGCGAGTGGCGGCCCGGACCCGGGCGGGCTGACGCATCGCCGGGGCTCGCGTAGGCTTTGTGCAACTGACAGGAGGACGCAACGATCATGATCCGAGTAGCAGTCGCGGGCGCCGCCGGGCGCATGGGCCAGAACCTGGTGCGCGCGGTGGAGGAACACCCGCAGGCGGAGCTGGGTGCGGCCAGCGAACGCCCCGGCAGCGAGGCCATCGGCCAGCCGGTGGATACGGCCGGCCGCGTGCACCTGGTGGAGGATCTGGGCACGGTGACCGGGGATTTCGACGTGCTGATCGATTTCACCCGCCCCGAGGCAACTATGGAACACCTCGAGATCTGCCGTCGGGCGGGGCGCACCCTGGTGGTCGGCACCACCGGCCTGGATGCGACGCAGGAGGCGGCGCTGCGCGAGGCGGCCGCGGAGCATACGGTCGTGTATGCCCCCAACATGAGCGTGGGGGTCAACCTGACCTTCAAGCTGGTGGAGCTGGCGGCGCGCGCCCTGGGCGACAGCACTGACGTGGAGATCCTTGAGGCCCATCACCGGCACAAGGTGGATGCCCCGTCGGGCACCGCGCTGCGCCTGGGGCGCATCGTGGCCGACACCCTGGGGCGCGACCTGGAGCAGGACGCGGTGTACGGCCGCGAGGGTCACACCGGCGCGCGCGAGCGCAGCACCATCGGCTTTGCCACGGTGCGCGGCGGCGACATTGTCGGCGAGCACACCGCACTGTTCGCCGGCGAGGGCGAGCGGGTGGAGATTACCCACAAGGCCTCGGACCGCGGGATCTTCGCATCCGGGGCGGTACGTGCGGCGGTGTGGGCCAGCGAACGCGGCCCCGGGCTTTTCGATATGCAGGATGTCCTCGGCCTGCGCGAGCTGTGACGCCGCGTTGGACGGGGATTTGGGCCCTGGCGTACACTTGTTACATCCCGTTTGATGATCCCCTGCCGGAGGTTCGCCCGTGCCCGCGCCCGCCCTGCTCGTCCTTGAAGATGGCACCGTGTTCCATGGTCAGGCGATCGGCGCCCTCGGCCAGACGGTTGGCGAGGTGGTGTTCAACACCGCCATGACCGGCTATCAGGAGATCCTGACGGATCCCTCGTATGCGCGGCAGATGGTGACCCTGACCTATCCGCATATCGGCAACACAGGGACCAACCCGGAGGACGACGAGTCGTCGCGGGCGCAGGCCGCCGGGCTGATCGTGCGCGACGTGCCGCCGCTGGTGTCGAATTTCCGCTCGCGCGAATCGCTCCCGGATTACCTGCTGCGCCACGGGATCGTGGCCATTTCCGGCATTGATACCCGCAGGCTGACCCGTCTGCTGCGAGAGAAGGGCGCGCAGAACGGCTGTATCCAGGCAGGCGAGGTGGACGAGTCCGCGGCCCTGGCCGCCGCCCGCGAGTTCCCCGGCATCAAGGGCATGGACCTGGCCCGGGAAGTCACCACGCGCAAGCGCTACGAGTGGCTGGAGGGCACCTGGCAGCTGGGCGGGGAGCCGCGGCAGCTGAGCCCGGACGCGGCCGAGTATCACGTGGTCGCCTACGACTTCGGAATGAAACAGAACATCCTGCGGATGATGGTGGACCGGGGCTGCCGGGTGACCGTGGTCCCGGCCGAGACCTCGGTGGAGGAGGTGATGGAGCTGTCCCCCGATGGCGTGTTCCTGTCCAACGGGCCGGGGGACCCTGAACCCTGCACCTACGCAATCGAGGCGATTCGCGGTTTCTGCGAACGCCGTGTGCCGCTGTTCGGGATCTGCCTGGGGCACCAGCTGCTGGGGCTGGCCAGCGGGGCGCAGAGCGTGAAGATGAAATTCGGCCACCACGGCGCCAACCACCCGATTCGTCACGAGGCCAGCGGACGCGTGATGATCTCTTCGCAGAACCACGGGTTCGCGATCGACGAGGACCGTCTGCCCGGGACCCTGACGCCGACCCACCGTTCGCTGTTCGACGGTACTCTGCAGGGGGTCGCACGGACGGACTGTCCGGCGTTCAGCCTGCAGGGCCATCCGGAGGCGAGCCCGGGGCCGCATGACGTGTCCGCGGCGTTCGACGATTTCGTCGAGATGATGCGCGCCGCCCGCGCCTGAGAATCCCGGCGGCGCGTCCCGCGTGCCGTCCGCCGAACCCGAATCCTGACCCGACAGCCAGCGAGAGGGCCTCATGCCCAAGCGTACCGATATCCAGAGCGTCCTGATCCTCGGGGCCGGCCCGATCGTGATCGGCCAGGCCTGCGAGTTCGATTACTCCGGCGCCCAGGCCTGCAAGGCCCTGCGCGAGGAGGGCTACCGGGTGATCCTGGTGAACTCCAACCCGGCGACCATCATGACCGATCCGGAGATGGCGGATGCCACCTATATCGAACCGGTCGAATGGAAGACGGTGGAGAAGATCATCGCCGCCGAGCAGCCGGATGCCCTGCTGCCGACCATGGGCGGACAGACCGCGCTGAACTGCGCGCTGGACCTCTCGCGCGAAGGGGTGCTGGAGAAGCACGGCGTGGAGATGATCGGCGCCAACGAGGCGGCCATCGACATGGCCGAGGACCGCGATCACTTCAAGGCCGCGATGGCCGACATCGGCCTGGACACCCCCACCGCGGAGCTGGCGCATTCCTGGGAAGAGGCGCAGCAGATCCAGCCGCGCATCGGCTTCCCGGTGATCATCCGGCCGTCGTTCACGCTTGGTGGTTCCGGCGGCGGCATCGCCTACAACCGCGAGGAGTTCGAGTACATCGTCAAGAACGGGCTCGACCTCTCGCCGGTGAATCAGGTGCTGCTGGAGGAATCCGCACTGGGGTGGAAAGAGTTCGAGATGGAGGTGGTCCGCGACCAGGCGGACAACGCCATCATCATCTGTTCGATCGAGAACGTCGACCCGATGGGGATCCATACCGGCGACTCGATCACCGTGGCCCCGGCGCAGACCCTGACCGACAAGGAATACCAGATCATGCGCGACGCCTCGCTGGCGGTGCTGCGCAAGATCGGCGTGGAGACCGGCGGCTCCAACGTGCAGTTCGCGATCAACCCGGAGAACGGGCGCATGATCGTGATCGAGATGAACCCGCGGGTGTCGCGTTCCTCCGCGCTGGCCTCCAAGGCGACCGGCTTCCCGATCGCCAAGGTCGCCGCCAAGCTGGCGGTGGGGTACACCCTCGACGAGCTGAAAAACGAGATCACCGGCGGGCTCACCCCGGCGTCGTTCGAGCCGTCGATTGACTACGTGGTCACCAAGATCCCTCGCTTTACGTTCGAGAAGTTCCCCCAGGCCGAGGCGCAGCTGACCACGCAGATGAAGGCCGTGGGCGAGGCCATGGCCATCGGCCGGACCTTCCAGGAGTCCCTGCAGAAGGCGCTGCGCTCAATGGAGACCGGCATGGACGGACTGGACGAGCGCATCGATCTCGATGCGCAGGATGTGGTGGAACGCTTGCGCACCGCACTGGCCAACCCGACGCCCGACCAGCTGCTGTACGTGGCCGACGCCTTCCGCCATGGCTTCAGCGTGCAGGACATCTTCGAACTGACTGCCATCGACCCCTGGTTCCTGGCGCAGATCCAGGAGCTGGTGGATCTGGAAAAGGCGGTGCGCGACCGCATCCTCGGTGAGATCGATGCCGAGGAGATGTATCGGCTGAAGCAGCGCGGTTTTTCCGACCTGCGCCTGGCCCGGCTGCTGAACGAGACCGAGAAGGCCGTGCGCAAGCACCGTCATCGTCTTGGCGTGCGCCCGGTGTACAAGCGGGTGGACACCTGTGCGGCCGAGTTCGCCACCACCACCGCATACATGTATTCCTCCTACGAGGAGGAGAACGAGGCGGAGCCGACCGACCGGCAGAAGATCATGGTGCTGGGCGGGGGTCCCAACCGCATCGGCCAGGGCATCGAGTTCGACTACTGCTGCGTGCATGCCGCACTCGCCATGCGTGAGGACCAGTACGAGACCATCATGGTCAACTGCAACCCGGAGACGGTTTCCACCGACTATGACACCTCCGACCGGCTGTATTTCGAGCCGCTGACGCTGGAGGACGTGCTGGAAGTCGTGGAGACCGAACGGCCCACCGGCGTGATCGTGCAGTACGGCGGGCAGACCCCGCTGAAGCTGGCGCGCGACCTGGAGGATGCCGGGGTCCCGATCATCGGCACCAGCCCCGACTCGATCGACCTGGCCGAGGACCGCGAGCGCTTCCAGGCCCTGCTGAACAAGCTGGGGCTCAAGCAGCCGCCCAACCGCACTGCGCGCAGCGAGGAAGAGGCCGAGAAGCTGGCCGACGAGATCGGCTATCCGCTGGTGGTGCGTCCGTCCTACGTGCTGGGCGGGCGCGCGATGGAGATCGTGCGTGACCGCGAGGACCTGCGCGGCTACATGCAAAGCGCGGTCTCGGTCTCCAACGAGGCGCCGGTGCTGCTGGACCGTTTCCTAGACGACGCGATCGAGGTCGACATCGACGCCGTCTGCGACGGCCAGGACGTATTCATCGGCGGGGTGATGGAACACATCGAACAGGCCGGTGTCCATTCCGGAGATTCCGCCTGCTCGCTGCCACCGTTCTCGCTGTCGCTGGAGCTGCAGGAGCGCATGGTGGATCAGGTGCGCAAGATGGCCGTGGGCCTTCGCGTGGTCGGTCTGATGAACACCCAGTTCGCGGTCAAGGGCGACGACATCTACGTCCTGGAGGTCAATCCGCGTGCCTCGCGCACCGTGCCCTACGTGTCCAAGAGCGTCGGTCTGCCGCTGGCCAAGATCGCCGCGCGCTGCATGGCCGGAACCTCGCTGGCCGAGCAGGGCGTCGGCGGCGCGGTGTTCCCCGACTACTATTCGGTCAAGGAAGCGGTTTTCCCGTTCGCCAAGTTCCCCGGGGTGGATCCGATCCTCGGGCCGGAGATGAAGTCCACGGGCGAAGTGATGGGGGTGGGCCGCAGTTTTGCCGAGGCCTTTGCCAAGAGCCAGCTGGGTGCGGGCGTTCTGCTGCCGTCCACCGGCAAGGCCTTCGTGTCAGTGCGCGACATCGACAAGCCGGAGGTTACCGGGATCGCCCGGCGGCTGGTCGAGCTGGGCTTCGAGGTGCTGGCCACCCGGGGCACCGCCGGGCTGCTGGAAGAACAGGGCATCGCCGTGACCCGCGTGAACAAGGTCACCGAGGGGCGCCCGCACATCGTCGACATGATCAAGAACGACGAGGTCAGCTTTATCATCAATACGGTGGAAGGCAAGCAGTCGACTGCCGATTCCTACACCATTCGGCGCGAGGCCCTGATGCACAAGGTGGGTTATACCACCACCATCGCCGGGGCCCGGGCCACGGTCCAGGCACTGGACCATCTGGAGGGCAGCGAGGTGTTCCGCTTGCAGTCGCTCCACCAGGAGAACCGAGCAGGAGGGTTGGGTTCATGAAGAAGACACCGCTTACCTTGAACGGCGCCGAGAAGATGAAGGAAGAGCTGCGGCGCCTGAAGGCCGAAGACCGGCCGAAAGTGGTCAACGCGATCGCCGAGGCGCGTGAGCACGGGGACCTCAAGGAAAATGCCGAGTACCATGCGGCGCGCGAGCAGCAGAGTTTCATCGAGGGGCGGATCCGCGAGCTGGAGGCGACCCTGTCCAATGCCGAGATCATCGACGTGACCGCCCTGCCGCAGACCGGCAAGGTGGTGTTCGGCACGACGGTGGTGCTGGAGGCCACCGAGGACGGGCGCGAGGTGACTTACAAGATCGTCGGGGACGACGAGGCCGATATCAAGCAGAACATGATTTCGGTGTCCTCGCCGATCGCCCGGGCGCTGATCGGCAAGGAAGAGGGCGACATCGTGACCGTTCAGGCGCCCGGCGGCGAGACGGAATACGAGATCCTCGAGGTGCGCTACGTCAACTGACGGGCTCGAGGCTGACCTTCGGCGCCTCCGGGTTGCGCCGGAACAGCGTGGCCACGTGGCCGATGCGCTGAACCAGCTCCGCGCCGGTGCGCTCGCACATGTCGTGGATGACCTCGGCGCGGGCGTCACGGTCGCCGATCCCGACCTTCACCTTGACCAGTTCGTGATGGGCCAGCGCCTGTTCCAGTTCGGCCAGCACTGCCTCGGACAGGCCGTGGCGACCAAGGGTCACGACGGGCTTGCGCGGGTGGGCGAGGCTGCGCAGATGGCGGCGTTCCGCGTCAGTCAGATTCACGGGAGGCTTGCTTCATTTTGAAACGGTACGAGTGTAGCACGCCGCCGCCGGCACGAAACCGGGGGGCGGGCGATGCCTAAGCGCAAGCGCTCCAGTCAGCGCTGGCTGAAGGAGCATTTCGATGACCCGTACGTGCAGCGCGCGCAGCAGGAAGGGTATCGTGGGCGTGCGGTCTACAAGCTGGAAGAGCTGGACCAGCGCGACCGCCTCCTGCGGCCCGGCATGCGCGTGGTGGATCTGGGGGCGGCCCCCGGAGGGTGGACCCAGTACGCGGCCGGGCGCGTCGGGCGCAAGGGCGTGCTGGTCGCCTCCGACATCCTGCCGATGGACCCGGTCCCCGGCGCGGAGGTCGTGACCGGGGATTTCCGCGAGGACGAAGTGCTGGACCGCATCCTCGAGACCCTGGGCGGCGAGGGTGCGGATCTTGTGCTTTCCGACATGGCCCCCAACCTTACCGGTACGGATGCCGTTGACCAGCCGCGTTCGATCCATCTGTGCGAGCTGGCGCTGGATCTGGCGCTGCGCGTCCTGAAACCGAATGGCGCGTTTCTGGTCAAGCTGTTCCAGGGGGAAGGCTCGGATGCCTACCTTGCGGAGCTGCGCCGGTGTTTCGCACAGGTGAAGGTGCGCAAGCCGAAGGCGTCGCGGCCCCGCTCACGCGAAGTGTACGTATTGGCGCGGAACCCACGGGATGTGTAACGATCCATTAGTATCCACGCATACGCGTTCGGCCCAGCACAGCTTTTGAGGTGTCGTTTTGAATGGCCTGGTAAAGAATCTGATCATCTGGGCGGTGATTGCCGTCGTCCTGATGTCCATCTTCAACAATTTCGCGCCCGATCCCGAGCAGCAGGCGACGCGCAGCATCACCTACTCGGAGTTCATCCAGCAGGTGCAGAGCGGTCGCGTGGACAGCGTCACCATCGAAGGTGACAAGATCTCCGGGCAGATGGCCGACGGAGAGCGCTTCTCCACCGTCAACCCGAACGATTCGGGGCTGATCGGCGATCTCCTCAACCACAACGTGGAGATCAACGCCGAGGAGGAGGCCGAGCGCGGCCTGTTGATGAGTATCCTCATCAGCTGGTTCCCGATCCTGCTGCTGATCGCCGTGTGGATCTACTTCATGCGGCAGATGCAGGGCGGTGGTGCTGGCGGCAAGGGCGCGATGTCCTTCGGCAAGTCCAAGGCCAAGCTGATGTCGGAGGATCAGGTGAAGGTTACCTTCGCCGACGTGGCCGGCTGCGACGAGGCCAAGGACGAGGTCGTGGAGCTGGTCGACTTCCTCAAGGACCCGGGCAAGTTCCAGAAGCTCGGCGGCCAGATCCCGCGCGGCGTGCTGATGGTCGGCTCCCCGGGTACCGGGAAGACCCTGCTGGCCAAGGCGATCGCCGGAGAGGCCAAGGTGCCGTTCTACAGCATCTCGGGCTCCGACTTCGTCGAGATGTTCGTGGGCGTGGGCGCCTCGCGCGTGCGCGACATGTTCGCCGAGGCCAAGAAAAACGCCCCGTGCATCATCTTTATCGACGAGCTGGACGCCGTCGGGCGTCAGCGCGGCGGCGGCATGGGCGGTGGCGGTCACGACGAGCGCGAGCAGACCCTCAACCAGCTGCTGGTCGAGATGGATGGCTTCGAGGGCACCGAGGGCGTGATCGTGATCGCCGCGACCAACCGTCCCGACGTGCTGGACCAGGCGCTGCTGCGTCCGGGCCGCTTCGACCGTCAGGTCGTGGTGCCGCCGCCGGACGTGCGCGGTCGCGAGCAGATCCTCAACGTGCACATGAAGAAGACGCCGATCGCGGAAGACGTGAACCCGCACAAGATCGCGCGCGGCACGCCGGGCTTCTCCGGTGCGGACCTGGCCAACCTGGTCAACGAGGCGGCGCTGTTCGCTGCCCGCGCCGGCAAGCGCCTGGTGGACATGAGCGACTTCGAACGCGCCAAGGACAAGATCATGATGGGCGCCGAGCGCCGCTCCATGGTGATGTCCGAGGACGAGAAGAAGCTGACCGCCTATCACGAGGCCGGGCACGCGATCGTGGGGCTGACGGTCCCCGAGCACGACCCGGTGTACAAGGTCAGCATCATTCCGCGCGGCCGGGCACTGGGTGTCACCATGTTCCTGCCGGAGGAGGATCGTTACAGTCACTCCCGGACCAAGCTGGAGAGCCAGATCGCCAGCCTGTTCGGCGGGCGCCTGGCCGAGGAGATCATCTTCGGCGAGAAATCGGTGACCACGGGGGCATCCAACGACATTGAGAAGGCCTCGCAGATCGCGCGCAACATGGTGACCAAGTGGGGCCTGTCGGAGAAGCTGGGACCGCTGGACTATGGCGAAGACGAACAGCAGTCCTTCCTCGGACCGTCGATGGGCAAGCCGAAGCAGATGTCGGACGACACCGCCAACGCGATCGACGAGGAAGTGCGCAAGATTATCGATACCCATTACAACCATGCGCGTCAGATCCTGGTAGACAATCTCGACAAGCTGCACGCGATGGCGGGCGCGCTGATGAAGTACGAGACCATCGACGACAAGCAGATCGGGGACATCATGGCCGGTCGCGAGCCGCGTGAACCCGCCGACTGGAACGATGGTTCCTCCGGCGGCGACGATGCCGGCACTCCGGCCGGTGAAGGCGAGGCCGGGGACGGCTCTGACGATTCTCGCGACAGCGACAGCGACCGCGGGGTGGTCGGCGGGCCCGCGCCGCAGTCCTGATCGACGTTCGGCTCCGCCGCACTCCGGGGGGCTGCCCGCGCATCATCATGGCCGCCGTGGCTCTGTCGCGGCGGCCTTTTCTGTTGCCGTGTTTCGCTTTCATGGGAGGACTGATGACGGTTCCAACGGCACCCACACTGCTGTATGGCCCGGCCGGTCCGCTGGCCTTCGATCGCCCGCGGGTGATGGGTATCCTCAACGTGACGCCGGATTCCTTCTCGGACGGTGGCGCACATGACCGCGTGGATCGGGCCGTGGCCCGTGCGCGGCAGATGCAGGACGAGGGCGCGGATCTGATCGACGTGGGCGGGGAATCTACCCGCCCGGGGGCCGAACCGGTGTCGCTCGCGGAAGAACGTCGACGTGTCCTGCCGGTGCTGGAGGCGCTGGCGGCGGAGGTTTCCTTGCCGGTCTCGGTCGATACCATGAAGCCGGAGATCATGCGCGACGCGGTGCGGGCGGGCGCGGCCATGCTCAACGACGTGAATGCCTTCCGTCGGCCGGGCGCCGAGGAGGAGGCGGTGGCGGCCGCCCGGGAGCACGGCGTGGCCCTGTGCGTGATGCACATGCAGGGCGAGCCGCAGTCCATGCAGCACGCCCCGCATTACGGCGACGTGACCGCCGAGGTCCGGGCGTTCCTCGACGCACGCTGCAGTGCACTGCAGGCCGCGGGGGTGCCGCCGGACCGGCTGGTGGTGGATCCGGGCTTCGGTTTCGGCAAGACGCTGGAGCACAATCTGGAACTGTTTCGCCATCTCCCGGACCTGGTCGGTGATGGTTGGCCAGTGCTGGTCGGGGTCTCGCGCAAGTCGATGATCGGGGCCCTGCTGGGACAGCGGCCGGTGGCGGAGCGTGGCAGCGGGAGCGTGGCCGCCGCGTTGCTCGCCGCGCAGCAGGGGGCGCGCATCCTGCGTGTGCACGACGTCGCGGCCACGGCGGACGCCCTCGCGATATACTCCGCGCTGGATCCCCGCGGTACTGACGGGGTCATGTCTTAGGGAGGAACCGCATGGGACGTTATTTCGGGACCGACGGCATCCGCGGGCGAACCGGCGAATGGCCGATGACGCCGGAGTTTGCCCTGCGCCTGGGCTACGCCGTGGGCGAGATCCTGGGCGAGAACGGACATGCCCAGGGGCCGGTGCTGGTCGGCAAGGATACCCGGGTCTCCGGCTACATGTTCGAATCGGCGCTGGAGGCGGGTCTGTCGGCGGCCGGGCTCGACGTGGCCCTGCTGGGCCCGATGCCCACGCCGGCCATCGCCTATCTGACCCGGACCTTCCGCGCGACGGCGGGCGTGGTGATCAGCGCCTCGCACAACCCGTTCAATGACAACGGGTTCAAGTTTTTCACCCCGGAGGGCGACAAGCTGCCCGACGCGGTGGAGGCCGCGATCGAGGCGCGCCTCGACGAACCCGCGCAGGCCATCGACGGGCGGCGCCTGGGCAAGGCGGTACGCATCTCCGACGCTGCCGGGCGCTATGTCGAATTCTGCAAGAGCGCCATACCCGCGCGGTCCGAATTGCGCGGCATGCGCATCGTCCTCGACTGTGCCCACGGGGCGACCTACAACGTCGCGCCGCATGTGTTCGAGGAGCTCGGGGCGGAGGTCGAACTGACCGGTGCCGCGCCCGATGGCTACAACATCAACGAGGGTGTGGGGGCATTGCACCCCGACCGCCTCGCGGAACGTGTACGCGCGACGGGATCCGATCTGGGCATCGCTCTGGACGGGGATGGTGACCGCGTGATCCTGGTGGACGCTGCCGGCCAGATCGTGGACGGTGATCGCATCCTCGGGATCCTCGCCCTGGAACGCCTGCACCTGGGTACGCTGGGCGGTGGCGTGGTCGGCACCCAGATGACCAATCTCGGCCTGGAAAACGCGCTGGCGGAGGTCGGAGTGCCGTTCGTGCGCGCGCGGGTGGGGGACCGCTATGTCCTCGAGGAACTGCGGCGCTACGGCTGGTTGCTGGGCGGTGAGAGTTCCGGACATATCATCTGTCTGGATCACACCACCACCGGTGACGGCACCGTGGCCGGACTGCAGATCGCGCACCTGATGCAGCGCAGCGGCCGGTCCCTGGCCGAACTGGCCGCGGCCATCCCGCAGTTCCCGCAGGCCCTTGTCAACGTGCGCCTGGACGAGGGAGCAGACGAGCGTCTGGATGCGCCGCCGGTCCGCGCCGCCGTGGCCGAAGTGGAATCCGAGCTGGGTCGCCGCGGCCGGGTGCTGTTGCGACCGTCGGGCACGGAACCCCTGATCCGCGTCATGGTCGAGGCGGAAGACGCAGGCGCCACGCAGGCTGCCGCGGAACGCATTGCGGACGCGATCCGCGCGGTCGCCTGACTCCCGCCACCCGGTGTGCGTGACGCGGCGCCCGGGTGGTCGGTTGATTTGCCGGGAACGCGCCGGTAACATCCCGCCGCTCAATCATGGAACCCTGGCCATCGCAGGAGGAACCACCGCATGCGCAAGCCGCTGGTCGCCGGAAACTGGAAAATGAACGGCTCCCGCGACGCCAATCGCGAGCTTCTGTCCGCGCTCCAGTCGGAGCTGGACGGGCTGGCCGGCGTCGAGCTGGCCGTGTGCCCGCCTGCGGTCTATCTGCCCGAAGTGGTCGAGGCCCTGGCCGACAGCCCCATTGAGGTCGGGGGGCAGGACTGCTCCGATCAGGCTTCCGGCGCTTACACCGGCGAGGTCGCCGCGGCCATGCTCAAGGATGTGGGCTGCCGTTACGTGATCGTGGGGCACTCCGAGCGCCGCGACCGCCAGGCCGAGGACAGCGCCTGGGTGGCGGCCAAGTATCAGGCGGCCCTGGCCGCCGGCGTGACCCCGATCCTGTGCGTGGGCGAGCAGAAGGAAGAGCGCGAAGCCGGCCGCACCGAAGCGGTGGTGGGCGAGCAGCTCGATGCCGTGCTGGATGCCGCCGGAGTCGAATCGCTGGACCGCGCCGTGATCGCCTACGAGCCGGTCTGGGCGATCGGCACCGGCCTGACGGCCACCCCGGAGCAGGCGGCCGAGGTGCATGCGTTCATCCGTAACCGGGTCGCCGGCCGCGATCCGCGCGTGGCTGCCGACCTGCGGATCCTGTATGGCGGCTCGATGAAGGCCGACAACGCCGCCGGGCTGCTGGCGCACGATGACATCGATGGCGGCCTGGTGGGCGGAGCCTCGCTGGATGCCGCGAATTTCGCCGGGATTGCGCGGGCCGCGACCGGGGCGGGCGAATGATCTACGGGATCCTCCTGGTCGTTCAGGTGGTGGTGTCGATCTCCATCATCGCGCTGGTGCTGATGCAGCACGGCAAGGGCGCGGATGCCGGGGCCGCATTTGGCAGCGGGGCTTCGGCCACCGTGTTCGGTGCCCAGGGGTCGGCCAACTTCCTGAGCCGCGCCACGGCCTTTCTGGCCGCGGTGTTTTTCATCAACGGGCTGGCGCTGGCCTATATCGCTGCGTCGGAACCCGAGGCGCGCAGCCTGATGGATGAACCGACGCCCGAAGAGGCGGTCGAGGACGATATCCCGATCGGGGATGTTCCGGGCATGGCGCCGGACGATTCCCCTGCCGACGAGCCGGCGGATCCGCCCTCGCGGCCGCAGGACGTGCCACAATAGGGCTTCAGTCAGGAATACGCAGATGTGGTGGAATTGGTAGACACGCTATCTTGAGGGGGTAGTGGCGCAAGCCGTGTGGGTTCGAGTCCCACCATCTGCACCATTTTTCAGGGAAGGTTCCGTCCGGAGGTCCGGGCGGAACCTTTTTATTGTAAAGCCTTTATAAACAATAACTTGGCGTTTTATGTGAGCTTGACACCGTTTTCCGGCTTCACCTAGACTGCCTCACCGGTGAGCGCACCGGCCCGATCGCCCGAGGGCCGCGGCCCCGGCGCATTCACCCAGCAACGCTGAACCGCCCATGGTCCGGCCCTCCTGTTCGGCCGACCCGTGGACCTGCCCGCCCGAGGCGGCGTACGGGAGAGAGACATGCTGGAAGGATATCTGCCCATCCTGCTGTTCATTGCAGTAGGCATCGTGATCGGTATCGTGCCGCTGGTGATCGGCATGGCCGTGGGGCCCCGCAAGGCGGATGCCGCCAAGGATTCGCCGTATGAATGCGGCTTCGAGGCGTTCGAGGATTCGCGCCTCAAGTTCGACGTTCGGTTCTATCTGGTCGCCATCCTTTTCATCATCTTCGATCTCGAGATCGCCTTTCTGTTTCCCTGGGCCGTCTCCCTCGATGCCGTAGGCCTGTTCGGGCTTCTTGCGATGGCGCTGTTTCTGCTGATTCTGGTAGTCGGCTTTGTCTACGAATGGAAGAAGGGGGCGCTGGAATGGGAATAGAAGGCGTTCTGGAAAAGGGCTACGTCACCACCTCGGCTGACAAGCTCATCAACTGGGCCCGCACCGGCTCCCTGTGGCCGATGACCTTCGGCCTGGCCTGCTGCGCGGTGGAGATGATGCACACGGGTGCCGCGCGCTACGACATGGACCGGTTCGGAGTGGTATTCCGTCCGAGTCCGCGTCAGTCCGACGTGATGATCGTGGCGGGTACGCTGGTCAACAAGATGGCACCGGCGCTGCGCAAGGTGTACGACCAGATGTCGGAACCGCGCTGGGTGATCTCCATGGGCTCCTGTGCCAACGGCGGCGGGTACTACCACTATTCGTATGCCGTGGTTCGGGGTTGCGACCGCATCGTGCCGGTGGACATCTACGTGCCGGGCTGTCCGCCGACGGCCGAGGCTCTGCTTTACGGCATCATCCAGCTTCAGAACAAGATCCGGCGCACGAACACGATCGCGCGCTGAGCGACCCGGGGTGGCAGATGGCTGAACAACAGACCTGGATTGACGTGCTGCGCGCGAAGCTGGGCGAACGCCTGGACGGAGTGCGGGTGGTCAACGGCGAGGCAACCATTGAAGTACCGGTGGACGCCTGGCGCGAGATCGCCGAGACCCTGCGCGACGACGAGGATTTCGGATTCGACATCCTGATCGACCTGTGCGGCGTGGACTATCTCGAGTACGGACAGACCGAATGGGCCACCGATGATGCCTCCAGTGAGGGTTTCAGTCGGGGCGTCCAGTCCGCCACCTCGGGCCGGTTCACGTTCGATGATGCGCCCGGCGAATCGTGCTGGGACGGTCCGCGCTTCGCCGTGGTGGTCCATCTGCTGTCGGTGCAGAACAATCGTCGCCTGCGCATGCGTGCCTGGCTGCCGGATGATGAATTCCCGGAGCTGGAGTCGCTGGTGGACGTCTGGGCGTCGGCCAACTGGTTCGAACGCGAGGCCTTCGATCTGTTCGGGATCCTGTTCTCGGGGCATCCGGACCTGCGTCGTATCCTGACCGACTACGGTTTTGTCGGCCATCCGTTCCGCAAGGACTTCCCTCTGATCGGGCACGTAGAGATGCGCTACGACACCGAGCAGGCTCGCGTGGTGTACCAGCCGGTGACTATCGAGCCGCGCGTGCTGGTGCCGAAGGTGATCCGCGACGACCATCGCTACACCGATGGCGACGCGCCGGCGGAAGGAGCCGATCATGCCTGAGATTCGCAATTTCACCCTGAACTTCGGCCCCCAGCATCCGTCCGCGCACGGCGTGCTGCGGCTGGTCCTGGAGATGGACGGCGAGGTGGTGCAGCGCGCCGATCCGCATATCGGCCTGCTGCATCGGGGGACCGAGAAACTTGCCGAGAGCAAGCCATATAACCAGTCGATCGGCTACATGGATCGTCTGGACTACGTGTCCATGATGTGCAACGAGCACGGTTACGTGCTCGCCATGGAGCGTCTGCTCGGGATCGAGGCGCCGCTGCGGGCGCAGTACATCCGGGTGATGTTCGACGAGATCACCCGCATCCTGAATCACCTGATGTGGCTGGGTGCGCACGCCCTGGATATCGGCGCGATGACGGTGTTCCTGTACGCGTTCCGCGAGCGCGAGGACCTGATGGACTGCTACGAGGCGGTCTCGGGTGCGCGCATGCACGCGACCTATTACCGTCCCGGCGGTGTGGCCCGCGACCTGCCGGGCACCATGCCGAAATACCAGCCGTCGGCCTGGAAGTCGCAGGAAACGGTCGACGAGCTGAATGCCAATCGTCAGGGTTCGCTGCTGGACTTCATCGAGTCGTTCACCGAGCGCTTCCCGGGCTGCGTGGACGAATACGAGACCCTGCTGACCGACAACCGGATCTGGAAACAGCGTACGGTTGGTATCGGCGTGGTGGATGCCGACCGGGCGAAGCAGCTCGGATTCACCGGACCGATGCTGCGCGGATCCGGGGTGGAATGGGATCTGCGCAAGAAGCAGCCCTACGAGGTCTATGACCAGCTGGATTTCGACATCCCGGTCGGGGTCA
This sequence comes from Thioalkalivibrio sp. ALE21, assembly GCF_003208255.1. Lineage (NCBI taxonomy): Bacteria > Pseudomonadati > Pseudomonadota > Gammaproteobacteria > Chromatiales > Ectothiorhodospiraceae > Thioalkalivibrio > Thioalkalivibrio sp. ALE21. The sequence continues at coordinate 82,114 of NZ_QKMA01000007.1, forward strand.
ATGGGGACTGCTACGACCGTTACCTGGTGCGCATGGAAGAAATGCGCCAGTCCAACCGCATCATTCGGCAGTGCGTCGACTGGCTGCGCAGGAATCCCGGCCCGGTGCTGCTGGAGGATCACAAGATCACGCCGCCGAAGCGCGAAGAGATGAAGGCGGACATGGAATCGCTGATCCATCACTTCAAGCTGTTTACCGAAGGGATGTGCCTGCCGGAGGGCGAAGCTTACGCCGGCATCGAGCATCCCAAGGGCGAGTTCGGCTGCTATCTGGTGTCGGATGGCGCCAACAAACCGTATCGCCTCAAGGTGCGCCCGCCGGGCTTTGTCCACCTTTCCGCCCTGGACGAGATGGCGCGCGGCCACATGCTGGCCGACGTCGTGGCCATTATCGGAACCCAGGATATCGTCTTCGGGGAGATTGATCGCTGATGGCTGCCGAACCCAAACCCGTTGCCTTTCACAAGCCGGCCGAGCACAAGGTCGACCTGAGCGACCACGAGCGCGAGGAGATCGATCACTGGCTGGCCCGCTATCCGGAGGACCAGAAGCGCTCGGCGGTACTCGCCGCGCTGCGGGTGGTCCAGCACGAGGACGGCTATGTCTCCACCGCGAAGATGGACGCGGTTGCCGACTACCTGGGGCTGCCGGCCATCGCCGTCTACGAGGTGGGTTCGTTCTATTCGATGTTCGAACTCGAGCCGGTGGGCAAGCACACCATTGCGGTGTGCAACAACATCTCCTGCAGTCTGCGCGGCTCGGCCGGGATTATCGAGCATCTGGAAAACCGGCTCGGCATCACCCTGGGCGAAACCACGCCCGACGGGAAGTTCTACCTGAAGAAGGAAGAAGAATGCCTCGCCGCGTGTTGCGGGGCGCCGATGATGCAGGTGAACCACGTCTATTACGAGAATCTGACGCCGGAGCGCGTGGACGAGATTCTCGACGGCCTGGAGTCCTGAAACGATGGCCAACCAGATCTGTTTCGCGACCCGCTACCTGGATGACCCGTCGTCGCTCGAGACCTATCGCAGCGTCGGCGGATACCAGGCGCTGGAAAAGGTGTTCGGCGGCAAGATGGCCGCGGAAGACGTGATCGAGGAGGTCAAGACCTCCAACCTCCGCGGCCGCGGAGGCGCGGGGTTCCCGACCGGGATGAAATGGTCGTTCATGCCGCGCAATTCTCCGGGCCAGAAATACATCGTCTGCAACTCGGACGAATCGGAGCCCGGCACCTGCAAGGATCGCGAGATCCTGATGTACAACCCCCATGCGCTGATCGAGGGCATGGCGATCGCGGGTTACGCGATCGGCGCAACGGTGGGATACAACTACATGCGCGGCGAGTTCATGGACGAGGTCAATACGCGCTTCGAGGCCGCCCTGAAGGAGGCCTACGAGGCCGGCTACCTCGGGAAGGATATCCTTGGCTCGGGCGTGGACTTCGATCTGTATCCGACGCTGGGCGCGGGCGCCTATATCTGCGGCGAGGAAACCGCGTTGCTGGAGTCGCTCGAGGGCAAGAAGGGGCAGCCGCGCTTCAAACCGCCATTCCCGGCGAACTTCGGGGTCTACGGGAAGCCGACGACGGTCAACAACACCGAGTCGCTCGCCTCCATCCCGTCGATCATTCGCAACGGCGGACAGTGGTTCGCGGACCTGGGCGTGCCCAAATCGGGCGGCGAGAAACTGTTCTCTGTGTCCGGACACGTCAACAAACCCGGCAACTTCGAAGTGCCCCTGGGTATGCCGTTTCGGGAACTGCTGGAGATGGCCGGTGGCGTGCTCGATGGCCGCCAGCTCAAGGCGGTGATCCCGGGCGGTTCGTCCGTGCCGGTGGTGCCGGGCGACACGATGCTGCAGACCAACATGGATTACGACTCCATTACCCAGGCCGGATCCATGCTCGGCTCCGGCGCGGTGATCGTGATGGACGAGACCACCGACATGGTGAAGGCGCTGCAGACGATCTCGCGCTTCTATTATTCGGAATCCTGCGGCCAGTGCACGCCGTGCCGCGAGGGCACCGGGTGGCTGTACCGCATGCTGACCCGCATCGTGGAAGGAAAGGGTCGTCCCGAGGACCTGGAACGCCTGGACGACGTCGCGAGCAAGATCGAGGGGCACACCATTTGCGCCCTGGGGGATGCCGCCGCGATGCCGGTGCGCAGTTTCGTGAAGCATTTCCGTCACGAATTCGAACACTACATCCAGCACGGCCGGAGCCCGGTGGCCAGCGCCGCCTGATCGCCCCGTCGCGCACACGCAGCAGGAATCGAACATGAGTCAGGATCAGCCACAGGATCTGGTCACCGTCGAGATCGACGGGCAGACCTTGCAGGCGCCCAAGGGCACCATGCTCATCGAGGTTGCGGACGAGGCCGATATCCGGATTCCGCGCTTCTGCTATCACAAGAAACTGTCCGTGGCCGCCAATTGCCGGATGTGCCTGGTGGAGGTCGAGCGAGCGCCCAAGCCGCTGCCGGCCTGTGCCACGCCGGTGATGGACGGCATGAAGGTGTACACTCAGTCGCCCCTCGCCATTTCCGCGCAGAAGGGCACGATGGAATTCCTGCTGATCAATCACCCGCTGGATTGTCCGATTTGTGATCAGGGCGGCGAGTGTGAACTGCAGGACGTGGCGATGGGGTATGGCGAGTCCGTTTCGCAATACACCGAAGCCAAGCGGGTCGTGCACGACAAGGATATCGGTCCGCTGATCGAAACCGAGATGACCCGCTGCATTCACTGCACCCGCTGCGTGCGCTTTGGCGAGGAGATCGCGGGCGTGCGCGAACTGGGTGCGACCGGGCGCGGCGAAGACATGCGGATCGGGACCTATGTCGAGAAGACCGTCGCGCACGAGCTCTCCGGGAACGTGATCGATCTGTGTCCGGTGGGCGCGCTCACCGCCAAGCCGTCGCGCTACGGCGCACGTGCCTGGGAATACGCCCAGGCCCCCAGTATTGCCCCGCACGACGCGGTGGGTTCCAACATTGCCGCCCATACCTATGACGGGCGCGTGATGCGGGTGGTCCCGCGCGACAACGAAGCGGTCAACGAGACCTGGATCTCGGACCGGGACCGTTTCTCCTACGCGGGGCTGTATGCGGAGGACCGCGTGACCACTCCGCGGATCAAGCGCGACGGGCAGTGGCAGGACGTGGACTGGGAGACCGCCCTGCAGCATGCGGTGGAAGGCCTGCGCAAGGTGGCCCCCGAGCGGATCGGCGGGCTGTTTTCTCCGTCGCTGTCGCTGGAGGAACACTACCTCGGCCAGAAACTGCTTCGCGGGCTGGGCGTGCGCGACATCGACCATCGCATGAGCCAGCAGGATTTCCGCGACGACGACGCCGCGCCCCTGTTCCCCTGGCTGGGCAGCCCGATCGCCGATCTGGACCGCGCCGATGCGATCCTGCTGGTCGGCACCAATCCGCGGCGCGAGCAGCCGCTGCTGGCGCATCGCCTGCGCAAGGCGGTTCTCAACAACGATGCCCGGGTCACCCTGGTGCACAACCAGTTGCTGGACCTGACCTACCCGGTGGCGGCCCAGCTGGTCGGCAACGAGCACGACCAGGTCATGGCCCTGGCCGGGATCGCCGGCCGGATCGCGGCGGCCGGCGAGGGCCTGCCCCCGCGCCTCGAGAAGATTGTGAAGTCGGCCGAGACCGATGATCCGGATACCCGCGAAGCGTTCGAGCGGGCCGCGCGCTCGCTGCTGGACGGGGAACAGGGCCACGTGCTGCTGGGTGCGGACGCCATGGCCAGCCCGGCGTTTGCGACCCTGCGGGCCCTGGCCGGCTGGATCGCCCGCCATACCGGGGCCCGTCTCGGGTACATGCCCGAGGGCGCGAATGCTGCCGGTGCCTGGCTGGCCGGGGTGCTGCCGCATCGCGGCGTGGCCGGTCAGGCGCTCGAGACCAGCGGACGCCCGGCGCCGGAGATGATGAACGAAGGCCGCGACGCGTTCGTCGTTGCCGGACTCGAGCCCGGCCGCGACGGACATGATCCGGTCGCTTTCCAGCAGGCAGTGCGCGAGGCGGGATTCGTGGTCGCACTGACCGCGTTTGCCGACGCCGAATTGCAGGCATCGGCCGACGTTCTGCTGCCGGTCGCGACCAGCTTCGAATCCTCCGGGACCTTCGTGAACGCCGAAGGACGCTGGCAGAGCTTCCGCGCGGCGAGCCGCGCCCCGGGCGAGGCTCGTCCGGGATGGAAGGTCTGGCGCGTGCTGGGCAACCTGTTCGCGCAGAAGGGCTTCGATTACCTCGATTCGCCCGCAGTGCGCGACGAGCTGAAGGGCCTCCTCGCGGACGTCAGCTTCGACAACACGGTCAACCTGAACCGTGTGCACGTTGAGGAACCGGAAATCGCAGACCCGGGCAAACGAGGGTTGCGGCGCGTCGCCTCGCGTTCGCTGTACGCCACCGATCCGCTCGTGCGTCGGGCCGAACCGCTGCAGCGCAGCCCCGAGGGTCAGCTGGCGAATGCGGTGCAGGTGCACCCCGACTCGGCCGGCGGGATCCCCGACGGCAGTCGCGTCCGCGTGCAGCAGGGCCGGGCCGAGGCCGAACTGACGCTTGTGCTTGACGATTCCGTACCGCCGGGCCTGGCCATCACCCTCACCGGTGGTGCCGCCGCCCCGCTTGGTGCCCCGGGCGAGCCGGTCACGCTCGCACGCGCCTGACAAGGGACTGAACCATGTTCGACTGGATTCTCAACCTGTTCCATTCGCTGCCAACGGTGATGCAGATCCTGATCGGCATCCAGCTGATCATCATCCCGTTGATGCTGGGTGTCGCCTATCTGACCTTCGCCGAGCGCAAGATCATCGGCTATATCCAGGTGCGCGTCGGGCCCAATCGCGTGGGACCGCGCGGATGGCTGCAGCCGATCGCGGACGCGCTGAAGCTCCTCATGAAGGAGGTGATCGTCCCGTCGAATGCCAACCGGTTCCTGTTCTTCAGCGCACCGGTGCTGACGATCGCACCCGCGCTGGCGGCCTGGGCCGTGATTCCGTTCTTCGAGGGCGGTGCGCTGGCGGACGTGAATGCCGGTCTTCTCTATCTCCTGGCGCTGACGTCGCTGGGCGCCTACGGGATCATCATTGCGGGATGGGCATCCAACTCGAAATACGCCCTGATGGGCTCGCTGCGATCGGCGGCGCAGCTGGTTTCGTACGAGATCGCGATGGGCTTCGCACTGGTGGGCGTACTGATGGCCGCGGGTTCCATGAACGTCGGCGACATCGTCCAGGCCCAGTCGGGCAGCGTCTACCACTGGTTCCTGCTGCCGCTGCTGCCGTTGTTCTTCGTATTCTTCATCTCCGGGGTTGCCGAAACCAACCGCGCCCCGTTCGACGTGGCCGAAGGGGAATCCGAGATCGTGGCCGGCTTCCACGTGGAATATTCCGGGATGGCGTTCGCGGTGTTCTTCCTCGCCGAATACGCGAACATGATCCTGGTATCCGCGTTGACCGCCGTGCTGTTCCTGGGGGGATGGCTGTCGCCGTTCCAGGGCATCCTCCCGGCGGCGATGTTCGACTGGCCGCTGATCGGAACCCTGTTGGGCGACGGTCTGCACTGGTTTCTGATCAAGACCGCGCTGTTCCTGTTCATCTTCCTGTGGCTACGTGCCACCTTCCCGCGCTATCGCTATGACCAGATCATGCGGCTGGGCTGGAAGGTGCTGATCCCGGTCACCATCGTATGGCTGTTCGTGCTGGGCGTGTTCGTCGCGTTCGACGTCGGCCCGTGGTTCGCGTAAGGAGTTCGCCATGAAATCCGTGCGTCATTTCTTCAAGAGCTTCCTGTTCTTCGAACTGCTGCTGGGCTTGCGGCTGACCGGCCGGTACCTGTTCCGCCGCAAGTTCACCGTGCAGTATCCGGACGAGAAGACCCCGATGTCGCCGCGTTTCCGCGGGTTGCACGCGCTGCGCCGTTATCCCAACGGCGAGGAGCGCTGCATCGCCTGCAAGCTGTGCGAAGCGGTGTGCCCGGCGCTGGCGATCACGATTCATTCGGAAGAGCGCGAGGACGGTACGCGGCGGACGTCGCGGTATGACATCGACCTGTTCAAGTGCATCTTCTGCGGGTTCTGCGAAGAGGCCTGCCCGGTGGATTCCATCGTCGAGACGCACATCTTCGAATACCACTTCGAGAATCGGGGCGAGCAGATCATGACCAAGGACAAACTCCTGGCGATCGGTGATCGCTTCGAGAAGGAGATCGCCGAGGCCCGTGCGATCGACGCCCCGTACCGGTAATCAGGGACGCAACGATGACCTTCGAGCTCTTTCTGTTCTATCTTTTTGGCGCCATCCTGCTGGGTGCCGCGCTGGCGATGATCAGCGTGCGCAATCCGGTGCATGCCGCGCTGTTTCTGGTGGTGTGCTTTGTCTCCGCTGCGGCGCTGTGGTTGATGGCGGAGGCCGAGTTCCTCGGACTTGTACTCGTGCTGGTCTATGTCGGCGCAGTCATGGTGCTGTTCCTGTTCGTGGTGATGATGCTGGACATCAACATCGCCCGGCTGCGGGAGGGCTTCAGTGAATACCTCCCGGTTGGCCTGGTGGTCGCTGCCGCGATGGCGACCGTGCTGGTGCTGGTGATCACGCGTTACATCACCATGGATGCACCGGAACGGGCAGGCCCCGAGTACGCCAACACCGAGGCGCTGGGGGCGGTTCTGTACACCGAATACGTGTACCCGTTCGAGATTGCCGCCGTGATCCTGCTGGTGGCGATCATCGCGGCGATCTCCCTGACCATGCGCCGGCGGCCGGACAACAAGCGGATCGACCCGGCGCGCCAGATCGAGGTCTCGCGCGAGGGGCGCGTGCGCATGGTGTCGATGAAGTCGGAGGACAAGGCGCGCCGGGCCCGCGGGGCCGAACGCGACGACGACCCGAACCAAGAGTGACGCCGGCGGGAGCGCCGGTGCCGAGCCACCGCGGGGCGGATGACCGTCCCCCAACGGAATTCAGGGCCAGACAATGATTACGCTAGAGCACTACCTGGTGCTGGCCGCGCTGTTGTTTTCGATCAGCGTGGCCGGGATCTTCCTGAACCGAAAGAACGTGATCGTGCTGTTGATGTGCATCGAACTGATGCTGCTGGCGGTGAACATCAACTTCATTGCGTTCTCGTTCTTCCTGCAGGATCTGGCCGGGCAGGTCTTCGTGTTCTTCATCCTCACCGTTGCCGCGGCGGAAGCCGCGATCGGGCTGGCCATCCTGGTGTTGCTGTTCCGTAATCGCGGGACGATCAACGTCCAGGATCTGGACGAAATGAAAGGATAACGGGCCATGGATACGATCTATCTCCTTCTTGTCCTGGCGCCGCTGGCGGGCGCGATCGTCGCCGGTCTGTTCGGGCGTCAGATCGGCCGGGTGGGCGCGCACAGCGTGACGATCGCCGGGGTGGCCATCTCCTTCCTGCTGTCCGTGGTGGTGTTCTATCAGCACGTGTTCGGCGGAGTCGGGGTGTACAACGAATCGGTGTACACCTGGATGGTTTCTGACGGGATCCGGTTCGAGGTCGGTTTCCTGGTCGACAACCTGACCGCCATGATGATGCTGGTGGTGACCTTCGTGTCGCTGATGGTGCACATCTACACCATCGGCTATATGCAGGACGATCCCGGCTACCAGCGGTTCTTCGCGTACATTTCGCTGTTCACCTTCTCCATGCTGATGCTGGTGATGGCGAACAACTTCATGCAGCTGTTCTTCGGCTGGGAGGCCGTGGGGCTGGTCTCCTACCTGCTGATCGGCTTCTGGTACAAACGCCCCACGGCCATTTACGCCAACATGAAGGCGTTCATCGTCAACCGCGTCGGGGACTTCGGATTCCTGATCGGGATCGCCGCGCTGGTGTTCTACACCGGCAGCCTCAACTACACCGAGGTGTTCGCCGAAGGGCAGGCGATGAGCGAGGCGACCATCACCATCTGGCCGGGCTGGACCTTCGGTCTGCTGGATCTGGCGCTGATCTTCCTGTTCATTGGTGCGATGGGTAAATCCGCCCAGGTGCCGCTGCACGTGTGGCTGCCGGACTCCATGGAAGGCCCGACCCCGATCTCGGCGCTGATCCACGCGGCGACCATGGTGACCGCGGGCATCTTCATGGTGGCGCGCATGTCGCCGCTGTACGAGTTCTCCGTGCCGGCTCTGTCGTTCATCCTGGTGATCGGGGCGATCACGGCCTTCTTCATGGGTCTGATCGGTCTGGTGCAGAACGACATCAAGCGCGTGGTCGCGTATTCGACGCTGTCGCAGCTCGGATACATGACCGTCGCCCTGGGGGCCTCGGCGTATGCGGCGGGTGTGTTCCACCTGATGACCCACGCGTTCTTCAAGGCGCTTCTGTTCCTGGCCGCCGGCTCGGTGATCATTGCGATGCACCATCTGCAGGACATGCGCGCCATGGGCGGGCTGCGCCGGCACATGCCGATCACCTACGTGACCGCGCTGATCGGGTCGCTGGCGCTGATCGGGTTCCCGTTCTTCTCCGGGTTCTTTTCCAAGGACGCGATCATCGAAGCAGTCGGGTACTCCGAGATTCCGGGGGCGACCTTTGCTTACTGGATGGTGCTGCTGGGCGTGTTCGTAACCGCGCTGTACACCTTCCGCATGTTCTTCATGGTGTTCCACGGGGAGGAACGCTACGACCAGGCACATCACTACATGCCGGATCACGGGGACGGTGAAGATCACCATCATCACGGTACCCCGCATCCGCACGAGACCCCGTGGGTGGTTACGCTGCCGCTGATCCTGCTGGCGATCCCGTCGGTGGTGGCCGGGTACTTCATCGGCCCGATGCTGTTTGGCGACTTCTTTGCCGATTCGATCTTCGTCAGCGAGGCGAAGGACGTACTGGCGCAGAAGGGCGAGAGCTACACCGGGGTGTTCGGGTTCGTGCTGCACGGGCTCGTGGCGCCGGCGTTCTGGTTCGCGATGGCCGGGCTGGTGACCGCCTGGTACCTCTACATCAAACGGCCCGATCTGCCGGCGGTGATCGCCGACCGTCTGCGGCCGGGTGTGCGCATCCTCGAGGACAAGTACGGGTTTGACCGCTTCAACGACTGGTTCTTCGCCGGTGGCACGCGGCGCCTCGGGCGCTGGCTGTGGCGCTATGGCGACGCGATGATCATTGACGGCTGGCTGGTCAACGGCGCCGCGCGTTCGGTGGGCTGGGTGTCGGCCCGGGTGCGCCATGTGCAGTCCGGCTTCCTCTATCACTATGCATTCGTGATGATCATCGGCCTGCTGGTCCTGATGTTCGCCTTCGTGATCTGAGGGGTTTCGACGATGACCGCTGCGAAGCCCACCGCTGTTTCAAGGAACGACCATGTTTGCTGACTGGCCCATTCTGAGTCTGTTGATCTGGCTGCCGATCCTCGGTGGCTTCCTGACGCTTGCCGCCGGGCGCGACGCGCCGGTGGTGGCCCGGCGCCTGGGCCTCAGCGTGGCCGTGGCCACTTTCGTGGCAAGCCTGCCGCTGTGGTTCATGTTCGAGCGCGGCACCGCGGAGATGCAGTTCCAGGAGGTGGCCTCCTGGATCCCTGCGTTCAACGTGAACTATCACCTCGGGGTCGACGGCATCTCCATGCCCCTGATCCTCCTGACCACGCTGATCACGGTGGTCGTGGTCATCGCCGCATGGGAGTCGGTGAAGGATCGCATCGCCTACTACCTCGCCGCGATGCTGGTCATGGAAGGACTGATGATCGGCATGTTCGCGGCGATGGACGCGGTGCTGTTCTATGTGTTCTTCGAGGCGATGCTGATCCCCATGTTCCTTGTCATCGGGATCTGGGGCGGGCCGCGCCGCGTGTACGCAACGATCAAGTTCTTCCTCTACACCTTCCTCGGGTCGGTGTTCATGCTGGTCGCACTGATCTGGATGTACATCCAGTCCGGCAGCTTCCTGATCCAGGACTTCCATGCCCTGCAGATCGGGATGACCGCGCAGATACTGATCTTCCTCGCGTTCTTCCTGGCGTTTGCGGTCAAGATCCCGATGTTCCCGGTGCATACCTGGCTGCCGGACGCGCACGTCGAGGCGCCGACGGGGGGGTCGGTGATCCTGGCGGCGATCATGCTGAAGATCGGCGGCTACGGCTTCCTGCGTTTCTCGCTGCCGATCACGCCGGATGCGTCCGCGGTGCTGGACACGCTGATGATCGTGCTGTCGCTGATCGCGGTGGTGTACATCGGGGTGGTGGCGCTGATCCAGAGCGACATGAAGAAGCTGATCGCGTACTCGTCGATCGCCCACATGGGCTTCGTGACTCTGGGCTTCTTCCTGGCGTTCTACATCTACTCGAATACCGGCGACTGGCAGGGCGCGTCGCTGGGTATCGCAGGCGGCATGGTGCAGATGATCTCGCACGGCTTCATCTCTGCGGCGATGTTCCTCGCGGTGGGCGTGCTTTACGACCGGCTGCACAGTCGGCAGATCGCGGATTATGGCGGCGTCGTCAACACCATGCCGTGGTTCGCCGCGTTCTTTGTGCTGTTCGCGATGGCCAATACCGGTCTGCCGGGCACCTCGGGCTTCGTGGGTGAATTCATGGTGATCCTGGCTGCCTTCAAGGCTGATTTCTGGATTGCCTTCCTCGCCGCGACCACGCTGATCCTGGCGGCGGGGTACACCCTGTGGCTGGTCAAGCGCGTGATCTTTGGCACCGTGGCCAACGAGAACGTGGCCGGCCTGTCCGATATGAACCGGCGCGAATTCTTCCTGATGGGGCTGCTGGCGTTTTTCACGCTGCTGCTGGGCGTGTGGCCGGCACCGCTGCTGGAAGTGATGAACGCGACCATCGACAACCTCGTGGCGCATATCGCGCACTCGAAGCTCTGAACGGACGCCTGACATGAATTTCGAGATTCCTGCCTTTCTGCCCGCCGTTCCCGAGATGTTCGTCCTCGGGATGGCGTGCTTCATCCTGATACTGGATGCGTTCCTGCCGGATTCGCGCCGCGACATCACCTACGGCCTGGTGCAGGCGACGCTCGCGGGAGCCGCGGTGCTGACGCTGTGGCTGGCCGGTCCGGAAGTGGTGCTGACCTTCAGCGACAGCTTCATCAAGGACCCGATGAGCGACGTGCTGAAGCTGGCGGTGTACGTCACGAGCTTCTTCGTCTTCCTCTACTCGCGGCCGTATCTGATGGCGCGCGACATCCACAAGGGGGAGTTCTACATCCTCGGGCTGTTCGCGGTCCTGGGGATGATGATCATGATCTCGGGGCACAATCTGCTGACCCTGTACCTGGGCCTGGAACTGCTGTCGTTGTCCTCGTATGCGCTGGTGGCGTTCTGGCGCGACAACACCCGGGCCAGCGAAGCCGCGATGAAGTACTTCGTGCTGGGGGCGCTGGCGTCCGGACTGCTGCTGTACGGCATGTCCATGATCTACGGCATGACCGGCTCGCTGGATATCGCGGTGATCGCCTCCGAACTGACGACGGCCGACGAGGCCCTGAACGTCCCGCTGGTGTTCGGTCTGGTGTTCCTGGTGGTGGCGATCGCGTTCAAGCTGGGGGCGGTGCCGTTCCACATGTGGGTGCCCGACGTCTATGACGGGGCGCCGACGGCGGTGACGCTGTTCATCGCGACCGCGCCGAAGATCGCGGCCTTCGCGTTCCTGATGCGGCTGCTGGTCGAGGGCATGGGACCGATGCATGCCGACTGGCAGGGCATGCTCATCATCCTGACCGTGCTGTCGCTGGCGGTGGGCAACGTGATTGCGATCGCGCAGACCAGCATCAAGCGCATGTTCGCGTATTCGACCATCGCGCATGTCGGGTTCCTGTTCATGGGGATCCTCGCGGGGACCGATTCGGGCTACGCCTCGGCGATGTTCTACGTGATCGTGTATGCCCTCACTGCGGCCGGCGGGTTCGGCATGATCGTGTTCCTGTCGCGCCGGGGTTACGAGGCCGATCGCCTGGACGACTTCGCCGGGCTGGCGAAACGCAACCCGTGGTTCGCCTTCATCATGCTCCTGCTGCTGTTCTCCATGGCCGGGGTCCCGCCGACCGTCGGTTTCTACGCCAAGCTGGCCGTGATTCAGGCGGCCGTGGGTGCGGGCCTGGTCTGGCTGGGTGTGGTCGCGGTGATCTTCAGCATCATCGGTGCGTTCTACTACCTGCGGGTGGTGAAGATCATGTTCTTCGACGAGCCGAAGGAGGAGGCCAGCGAGCCGGTGCAGCCTTCGGGTGCGCTGGCCACGGCGCTGAGCATCAATGGCCTGGCAGTGCTGTTGCTGGGAATTTTTCCGGGCCTTCTGCTGTCCGTTACCCACTACGCCATTGCTGGCTGATCCGCCCCGGAGGATGTCTTGAATCAACTGGTCCCGTTTGAAGTCCTGGTCTGGGGGTTTGTGGCGTTTGCCTTCGTGGCCGCCAACCTGCCGTGGCTGACCGATCGCATCGCGCTGATGTTCCTCCCGGCGACCGGGACCAAGGGAGGCTGGACCCGGGTCTTCGAATGGCTGGTGCTGTTCCTGCTGGTGGGGCTGATCGGCAAGGGTCTCGAACATCAGGCGACGGGCAGTGTTCATGCACAGGGCTGGGAGTTCTACGTGATCGGGCTGTCGATGTTTGCGGTGTTCGCGATCCCCGGGTTCATCTGGCGGCATGATCTTCGCCCGCATTTGCGTCAGCGGGCGCGCCGTTCTCGCTGATTCCGATCGGGGCTTGCAAGCCGGCCCGCGGCTTGGTAAAGTACGTTTTCTCGGATGCGGGGTGGAGCAGTCTGGCAGCTCGTCGGGCTCATAACCCGAAGGTCGCAGGTTCAAATCCTGCCCCCGCTACCAGTTTTCGAAAGGGCCCCTTCGCGGGGCCTTTTTCTTGGGGCCGCGCTCCCGCGCGCCGACAGGCTTCGAGCTGCAGCCTGTTTCCATGACGGAAGGTGTAAAGGGGCGTTCAACGCCCTTTTTTTGTTTCCGGACTCCGTGCACCGGTGCAGTGGAATCGAGGTCGACAGACATTTGTCCGAGCAGGTTGAACAACTGAAGGCGCTACTGGGACCCGTGGTCGAAGGCCAGGGTTGTGAACTCTGGGGTATCGAACACCATGCGGGTTCGAAGCCGCAGATGCTGCGCATCTATATCGATCGTTCGACCGGCGTGACCGTGGATGACTGTGCACGCGTCAGCGAGCAGGTGAGCGCGGTCCTCGATGTGGAAGAGCCGATCCGCGCGGACTACACGCTCGAGGTGTCCAGTCCGGGCATCGAACGTCCCCTGTTTACTCCCGATCAGTTCCGCGAGTACGTCGGACGTGCGGTCAAGGTGCGTCTGACCTGGCCGGAGCACGGGCGGCGGAACTACCGTGGGCAGCTGTTGTCCGCGGACGACACCATGATCGAGGTGGCGGTCGATGGCACGGCCTACGAGTTGCCGCTGGCCGCGATTCACAATGCGCGCGTGCTGGAAGAAGACCCGGGGACGCAATCATGAACAACCTGATGTCGACAGGCGACTGTCGAGGCTGCGAAGAGGCATGACATGAACAAGGAGATCCTGCTGGTCGTCGACGCCGTTTCCAACGAGAAGGGCGTCGAGAAGGGCGTTATCTTCGAGGCCCTGGAATCGGCCCTGGCGATGGCCACGCGCAAGTATCACGGTGGGCGCATGGATGTGCGCGTGAGCATCGACCGCGAAAGCGGCGATTACGAGGCCTATCGCCGCTGGACGGTGGTGGACGACGAGGATCCCGAGTTCGAGTCTCCCGACTATCAGATGCTGCTGTCCTACGCGCAGCAGAAATACCCGGAGATTCAGATCGGAGAGGTGATCGAGGAACCGGTCGAGGCCGTGGACTTCGGGCGTATCGCCGCGCAGACCGCCAAGCAGGTGATCGTGCAGAAGGTGCGTGATGCCGAGCGGCAGAAGGTCGTCGAGGAGTACGAGGACCGGGTCGGTTCGCTGGTGATGGGGATCGTCAAGCGTACCGACCGCAACGGGACCTACGTGGACCTGGGCAACAACGCCGAGGCCCTGGTCCCGCGCGAGCACATGATTCCGCGCGAGACGGTACGCACCAATGATCGCCTGCGCGGCTATCTCAAGGAGATCCGGCCGGACGCTCGCGGACCGCAACTGATCCTCAGCCGCACCGCGCCGGAGTTCCTCATCGAGCTGTTCAAACTCGAGGTCCCGGAGGTGGGACAGGAGATCATCGACATCCTCGGGGCGGCCCGCGATCCGGGCATGCGGGCGAAGATCGCGGTGCGCTCGAATGACCCGCGGCTGGATCCGGTGGGGGCCTGCGTGGGCATGCGCGGTTCGCGTGTGCAGTCGGTCTCCAACGAGCTCGCGGGCGAACGCATCGATATCATCGTATGGGACGAGAATCCGGCCCAGTTCGTGATCAATGCGATGTCGCCGGCGGAAGTCCTCTCGATCGTGGTCGACGAAGAGAAGCAGTCGATGGACATCGCGGTGGCCGAGGACAAGCTTTCGCTGGCGATCGGTCGCGGGGGGCAGAACATCCGTCTGGCCTCGCAGCTGACCGGCTGGGAGCTGAACGTGATGACCGAGGAGCAGGCCGAGGAGAAGAGCGAGGCCGAGGCCCGGCAGCTGGTGACCTACTTCATGGAGGCGCTGGACGTCGACGAGGAGGTGGCCGGGATCCTGGTGCAGGAAGGCTTCAGCACCCTGGACGAGGTGGCCTATGTGGACGAGGCGGAACTGCTGTCGATCGAGGAATTCGATGAGGACGTGGTCGCGGAACTTCGCAACCGGGCCAGCGACGCGCTCCTGACGCGGGCGATCGCGGCACAGGACGGCGGGGGTGGCGAGCCGGCCGAGGATCTGCTGAACATGGATGGCATGACCGTGGCGCTGGCGAATCGGCTGGCAGCCAGCGGGGTGTGCACCATGGAGGACCTCGCCGAGCAGGCCGCGGACGACGTGGTGGAAATGCTGGGCATCTCCGAGCAGGAGGCGTCCGAATTGATCATGACCGCGCGCGCCCCCTGGTTCGAAACCGGGGAATGATCGCGACGCAGCGGCGGTGGTCGGGCAGCGGCACGCCGGAACAGAATCTGGAATGGAGGTAGCGCCATGGCGCAAATGACAGTGCAGCAATTCGCGGAATCGGTGGGCAAGCCCGTCGATCGTCTCCTGGAGCAGCTCAAGGAGGCGGGCGTCGAGGTGGCCGGGCCCGAGGCGCCCATCACCGATGCCGAGAAGCGCCAGCTGCTGGACCATCTGCGCCAGGGTTCCTCCGGCGGGGCGAGTGACCGCGTGACTCTGCGGCGGCGTTCCCAGGCGCAGACGCTGAAGGTCAGCTCGGGCCAGGGCAAGACCAAGACGGTTAACGTGGAGGTGCGCAAGAAGCGCACCCTCAAGCGCAAGCCGGCGGATGCAACACCGGCGCCGGAGGATCGCCCGGAGGCGGCCGAGAATGTGGAATCCGAAGCCGCTGCGGCACCGGAAGAGACCCGTCCCGATGCAGAATCGCCGGTGACCCCGGAAGTCGAGGAGGCCGCAGCCGGCGAGGCGTCGGAGGCGGAAGCACCGGCGGATGAGCCGGTGGTGGCCGAGACGCCGGAACCGGAACCTGAACCGGCGGCCGACGAGGCCGCGGCGGAGGAACCGGCGGACGTCGAGGAAGAGCCCGAAGCGGCGGAGGCGGCCGCAGCCGAGGCACCGGAGTCACCCGAGGCGGAAGAGGCGGCCGAGGAGCCGGCCGCAGCCGCGGAAGAAGCGCCGGCCGCCCCGAAGAAGCCGCTGAGCCGCACGCAGCAGCTGGCCATGCAGCTGGAAGCCGAGCGGGAAGCTCAGCGCAAGGCTGTGGAAGCGCGCAAGCAGGAAGAGGTCGAACGCGAGGAGCGCCAGAAGCGCAAGCAGGAAGAGCAGGAGAAGCAGGAGGCGAAGCGCGAGAAGGAAGAACAGGCGCGCCTGGAACGCGAGGCCGCGCAGCAGCGCCAGGCACCGGCTCCCGCCGCGGCACCGGCGGAACCCGCCAAGTCCGGCAAGGGCCGCAAGGGTGGCCGCAAGGACGACCGCAAGGAACTGCATGTCGCCGGCGACCGTCGTGGTCGGCGCAAGAAGGGTGACAAGGGCAAGGGCGCCGGGCAGTCGCAGGCGGCCCAGGCCGTGGCCGGCAAGCACGGCTTCGCCAAGCCGACCGCACCGGTGGTGCGCGAGGTGGAAGTGCCGGAGACCATCACGGTGGCCGATCTGGCGCAGGCGATGGCGATCAAGGCACCGCAGCTGATCAAGACCCTGATGGGCATGGGCGTGATGGCCACCATCAACCAGTCCATCGATCAGGAAACGGCGATGCTGGTGGTCGAGGAAATGGGCCACACCGCGGTGCCCGCAAGGGAAGAGACCATCGAGGATCAGATCGAGGTTGCCCAGGAGCAGACCGCCGAGCCCAAGGCCCGTCCGCCGGTGGTGACCGTGATGGGCCACGTGGACCATGGCAAGACGTCGCTGCTGGACCATATCCGCAAGACGCGCGTGGCCTCCGGAGAAGCCGGCGGGATCACCCAGCACATCGGGGCCTATCACGTCGAGAACGGGCATGACGGGGTGACGTTCCTCGATACGCCGGGACATGCGGCGTTCACCGCGATGCGTGCCCGGGGTGCCCAGTCCACGGACATCGTGATCCTGGTGGTTGCGGCGGATGACGGCGTGATGCCGCAGACGCTCGAAGCCATCAACCATGCGAAGGCCGCCGGCGTACCGATCGTGGTCGCGGTCAACAAGATCGACAAGCCGGAGGCGGATGCCGACCGGGTGATCAACGATCTCGCCCAGCACGAGGTAATCCCCGAGGAATGGGGTGGCGACACCCAGTTCATCCGGGTCTCGGCGCATTCCGGGGAAGGCATCGACGAGCTGCTGGAAGGCCTGGGTCTGCAGGCGGAGCTGATGGAGCTGATGGCCCCGGACGAGGGGCCGGCGCGCGGCGTGGTGATCGAGTCGCGGCTGGACAAGGGCCGTGGCCCGGTGGCCACGGTGCTGGTGCAGTCCGGCAGCCTGAAACATGGCGACATCGTGCTGACCGGCAAGGAATACGGCCGTGTGCGGGCGATGTTCGACGACACCGGCACGGCGGTAAAGGAAGTCGGTCCGTCGATGCCGGTGGAGATCCTGGGGCTCTCCGGGGTGCCGGAGGCCGGCGACGAGATGCTGGTGGTCGCGGACGAAAAGACTGCCCGCGAAGTGGCCGAGTACCGCGACACCAAGCAGCGCGAGCGCAAGCTGGCGGCGCAGCAGGCGGCCAAGCTGGAAAACATCTTCAACCAGATGCAGGAAGGCGACGTCGGCACGGTCAACATCCTGATCAAGGCCGACGTGCAGGGATCCGCCGAGGCGCTGCGCGAATCGCTGGTCAAGCTGTCCAACGAGGAGGTCCGGGTCAAGGTGATTTCCACCGGGGTCGGCGGTATCTCCGAGTCGGATATCAACCTGGCGACCGCTTCGGATGCGATCGTGATCGCGTTCAACGTGCGTGCCGACGCCGGCGCCAAGCGTGTGGCGCAGGAAAACGGGATCGACGTCCGCTACTACTCGGTCATCTACGAGGCCATCGAGGACGTGAAGCAGGCCCTGTCCGGGCTGCTGGCGCCGGAGACCCGCGAGGAAATCGTGGGCCTGGCCGAGGTGCGCGAGGTGTTCAAGGCCTCGAGCTTCGGCCAGGTGGCCGGCTGCCTGGTGGTCGAGGGTTCGGTCAAGCGGGGCAACCCGATCCGCGTGCTGCGTGACAACGTGGTGGTGTACGAGGGCGAGCTGGAAAGCCTGCGCCGCTTCAAGGACGACGTGAACGAGGTTCGCGCCGGTACCGAGTGCGGCATCGCGGTGAAGAACTACAACGACGTGAAGGCCGGAGACCAGATCGAGGTCTTCCAGCGCGTCGAGGTCCAGCGGTCGCTGTAATGCCCGGACCCCGCGACTTTCAGCGTAGTGATCGGGTCGGCGAGCAGATCCAGCGCGAGCTCGCCGAGCTGGTGCGTGTCGAGGTGAAGGACCCGCGGGTCGGCATGGTGACCATCTCGGGGGTGGAGGTCTCGAAGGACCTGGCCCACGCCCGGGTGTATTTTACCCGGCTGGGTGGCGAGGAGGGTGGCCGCGAGGCGCAGCAGGGCCTCAACAACGCGGCCGGCTTCCTGCGGCGGGCGCTGGGTAGCCGGATTCGCATGCGCAGCATCCCGCAACTGCGGTTCATCTACGATGACACGCCCGAACGGGGCGCGCGCATGTCTTCGCTGATCAGTCAGGCGCTGGCGGAGGATCGCGAGCGGCACGGCGACAGCGATGGGGAGGCCGATCCGGAAGGCGGCGGGGATCCGGATGGCTCCGGTGGTCCCGACGTCCCGGAAGACCGGTAAACCGACTCCCCGTGGCGCGCAGGAAGGGGCGTAACGTCGACGGCATCCTGCTGCTCGACAAGCCGCAGGGGCTCAGTTCGAGCCAGGCGCTGGGTCGGGTGAAATACCTCCTCGGTGCGCGCAAGGCGGGCCATACCGGCGCCCTGGATCCACGGGCGACCGGGCTTCTTCCTCTGTGTTTCGGGCAGGCGACCAAGGTGTCCGGCTGGCTGCTGGACGCGGACAAGCGTTACGTCGCCGTCGCGCGGCTGGGCGTGGAGACCGACTCGGCGGACATGGACGGAGAGATTCTCGCCGAATCTCCGGTCCCCGTGATCACGGACGAGGATCTTGCGCGGCTGGAACGCGACTTCACCGGCGATCTGGAGCAGGTTCCCCCGATGGTGTCAGCCCTGAAGAAGGACGGCCGGCGGCTGTATGAACTGGCGCGCGAAGGGGTGGAAGTGGACCGTCCGCCCCGGCCCGTGCGGATCCATTCGCTGAACATCGAACGGCTGGCGGATGATCGTCTGCGGCTGGAGGTGTATTGCAGCAAGGGCACCTATATCCGGTCGCTGGTGGCCGACATCGGGAATGCCCTGGGCTGCGGGGCGGCGGTGGAAGAGCTGCGGCGTACGGCGCACGGCGTCTTCGATGCCGAGGCGATGTGGACCCGCGAAGCCCTGGAGGAACGATTCGAGGCCGGTGGGCCGGCGGCGATCGAGGCCTGTCTTCTGCCGGCCGAGGCAGCCCTGGCGGGCTGGCCGCAGGTGCACCTGAATGCAACCGGCGCCGCGGCGCTGCGTCACGGGAATACGGCGGACGCGGAGACGGTGGACCGGCAGGTCACGGGGGCCTCGCCGGTGCCGGACGAGGCCGGGCCGGCCGGGATACTGGTGCGCATGCACGGCCCTGAAGGCGAGTTCCTGGGCGTGGGTTTGCAGGACGCGAAGGGGGCGGTCCGGCCGCGGCGCCTGTTCACCACGGCCTGAGGCTCGTCCGAGCCGGGTTCAGTCCCGGCGACAGGCCGGGACGGGGTCCTCGATCAAGGCCCCCATCTGCTCGGTGGACATCGGGCGGGCCAGGTAATAACCCTGAGCCTCGTCGCAACCGTCCAGGATGATCATGTCGCGCTGAGTGGCGGTTTCCACACCTTCGGCGATGACCGTCAGGCCAAGTTTGTGGCCCATGGCGATGATGGACGCGGTGAGCGCGGCGTCGGCGGCGTCGGTGTCGGCCCCCTGAACGAACGAGGCGTCGACCTTCAGGCGCTGGACGGGCAGGCGCTTGAGATAACTCAGCGACGAATAGCCGGTGCCGAAGTCGTCGATCGCCAGCTGCACGCCCATGGCCCGCAGCTCTTCGAGTACCGCGATGCCGCGTTCGGCATGGTCCATTACGAAGCCCTCGGTGATCTCCAGTTCCAGGCGCCACGGCTCCAGGCCGGTCTCTTCCAGCACCGCCCGCACGTCCCCGGCGATGTCGCCGAACAGGACCTGGTGCCCGGAGACGTTGACGCCGATTCGCCCCAGTCGTTGCGGTCCCCATTCGCAGGTCCTGCGGACTGCCTCCCGCAGGACCCACCGCCCCAGCAGTCCGATGGTGCCGTTCTCTTCCGCCACCGGGATGAATTCGGCCGGGCTGATCATGCCGAAATCCGGATGCCGCCAGCGGACCAGCGCCTCCGCGCCGGACAGGCCTTCGCCAGGCAGATACCATTGTGGCTGATACACGACCTCCAGCTCGTTGCCCTCGATTGCGCGGCGCAGGCCGGCCTCGATCGCCAGCCGGCGCTGACTGGCATCGGTGAGGTCCGCCGTGTAGAGCTGGACGTTATTGCGTCCGCGAGCCTTGGCGCGGTACATCGCCGAGTCCGCGTTGCGGATCAGCATGTCCGAGGAGGCCGCATCATCGGGAAACAGGCTGATGCCGATACTCGCCCCAATGAACAGTTCCTGACCTGCCACGTGGAAGGGGGCCTCCAGCGCACGCAGGAGATTATCGGCGACCCGTTCGGCATCGTCGGTGCCGGCAATGTGTTCGGTCAGGACCACGAATTCGTCGCCCCCGTGGCGCGCGATGGTGGAGTGCCGGTCGATGGCGCCCAGCAGGCGCCGGGCGACCGCTTCCAGGAGCTCGTCTCCGCGATGGTGGCCCAGACTGTCGTTCACGTACTTGAAGCCGTCCAGGTCGACGAACAGTACCGCCAGGCGCTCGTCGTGGAGCCGGCAGCGTTCAATCGCGCGCGCCAGGCGCTCGTCGAGCTGGGTGCGGTTGGGCAGGTCGGTGAGTGGGTCGTAGTTGGCCAGGTGACTGACCCGGCGCCGGGCCTCCTCGCGGCTGGTGACGTCGCGGGCCACGCCAAAGATATCCACTACGTGGCCGCTGTTGTATCGGACACGGGCGTTGAGTTCCAGCACCACCGGGTTGCCCGCCTTGTCAGTCACCTCGGCGCGGGCCGGTGGCAGCTCGGAATCGGTGCCGCCGTCGATGGGCACGGCGGTGCCCTCGAGATAGGGCAGGAAGGGTTCGACCAGGGCGCGCAGGGTGGTCTCTGGCAGGCGGTCCATGCTGCGGCCGAGGACCCGTTCCACGCCCGGCGAGATGTAGCGCGCCCGACCCGAGCGGTCGAAGCGATAGACGAAGCCGCTGGCGTACTCCAGCAGATCCTCCTGCTCCTCGGACGCGCGCTCCAGGGCCTCGGACTGCGCCACCACCTGGCGTGACAGCGGCCGGATCACGCCGATCAGCCCCAGTCCCGACAGCAATGCCATGCCCAGGACCAGTCCGACCGGCAGCGCCAGGTGGGCCATCATGCCGGCGTAGAGTTCCTCCTCCGGTACGGCCATCGACAGCCCCCAGCCCGGGCGTACCGGCACCGCAAAGACCACCTCGCCGTCCGTGCGCTGCAGGGCCTGCGATCCTCCGCGGGCCTGCTGCAGTGCCGGGGCCACCAGGTTCCCGGCGCCGGTCGGCATCAGGCTCCAGGTGATGTCGTCCACCCGCAGCACCACTCCCTGCGGGCCCTCCAGCCAGGCGGCCTTGCCGCCCTCGGCGGCGGACTCCAGCACGCCGACCAGGGCCTCGGCGGGGAACACCAGGATGTCGGCGCCCAGCCATTCGTCCTCGCGGGAGAGGATCGGCACCGCGATCATGATCCAGGCCCGGCCCTCCCAGGCCAGGTGATCGCGCATGCGGGTCTCGCGCATCGCCGGGTCGATGTCCGGCCAGTAGATCGGGTCCGGGTTGGCGTCGCCCACCGCCAGTACCTGGCGGCCTTCCGCATCCAGGCGGATGATGCCGGCCGCGCCGGAGGGGCGCAGGGCATCTTCCAGTTTGTCGTGACTGAAGTCCTGCAGGTCTTCGAGATCGGTCGCCCCGCGATTGTAGGCGGCCAGTTCGTCGCGGATGCGGCTGCGGCTGGCGACCTGCCAGGCGATGTCTTCCAGGCGGTCGAAATACTGCGCCACCGCCTGCCCGTGATGCTGCAGCGCGGCCTGCTGCGCCAGGTCCGCGCGGTCGCGCGCCTGCTGGTAGTAGGCGTGGGCCGTCAGACTGGCCGCAATCAGGCCCAGCAGCACCAGCACCGCAAGTGCCAGCAGCAGGATGCGGGCCTGGAGGCGGCGGGTTTCCTGCGTGGTCATGACTGTCCCTGTCGGGGAGTGATGGAGTTCACAATACAACAGAAACAGGTCAGGGGCAGCCGTTCGTCCGTTCGCTGTTCACGGTGCTTGAGCGCGTGCTAACATACGCGCCTGTTCGCCAGCGCCACTGGCCACTCAGACAGACGGTTCAGGAATCAGGAGTCAGCCTTACATGTCGCTCACTACCGAAGAGAAATCGGCTATCGTCGAGAAGCACAAGCGCGATGCCAGTGATACCGGATCGCCCGAAGTGCAGATTGCGCTCCTGACGGCGCGTATCCAGCATCTGATGGGTCATTTCGACAAGCACAAGCAGGACCACCATTCCCGGCGTGGCCTGCTGAAGATGGTCAGCCAGCGTCGCAAGCTGCTGTCCTATCTCAAACGCAAGGACGTCGAACGCTATCAGTCGATCGTGAAGGAACTGGGCCTGCGCCGCTAGGCCCCGCCCCCCCCGGGCCCGCGCCATTGGTGCGGGCCTGTTTGTTTGGGGCATTGATTGCGGAGAGAACTTTCAGCGGCTCGTCCACCGACGAGTCACATCGGGATTCAAAGGGAAACGGGAAAAAACGTGTCATACAAGAAGTCGTTCCAGTACGGAAATCACACCGTCACGCTCGAAACCGGGGACATCGCGCGCCAGGCCAGCGGCGCGGTGCTGGTGAACATGGCCGAAACCGTGGTCCTGGTCACCGTGGTCGCCCGCAAGGAAGCCGATCCGGGCCGCGACTTCTTCCCCCTGACCGTCAACTACCAGGAACGGACCTACGCCGCCGGCAAGATTCCGGGCGGTTTCTTCAAGCGTGAAGGGCGTCCGAGCGAGAAGGAAACCCTGACCTCGCGCCTGATCGACCGTCCGATCCGGCCGCTGTTTCCCGAAGGCTTCAAGAACGAAACCCAGGTCATCGCGACGGTGGTCTCGATCAACCCCGAGGTGGATCCCGACATCCCCGCGATGATCGGTGCTTCCGCGGCGCTGGCACTCTCGGGTGTGCCGTTCGGCGGGCCCATCGGCGCCGCCCGCGTGGGGTACCGCGCCGGTGAGTACCAGTTGAATCCGAGCTTCAGCGCGCTGGAGGAATCCGAGCTGAACCTGGTCGTGGCGGGGACCGAAAACGCGGTCCTGATGGTGGAGTCGGAGGCAAGCGAGCTGTCCGAGGAAACCATGCTGGGCGCGGTGATGTACGGCCACGAACAGCTGCAGGCTGCGATCCGCGCCATCAACGAACTGGCGGCCGAGGCGGGCGAACCCGCCTGGGACTGGCAGCCGCCGGAGAGCGAGGCCTCGGTGGAAGACCGCGTGGCCGCGGCCGCGCGCGATGAGCTGACCGAGATTTACCAGATCGCCGACAAGCAGACCCGCAGCCAGCGCCTGAGCGAACTGCGCAGCCGCCTGGTTGAATCGCTGGTGAGCGACGACGGTTCCGGCCCCGATGCCGATGCGGTCAAGACCACCCTGCACGATCTGGAATACCGTCTAGTGCGTGATCGCATTCTTGACGGGCATCCGCGTATCGATGGACGTGACACGAAGACTGTCCGTCCGATCGACGTGCAGACCGGCCTGTTGCCGCGTGCCCACGGCTCCGCGCTGTTTACCCGGGGCGAGACCCAGGCGATGGTGGTGGCCACCCTGGGCACCGACCGCGACGCCCAGGTGATCGACGCGATCGAGGGCGAGCGCCGCGACCGCTTCATGCTGCATTACAACTTCCCGCCATACTGCACCGGGGAGACCGGTTTCGTCGGCTCGCCCAAGCGCCGCGAGATCGGCCACGGCCGTCTGGCCAAGCGCGGCGTGGCCGCGGTGATGCCGAACGACGAGGACTTCCCCTACGTGGTGCGTGTGGTCTCCGAGATCACCGAGTCCAACGGTTCCAGTTCCATGGCCTCGGTGTGCGGCACCTCGCTGGCGCTGATGGACGCCGGCGTGCCGCTGAAGGCCCCGGTCGCGGGCATCGCGATGGGCCTGATCAAGGAAGACGACCGCTTCGCCGTGCTCTCCGACATCCTCGGCGACGAGGATCACCTCGGCGACATGGACTTCAAAGTGGCCGGCACCCATGACGGCGTGACCGCGCTGCAGATGGACATCAAGATCGACGGGATTACCCGAGAGATCATGGAAAAGGCCCTGGAGCAGGCGCGCGAGGGCCGGCTGCACATCCTGGGTTGCATGAACGCGGAACTGGACACCCATCGCCAGGAGATGTCCGAGCATGCGCCGCGCTTCATCACCCTGAAGATCAACCCGGACAAGATCCGCGACGTGATCGGCAAGGGCGGGGCGACCATCCGTACCCTGACCGAGGAGACCGGCACCACCATCGACATCGGTGACGATGGCACGGTCAAGATCGCCTCCACCGATGCGGCTGCCGGCAACGAGGCGAAGCGCCGCATCGAGGAGCTGACCGCGGACATCGAGGTGGGGCGTCAGTACACCGGAAAGGTCGCCAAGATCATGGACTTCGGCGCATTCGTGTCGATCCTTCCGGGGCGTGACGGTCTGGTGCATATCTCGCAGATCTCCGACGAGCGCGTGGAGAACGTGAGTGATTTCCTCTCCGAGGGGGATTCGGTCACCGTGCGGGTGCTGGAGGTCGACAAGCAGGGCCGTATCCGCCTGAGCATGAAGGCGGTCGAAGAAGACGCCTGAGGGCGGGTCGGCGGGCCCGGCCCGGGCCGGGCGGCGGTTTCCTTCGGGGGCGACAGGCATGGATCTGGTCAGTATTCGCAAGAGCTATCGGCGCTATGCGCGGCATTACGACGCGACCTTCGGGCGAGTGTTCGCCACCGGGCGGCACAGCGCGCAGAAGACCCTCGCGCCGCTGGAAGGCAAACGGGTTCTCGAGGTCGGGGTCGGAACCGGGATTTCGTTTCCGGAATACCCCGACGGCGTGGATCTGGTCGGGATCGACGTGTCGCGCGAGATGCTGCAGGTCGCGCAGGAACGCATCAACGGCGGTCTGCCGGGGGTGCGCGGCGTGGCCGAGATGGACGCCGAAGCACTCGGTTTCCGCGACGACAGCTTCGACGCCGTGGTCGGGATGTACGTGGCGTCCGTGGTCCCCAATCCCGACCGCATGTTCGCCGAGATGTGGCGGGTGTGCCGCCCGGGCGGACAGATCCTTCTGGTCAACCATTTCGCGTCCCGGCAATGGCTGCTGCGCGGGGTGGAACGCAGCCTGCGGCCTCTTTCGCGGGCGGTGGGCTTTCGTCCGGACATGGAGCTGGACCACTTCGTGCACCTGACCGGCTGCGAGCCCGAGGCGGTGGAACCCGCCAGCCTGTTCGGTTACTGGAAACAGGTGGCTTTCCGCAAACCCGCCTGATTCCCGGCCATCCGGCGGTGGTTGCGGTACGAGGGGCAAGACCCTTAGGGTTGTGCTGGAATAATCCCACGGCCGCAGCATGACATGCCCACCCCGGGGAACCGCGGATGACACAGCGCGATCAGGCCTCCTTTCAGTCCTTCCATTATCGGCTTCTGCTGCTGGTGCTTGCCGCCATCGTGCTGCTGGGCGCGGTGCTGGCGACCGTCGCCTACCAGATGCTGGAGACCGAAACCCGCGAGGCCGTCCGTTCGGAGGTCGCCTCCACCTCCGATTCCACTGCCCTGTACGTTTCTCACTGGTTCACGTCCAATGCGCGCCTGATCCGGGGGCTCGCCGGCGAGATCCCGCAGGGGCGGGATCCGCGTCCCGTCCTGCAGCAGTTCGAACGCATGGGCGAGGTGGATCTGACCTACATCGGGGATCAGCAGGGCGGCATGATCATGTCCGACCCCGAGGCCACGCTGCCGGACGATTTCGATCCGCGCACCCGCCCCTGGTACCAGGGGGCGGTGGAAGCGGATGATCTCTACATCACCGCGCCTTTCGAGGATGCCGCCCAGGACCGGCTGATCATCTCCATGGGCATGCCGGTGTATCGCGATACCGGAGGGCTTTACGGGGTCGCCGCGGGGGACATCGGTCTGCAGGAAGTGACGCGAAGCGTGACCGGTCTGGATCTGCGCTGGGACGGCGAGATCGTGCTGGTAGACGAGGATGGCATGGTGGTGGCCCATCCGGACTCCTCGCGGGTTCTCCGCCCGCTGGTCGACAGCATCGACGAAGGCAGCGGCTTCGATCCGCTGGATCCCGATCGCGAGGGCGAGCTCCGGGAGGTGACGGTTGACGGAGAGCAGCGCCTGCTGCACGTCACCCGGATCCCCGGAACCGACTGGCATCAGGTGCTCAGTCTGGATCGGGCGGCGGTCACCGAGCCCCTGCGCAATCTGCTGATCCAGTTCGCGGCCTGGACCGTGCTGGTGGTCCTGATCGTGGGCGGGGTCACCACGCTGATCCTGAATCGTCTGGTGCGGGTGCGTCGTGATCTCGAGGCCGAGATGCGTCGCGCCCGCGAGCAGGCGGAAAGCGCGACGCGTGCCAAGAGCGAGTTTCTTGCCAATATGAGCCACGAGATCCGCACCCCGATGAACGCGATCATCGGCATGAGCCATCTGGCACGGCGGACCGAGCTGACCCCGCGCCAGCGCGGGTACATGGACAAGATCGACAACGCCGCCCAGCGCCTGCTCGGCCTGATCAACGACATCCTCGACTTTTCCAAGATCGAGGCCGGCAAGCTCGAACTGGAAGATGCTCCGTTCCACCTCGATTCCGTGCTCAACGGGGTCACCGACGTGGTCGGCCACCGGGCCGAGGAGAAGGGACTGGAACTGGTGCACCACGTCGCGCCGGGTACACCGCGCCTGCTGCGAGGGGATGCCCTCCGGCTGGGGCAGATTCTGACCAATCTCGCCGGCAATGCGGTCAAGTTCACCGAGCAGGGCGAGGTTGTGGTGCATGTCTCGGCCGAGGCGATCGACGACGGCTATGCCACCCTGCGCTTCTCGGTGCGCGACACAGGACCGGGGATGTCCGAGGAGGAGGCCCGCAGGCTGTTCCGTTCTTTCACGCAGCTGGACAGCTCGGTGACCCGGCGCCAGGAAGGCACCGGGCTCGGGCTGGCGATCAGCAAGCAGCTGGTGGAAATGATGCACGGCGACATCGGGGTGGAAAGCACGCCCGGCGAGGGGGCGACATTCAGCTTTACCGCACGTCTGGGCGTGGAGACGGAGCAGGTACAGCCCGCGCGTCCGGTCGTGTCCCGATCACTGCGCGGGCGCCGGGTGCTGGTGGTCGATGACTCGGACGCGGCCCGGGAAACCCTGGCCGCGATGCTGAGCGATCTGGGAATCGAGGCGGATACGGCGCCCTCCGGCCCGGATGCCCTGGGCATGCTGGACCGGGCGGTGGAAAAGGGCGTGCATTACGATATGGTGCTGACCGACTGGCGCATGCCGGGGATGGATGGTCTGGAGGTGGCGCAGAACATCAATGCCGAACGCAAGCGACAGGTCCCTTCGGTTCTGATGGTGACCGGGTTCAGCCGCGATGAAATCCTGCAGAAGGCGGAAGAGACCGTGGATGGTCTCCTGCTCAAGCCGGTGACCGAATCCACGCTGCACGACACCCTGGTCGAACTCCTGAATGCGGATGATGAAGGCGACCGGGTGCGCGAAGCGGCCCCCGGCATGACGGCCGACACGCCGCGCCTGGACGGCTGCCGCATCCTGCTGGCGGAGGACAACGCCATCAATCGGGATCTGGCGGTGGAGCTCCTGGAGGATCTGGGCTGTGACGTCACCACGGTGGAGGACGGTCGCGAGGCGCTGGCGGCCGTTGAGGCCGCATCCTTCGACGCGGTGCTGATGGACATCCAGATGCCCGAAATGGACGGGCTGAGTGCCACGCGCGAGCTGCGGTGGGACGCGCGTTTCCGGGACCTTCCGGTGATCGCGATGACGGCCCATGCGATGGCCGGCGATCGCGAGAAGAGCCTGGAGGCGGGGATGAACGACCATGTCACCAAGCCGATCGACCCCGCTGCCCTGGCCCGGACACTTTCCGAGTGGATCGGATGCGTGCACCAGGGAGCCGCGTCCGGGGGGGCGGGCGATGACAGCACGGGCTCGCCAATGCCGTCTGCGACCACCGGTTCCGGTGCGTCGGGCGGCGACGGGCTGCCGCAGGAGCTGCCGCCGTTCGATCTCCCGGCGGCACTGGCGCGCTGCAACGGCAAGGCGTCGCTGCTGCGGCGCATGATCCTCAGCCTGGAGGAGCGTTACAGCGGGGTGGTCGAGGAATTGCGGTCGCTGCTGGAAACCGGCCACCGCGACGAGGCGCATCGACTGGCGCACTCGCTCAAGGGCGTCGCGGGTTCCCTGGAGTTGCGCGAAGTGCAGGCCTGCGCGCAGCGGATCGAGAATGAACTCGCGCAGGGAGACGAGGGCGCCGCGTTCGGGCGCCTTGCGGAGCTGGACGAGCACCTGGCGCCGGCACTGGAAGCGGCCCGTGGTCTGGTTGCCGACGGGGACGCGGAGGATGCCCCGGAGAGCGGTTCCGGGGACGGGCCCCTTCACGATATGGAGACCGGCCCCCTGCCCGAGGATGAGCTGCGCGAGCTGCGTGTGCTGATCGAAGGCAACAACCTGCGTGCCCGGGCGCATTTCCGCGAGCTGAGCGGACGGCTCCTCGGGCACGGCCAGGACGCCCTCGTGCGGGAACTGGGGTCCCGCATTGAACAACTGGATTTCGAACAGGCGCTGGTGGCGGTGGACCGGCTGCTGAGGGAAAGTGGAGAAGGCTTATGAACAGTGACCATCGGGCACGTATCCTCGTGGTGGATGACGAGCCTGCCAACATCGAGTTGCTGGCCGGGATCTTCGAGGACGAACACGAGGTGCTGTTCGCCACGAACGGGAAACGCGCGCTGGATCTTGCCGCCTCGGCGCGTCCGGACGTGATCCTGCTCGACGTGATGATGCCGGGAACGGACGGTTTTCAGGTCTGTGAATGGCTGAAGTCCGAGCGCGCGACGGCGAACGTCCCGGTGATCTTCATTACCGGGGTGGGAGATACCGAGGGCGAGGCCCGGGGTCTGGAACTGGGCGCGGTCGACTACGTGAACAAGCCCATCAATCCGCCGGTGGTCCGGTTGCGGGTGCAGCATCAGATCGAGCTCAAGCGCGCCCGCGATCAACTGACCCGCATGGCGGTGACCGACGGGCTGACCGGGCTGGCCAACCGGCGCCAGTTCGAGGAGACCCTGGAACGCGAGAATGCACGGCTCGCGCGGACCCAGGGCGAACTCTCGGTGATCCTCATGGATATCGACTATTTCAAGCCCTTCAACGACACGCTCGGGCATGTGCGGGGGGATGACTGTCTGCGCGAAGTGTCGCGGGTGCTGGACGAGACCATCTCGCGTCCCGCCGACCTGGCCGCACGTTACGGGGGGGAGGAGTTCGGCTGCATCCTGCCGGAAACCGCGCTGGAGGATGCCGCGGCAGTGGCCGAGCGGGTGCGGGAGGCGATCGTCGAACTCGGTGTCCCCCATCCGGCGTCCGAAGTGGCGGATCACGTGACCGCCAGCCTTGGCGTGGCCACGCTGCATTGCCAGCCGCGCCAGTCCGCCCTGCGGGTGGTGGCGCGGGCCGATGAGCAGCTCTACCGCGCCAAGGCGGAGGGACGGAACCGGGTCTGTGCTGCCGGCTCCGCGGAGCGCTGAGCAACGCAGCGCAAAATGGGGGCTTCCAGAAAGACCGTACTGATTGCCGGAGCCGGCCCTGTCGGGCTGGAAGCGGCCCTGTATGCCACGCGCCTGGGCTATCGTGTGCTGCTGGCCGAGCGTTCCCGCGCGGTCGCTCCCGCGTTGCGCGACTGGGCCGGGATACGGATGTTCACCTCCTGGCAACAGTGCACCTCGCCGCTGGGGCGTGACGCGTTGCGCGGGCAGGGACACGCTCTTCCCGATCCGGATGCTTTCCCGACCGCCGGCGAGTTTCGTCGCGAGTACTGCGAGCGGCTCGCCGGGGTGCTGGCACACCGGGATTGCGACCTTCTGCTCGAGACGCGAGTGCTGGCGGCAAGTCGCGACGGCATGCGGGCGAATACCGGCATTGGCGATCCGGAACGCGCCCGTCACCCGTTCCGCGTGCTGGTGGACGAGCAGGGACGTGAGCGCCAGCTGGAGGCCGATCTGCTGATCGACACCACCGGCGTGGCGGGACACCCACAGTGGCTGGGGCCCGGCGGGTTGCCGGCCTCGGGGGAGCGCGAGCTGGGCGGACGCATCCTGTACGGACCCCGGGCGCCGGAGGGCGAGGAGGGTCAAGCCCTGCCGCCCGCCGAATGCATCCTGGTGGCCGGCGGCGGAGCCGAGGCCGCGCTGGCGGTCGAACACTGGCTGGATCCGCCGACGGGCTCGCCGCCTGCGGAGCTGCTGTGGGCCTTCGAGGAACCGGCCCCCCTGCCGGCCGACTGGCCGCAGCGGGATCCGTTTCCCGAGCGCGGGGCTCGGTTCGCGCGGGTCCTGGACGCGACCGCCGGTGACCGTGGCGCACGGCGGCTGCCGCAGACGCAGGTGGTACGGCTGGAGCACGGCCCGGGCGTGCGTGGCGGGCTGGATGTGGAGCTCCGCGGACCCGACGGGACCCGGCGCATGAGCGTGGACCGGGTGCACGCGCTGACCGGCCATGTCCCGGACAACGCCTGGCTGGAACCGCTGCAGTTCCACGCCTGTTACGCCACCGGCGCGCCCATGGGGCTGGCTGCGGCCATGCTCGCGACCGTCGAGGATCCGCACGAGCTGTGGCACAGCCTCGGGGTGTCCACCGTGGGCAATCCCGAGCCGGGGCTTTTCGTGCTCGGGCGCAAGAGTTACGGACGCAGCCCCGGGTTCGTGCTGCCGGTCGGTCTGGGCCAGATCGTCGAGACCTTTCAGTCCATCACCGGGGACACGAGCCTGGATCTCTATGGCGACACCGTCCCGCGCCAGGGCAACCGTCCCGGCGGGGCCGCCATTGAGTCCGCGCAGCCGGTGACCTGCGATCTCCCGCCCGCAGCCACCGACACCGCCGGACCGGCCGGGCGTGATGCCGTGATCCCGGGCGACGGAGGAGAGGATGCCGCGGCCGACTATCATTTCCGGGTGATCGCCGAGAATCTCAAGGAGGTGGTGTTCCAGACGGATCTGGAGCATCGCATCACCTATCTGAGTCCGTCGTGGAGCGAAGTTACGGGCCTGGCGCGGGAGCCGTTCATCGGGCACAGCTGGATGGATCTGCTGCACCCGGAGGATCAGGGGTACGGTCGCAACCAGTGCGACGCCTTCGTGGGTGACCGGCTGGCCGAGTACAACGAGGAGTTGCGCGTGCTGACCAGCGAGGGTGCGGTGCGCTGGATGGACGTCACCGCGCGGGTGCTGCGGGATCGACAGGGTCGGGCGCGCGGGACGGTGGGCTCCATGCTGGATGTGACCCGCCGGCGCGAAAGCGAGGCCGAGCTGCGCGAGAGTCAGGAGCGCTTTCGCCTGATCAGCGATCTGGCGACTGACTGGATCTACTGGCTGACTCCCGAGTTCGAGTTCCGCTACTGCTCGCCTTCCTGTCAGGCGGTGACCGGCTACGGCGATGCCGAGTTCTACCGGAACCCCGACCTGTTGCGCGAGATCGTGCACGTGGAGGATCGCGAGGGGTTCGATCAGCATTTGTACGAGATCCACGAGAAGCATGTGGATGGCGCGTTTGATTTCCGCATCGTCACGCGCGCGGGCAAGGAACGCTGGCTGCGCCATCACTGCACCCCGGTGTATGCGGAAAGCGGGCTGTACATGGGACAGCGCGCGGCCAACTACGACATCACCGATCGTATCCGGGCCGAGGAGGCTCTGACCCGGGCCCGTGACGAGGCCGAGTCCGCCACCCGGGCCAAGAGCGAATTTCTCGCCAACATGAGTCACGAGATCCGTACGCCGATGAACGCGATCATCGGCATGACGCACCTGGCTCGGCGCACTGAGCTGACTCCAAAGCAGCGTGGCTATCTGGACCGTATTGACAGTGCTTCCCAGGCTCTGCTGGGACTGATCAACGACATCCTGGATTTCTCCAAGATTGAGGCCGGAAAGCTGGAGCTGGAGGAAAGCCCGTTCGCGCTGGAAGACGTGCTCCGCAACGTCTGGGACATCGTCGGTCTGAAGGCCGAGGACAAGGGGCTGGAGCTCGTGCACCGGGTGGATCCCGGTCTTCCGCATAACCTGACGGGGGACGCCCTGCGGCTCGGGCAGATCCTCACCAACCTGGTTGGCAACGCGGTGAAATTTACCGAGGAAGGCGAGGTGGTGGTGGGCGCGACCTGCGAACGCATGGAAGAGGACGAAGCCGTGCTGCGTTTCGAAGTGCGCGATACTGGCCCCGGCATGAGCCGGGAGGAGACCCGGCGGCTGTTCCAGTCCTTCACCCAGCTCGACGGCTCCGTGACCCGCCAGCAGGAGGGCACGGGCCTGGGTCTGGCGATCTCCAGGCAGCTGGTGGAGATGATGGGGGGCGAAATCGGTGTCGAGAGCGAGCCGGGACGGGGCAGTACCTTCCATTTCAGTGTGCGCCTGGGGCTGAATACGGCCGCCGGGGATCCGCACGAGACCCTGGGTGAACGGCTTACCGGCGCGGAGCTGGCCGGCCGCCGCGCGCTGGTGGTGGATGACAACGCCAGCGCGCGCGAGACGCTGGAGGAGATGTGCCGTTACCTCGGGATGGAGGTGGAGGTGGTGCCCTCCGGTGCTGCCGCACTGGCGCAGATCGATCAGGCACTGGAAGAGGGACGTCCCTACGATCTTGTGCTGACCGACTGGCGCATGCCGGGCGTCGACGGCATTGAAGTGGCGCAGCGCATCAAGGCCCACGAAGGGGCGCGAATGCCCGCGGTTCTGATGGTCACCGGCTTTGCCCGCGAGGAGGTTCTGGGGCGTGCGGAGCGCGCGGGGGTCGACGGCATCCTGCTCAAGCCGGTGAGCCAGTCCACCCTGCTGGATACCCTTTCGGGACTGTTTCACGTGCACCCGGAGGAGACCTCCCCGATGCCCGCGCCGGCGGAAAAGGGCAAACGGGAATCCGCGGACATGTCCGGGAGCCGGGTCCTGCTGGTGGAGGACAATGTCATCAACCGCGAGCTGGCGACCGAACTCCTGCAGGACCTGAGCTGCGAAGTGACCTGGGCGGAGGATGGGCGCGAGGGGGTGGAGAAGGCACGCAACGAGACGTTCGACCTGATCCTGATGGATATCCAGATGCCCCGGATGGACGGACTGACCGCGACCCGGCGCATCCGCGCACGCCCCGATCTGGCCGAGATTCCGATCATCGCCATGACCGCCCACGCGATGGAGGGCGACCGCGAGCGCAGCCTGGAGGCGGGCATGAACGACCACGTGACCAAGCCCATCGATCCGCAGGTGCTGGAGGAAACGCTCGGCCGCTGGATGAACAACGTCCCGGGGGCGGGTGACTCGCAGGCATGCGAGGCCGGCGCGGACGCCATGCAGGCGGCGCCGGAGCCCGCGCCCGAGCCCGATCTGCCGGAGTCGCTGCCACCGTTCGACCTTCCGGCCGCGCTGGCTCGTTGTGGTGGCAAGCCGGCCCTGCTGCGCAAGATGCTGGCCGGTCTGGAGCGGGATTACAGCGACGCCGGCCGGCGTCTGCGGGAGCGGCTCGAGCAGGATCGCGCGGAAGACGCACAACGCCTGGCGCATTCCCTCAAGGGGGTGGCCGCGGCACTGGAGGCCGCCGAATTGCGCACGGCCGCGGAGGCGGTGGAACTGGCCCTGCGTGACGGCGACCCGGAAACGCAGGAGCTGGAGACGCGTCTGCAGTCCCTGGAAACCGCCCTGGCCGAGGCGACGGCAGCGGTGGCCGGACTGGGCGGGGTGGCGCACGGGGGTGACCGGGAGAACCCGAGTCCGGCTTCGGCGGAGCCCTGCGGGCCGTTCCCGCACGAGGCGCTGCGCGCCCTGCGCGAACGCGTGGCACAGAATCAGCTGGGTGCGCGCCGCGAGTTCGACGGGCTGCGGCCGCAGCTCGAGGGGCGCGGTCTCGATCCGGAGGTGCAGGCGATCGCCGAGGGGCTGGAGAGCCTGGACTTCGACGCCGCCCTGACGGCACTGGACCGGCTGCTGGACGGCATGCGGGAATGACCCGGGTCCGGCGGTTCAGACGCGGGTGAACAGCGGGAGTTCGTGGCGCCGGGCGTTGGCAGCCAGGAAGCGGCCGCGCCCGGGTTGCTCGGCCTCGAGCGCTTCCAGATACTGCGACGCCTCGCCCGCCACCGTCGCCAGGAACACCTCCAGTTCGCGCGGGTCCACCCGCGGCGCACCGAAGGCACCACCGCTTTCCGTCGGGTGCCAGAACAGCCGCGGCTGCCAGTTGCAGCCCTGAATGCGCGGGTCCTCGAACAGGGCCTGCACGCGTCGCAGCAGTTGCGGGTCGTGGTCGGCGCTTACGTTCATCCGGCCTGTCCGTAGCGGCGTTCGATGTAGGCCTCGACGCGGGCCTGGAAGTCCTCGGCGATATGTTCGCCCTTGAGGGTCACGGTCTTCTCGCCGTCCTCGTAGACCGGCGCGACCGGCTGCTCCCCGGTGCCGGGCAGGGAGATGCCGATGTCGGCATGCTTGCTCTCGCCGGGGCCGTTGACCACGCAGCCCATCACCGCGACGGTCATCTCTTCCACTCCGGGGTAATGCTGTTTCCAGGTCGGCATCTGCTGGCGGATATAACTCTGGATGTCCTGCGCCAGGTGCTGGAAGTACTCGCTGGAGGTGCGGCCGCAGCCGGGGCAGGCCACCACCGAGGGCAGGAAGCTGCGCAGCCCCATGCTCTGCAGGATCTCCTGCGCCACCGTGACCTCCTGCGTGCGGTCCCCGCCGGGTTCCGGGGTCAGCGAGATGCGGATGGTGTCGCCGATGCCCTGCTGCAGCAGGACGGACAGCGCGGCGGTGGAGGCGACGATCCCCCTGGCCCCCATGCCGGCCTCGGTCAGGCCCAGGTGCAACGGGTAGTCGCAGCGCGCGGCCAGGTCCTGGTAGACCCGGATCAGTGGCTGCACGCCGCTGACCTTGGCCGACAGGATGATGCGGTCATGCGGCAGGCCGATGCGTTCGGCCTCGGCCGCGCTCTCCAGCGCCGAGGTGATCAGCGCCTGCTCCATCACCGCCTGGGGTTCCAGCGGCTCCGGCTGCTGCGCGTTTTCGTCCATCATGCGCGCCAGCAGTTCCTGATCCAGGCTGCCCCAGTTCACGCCGATGCGTACCGGCCGGTCGAAGCGGATGGCGGTCTCGATCATCGCCTGGTACTGCGCGTCGCGCTTCGAGCCGCGACCGACGTTGCCCGGATTGATGCGCAGCTTGGCCAGGGCCTCGGCGCACTCGGGATATTCGGTCAGCAGCTTGTGGCCGTTGAAGTGGAAGTCCCCCACCAGCGGCACGCCCAGGCCCATCGCGTCGAGCCGCTCGCGGATCTCCGGCACCGCCTTCGCGGCATCGGCCGAGTTGACCGTGATGCGCACGATCTCGGAGCCGGCGCGCGCCAGTTCGGCCACCTGGACCGCGGTGCGCAGGGCGTCGGCGGTGTCGGTGTTGGTCATCGACTGGACCACCACGGGATGCTCGCCGCCCACGGTCACGGGACCAACGCGGACGGGGACGGTGCGGTGCCGGACGGGAGGCGTGCTCATGGTCGTGTACTCGCGTGCTGAGTCGGGCCGGAACGGGGCCGAGTCTAACGCAGTCGCGCGGGCCTGCCGAGCCGCCGCAGGCCGCGCGGGTGATTGCGCGGCGGTGACGCCCGTTACAGGCCCAGCACCGCCACGGCTACGCCGAAATAGATCAGGATCCCGCCGATGTCGACCACCGAGGTGATCAGCGGCGCGCTGGCCACCGCCGGGTCCAGCCGCAGGGCGGTCAGGGCGAACGGCAGGAGCATGCCGAACATCGCGCCGAACACCACCACCAGGAACATGCCCAGGGCGATGGCGTTGGCGACCTCCAGCGAGCCCAGCCAGTTGCCGGAGAGCCAGATGGCGGCCGCCAGGGTTACGCCCAGCGCGGTCGAGACCAGCAGTTCCTTGCCGCCCAGGCGCCAGGCGTCGCGCAATCGGACATCGTTGACCGCCAGCGAGCGTACCACCAGGGTCGCCGCCTGCGAGCCGGTATTGCCGCCGGTGGCGATCACCATCGGCAGGAAGAAGACCAGGGCGACTACCGCCTCGATGGCCGCCTCGTAGCGGGCGATCGCCAGCCCGGCGAAGATGTTGACCACCACCAGGATCAGCAGCCAGCCGATGCGCTTGCGGTACAGCAGGCCCATGCTGGCGTCGCGCAGCGACAGCACCACGTCGCCCACCGCGGCCATGCGGTGGAAGTCCTCGGTGGTTTCCGCGCGCAGCACGTCCATGACGTCGTCGACGGTGATGATGCCCAGCATGTGGCCCTGGTCGTCGACCACCGGCAGCACGTTGAGGTCGTAGTGGCTGATGCGGTGGGCCGCCTCCTCGCGGTCCTCCTCGGCGGTGATGCTGGCCACGTCGGTGTGCATCAGGTCGGCAACCCGCGCGGAGGCGCGTGCCAGCAGCAGCTCCTTCAGCCGCACCCAGGCCAGCAGCTCGCCGGCCGCGGTGGTCACGAACACCGTGTTCACGGTCTCCGCCACCTCGTGGTGGGCGCGCAGATGCTCCATGGCCTCGCTCACCGTCCACTCGGGCTGCACCGTGACGTACTCCGGGGTCATCACGCGCCCGGCGCTTTCTTCCGGATAGGCCAGCAGCGAGCCCACGGCCTCCTGGCTCTCCGCCGGGAGGGTCTCCATCAGGGAGTCGGCATGCTCGTCGCCCAGGCCGTCGATCACCGCCACGGCGTCGTCCAGCGAAAGGGCGGCGACCAGGTCCGCGGCCTTCTGCTCGTCCAGCGCGGCCAGTACCCGGGACTGGTGATCGGACTCCAGGTGCGCGTACACCGGCGCGGCGCAGGCCGGTTCCAGACGCTGGAAGAAGGCGACCGTCTGATCCTCGGGCAGGGTCTCCAGCGCGTCCGACAGGTCGGGCGCCGCATGCGCGTTGCAGATCGCGTTCAGCGGCCCGTCGGAGCCCTGCTCCAGGGCGGTGCGCAGGGTGTCGGGGAGGTTGTCGATGTCGTGATCGGTCGGGCTCATGGCGGATTTCCCTCAGGCCGGCGTGGCGAGGCCGAGCATGGCCACGGCCAGCGAGAAATAGATGGCGATGCCGCCGAGGTCGGCGATGGCGGTGACCAGCGGTACGCTGGCGGTCGCGGGGTCGAGCTTGAGGCTGCGCAGGATTACCGGGAGCAGGATGCCGACCATGCTGGCGAAGGCCACGATCAGGGTCATGGCGATCGCCACCAGCACCGCGATCTCCATGCCGCCGCGCCACAGGCCCAGCAGCGATACCGCGATCCCCATGCTGACGCCGATGCCGGTGGCTACGCCCAGCTCCTTGGCCCACAGGCGCAGCCAGTCGCGCGTGGTGACTTCGCCGGTGGCCATCGCGCGCACCATCAGGGTGGAACTCTGCGCCCCGGCGTTACCGCCGGAGTCGATGATCAGCGGCAGGAAGAACACCAGCACCGCCACCGCTTCGATGGCCTCCTCGTACTGCGAGATCATCAAGGCGCCCAGGGTGTTGAACGCCACCAGCCCCAGCAGCCAGCCGACCCGCTTGCGATACAGCAGGAACGGACTGGCCTGGCGCGGACTCAGCGGGAGGTTGCCCACCGAACCCAGCTTGTGGAAATCCTCGGTGGACTCGGCCTCGATCACGTCCATGACGTCGTCCACCGTGACCACGCCCAGCAGCTCGCCGTTGTCGCCCACCACCGGCAGGCTCTCGATGTCGTAGTGCTGGATGCGCCGGGCGGCCTCGACGCGGTCGGCGTCCACCTGCACGGTGTAGGGCGATTCGTCGTCGATCAGGCTGCGCACGGGGCTGTCGGGCTCGGCGCGCAGGAACCGCCGGATGGGAATGGCGGCCAGCAGGGTGCGGTCATCGTCGACCACGAAGATCACGTTGTTGGAGTGTTCGTCACCGGTGCGCCGCACGTGGGCCAGTGCGCGCTTGAGCGTCCAGTCCGGGTCCACGGCTACCACCGACGGGGACATCACGCGGCCGACCGATTCCTCGGGGTAGTTGAGCTGCTTCAGCGCCCGGCGGATGGCCCGGAACGGGAGCAGACGCAGGTATTCGCGCAGACGCTCGGCATCCAGGGTCTGGAGCAGGGCGGTGAGGTCGTCGGTTTCCATCTCGGAGAGCAGAAACCGCGCATCCTCGCGCGAGGATGCATTCAGCAGTCGCAGCTGGAACGGGATGTCGAGATAGGCGAAGACGTCGGCCTTGCGCCCGGGATGCAGCCGGTTGAAGATCGGGGCCACGTCGTCCGAGGGCAACTCCATCAGCGCATGCGCGATGTCCTGGATGCGCATGTAGTCCAGCAGCTCGTCGAGGCTGTCGCGGTCGTCCAGGCGGACGAGTTCGCGCAGCTCGATGATGGACTGTTCGAGGTTGTGTTCCATGCCCTGCTCCCGGCGGTCGATTGCGGATCACCGGCACGCGCGGTGCGGTGATGACGAAGGACCGTCGTAATCGGATTTCCTGGACGGGGCAGATCGAAGGATCCGGCCGCCTCCCGGCGCTCTTGTGTCATGAGGCCCGGCGGAAGCGGCGGAGAAGGGTGCACAGTGCTTACGGCCGGGCGACGATAGATCGACAGCGTGTTCGGCGTTTCATCATGCGTTCCCTTGTGGCAGGTTCCCTCATTTTAACGGGTCTTCCGTTTCATTCAAGTGCTTGCACGCAATGCTTGCACCGGTTTGCCCGCTGGCGCGAACCTTTCCGGCCGTGCCCGGTCGCTTGTTCATGATGGAGCCATACATGTCTTCCCATCCCTCCCCGCCCGCCGCTCCGTCAAGGGAACCGGTCCTGACCGTGAGTTCACTGGCGTTCGCCTATCCGGGCACGCCGGACACGCCGGTGCTGCGCGGGGTGGACCTGACACTGGCGCCGAGGGAGCGGGTGGCGATCGTCGGCGAGAGCGGTTCCGGCAAGTCCACCTTGCTGCACCTGGCCGCGGGGCTGGAGCACCCGGGCGAGGGCGAGGTGCGGCTGGCGGGGGCCTCGCTCGGTGCCCTGGACGAGGCCGGCCGCACGCGTCTGCGCCGGCGTGTCGCGGGGATCGTGTTCCAGTCGTTCCATCTGATCCCCACTCTCGATGCGCGCGAGAACGTGATGCTGGCGCTGGAGCTGGCCGGGCTCCCCGATGACGTTCCGGGCCGCCGGGCGCGGGTGGCGGAGCGCCGCCGGCGTGCGGACGCCGCGCTGGCGGCGGTCGGTCTGGAAGGACTGGGCGGACGCCTGCCCGAAGCCCTCAGCGGCGGGGAACAGCAGCGCGTGGCCATCGCCCGCGCGCTGGTGCATCAACCGGCCCTGATCCTGGCCGACGAACCGACCGGCAACCTCGATTCGGTCACCGGCGAGTCGGTCTTCTCGCTGCTGCTGGAGCAGGTGGCCACGCATGACAGCGCCCTGCTGCTGGTGACCCACAGCGCGGAACTGGCCGGACGCCTCGACCGCATTTACACCATGCGCGACGGCCGCCTGGAGGGTGCCGCAAGGCCATGAATCTGGTGTGGCGGGCCTGGATGCGAGACTGGCGGCGCCGTCCCCTGCAGCGGGTACTGACCCTGCTGGGGGTGGTTATTGCGGTCGCCGTGGTGCTGGCCGTGGATCTGGCCAACCAGTCCGCGCAGCGGGCCTTCGACCGTTCCATGGAGACCGTGGCCGGTACCGCCACCCATCAGGTGCTGGGGCCGCCACAGGGATTCGCCGAGGCCGTGTATGCGGAGTTGCGCACCGCCGGCCAGCGGGAGACGGCGCCGGTGGTGGAGGGGGCCGCGCGGCTGGAAGATGGCCGCAGTATCTACCTGCTGGGCGTGGATCCGTTCGCCGAGGGGCCGTTCCGCGGCGCCGCCTCGGACATCGGCGCGGCACCCGTGCAGCGGCTGCTGACCGAGCCCGGGACGGTATTGCCGCCACGCCAGTGGTTCGCGGAGCAGGATGCGGCGGATGGCGACCGGGTCGAACTGCAGGCGGCCGGCGGGCGCCACGCGGTGCGGGTGCTCGCGGCCGACGGCGCCGGCCAGGACGACGGTCGGGTGTGGGTGACCGACATCGCCACCGCCCAGGTCCTGCTGGGCCGCGAGGGGCGCCTCGACCGCATCGACCTGCGGCTGGAGGACGCCGAGGCGCAACGGGCGATGGAACGCGCATTGGAGCGGGCCGCCGGGGCCGCGGGGGTGAACCCCGAGGAGCTGGAGATCGTCGCGTCCGGGGCACGCGATCAGGCCTCGCGCGAGCTGGCGCGGGCGTTTCGCATCAACCTGACGGCGATGAGTCTGCTGGCGCTGCTGATCGCGGCGTTTCTGGTCTACAACACCCAGACGTTTTCGGTGCTGCGCCGGCGCGAGCTCCTGTCCAGTCTGCGCCTGCTGGGAGTGGGACGCGGTCGGGTCGTCGCCGTGGTTTTGCTGGAGGCCGCGGTGGTCGGACTGATCGGGACGCTGCTGGGGGCGCTGGCCGGGATTGCCCTGGCGCAGGTGCTGGTTGCGCAGGTGGCGCAGACGGTCACCGATCATTTCTTCGCCGCAGCGGTCACCCGGGTGACACCCCGCCCGCTGGCACTGCTGGCCGTGCTGGTGCTGGGCGTGGGCGTGGCGCTGCTGGCCGCGCTGGCCCCGGCACTGGAAGCGGCCCGCCACGCGGGCCCCTCGGCGCAGGGGGCGGGGGGTGGCGAGTTGCGGGCGCGGCGGCGGGTGCAACGCGTCGCGGCGGCTTCCCTGATCCTGCTGGCGGCCGGGGCGCTGGTGCTGATCAGCGCACTCGGGGGCCTGCCGGGGGCGTTCTTCGGGCTGTTCCTGCTGATTGCCGGGTTCGTGCTGTTGCTGCCGTGGGCCCTGGCGTGGGTGCTGCGTGGTCTCGCCGTCGCCAGCGCCGGTCGGACCCTGACGCGGATCGGCTTGCGCAGCCTGGAACGCAGTCTCTCGCGCAGTGGTCCGGCCGTCTCGGCCCTGACCCTGGCTCTGGCCGCGACCATCGCAGTCTCCGTGATGGTGGGCAGTTTTCGCGGCAGCGTGGAACAGTGGTTGGGGCAGGCGCTGACCTCCGATCTCTATGTCACTCCGGTCGCGCCGGCCGCGGCACGGGATTCGGCGCGGCTGCCGCAGGACTGGGCCGGGCCGCTGTTGAGCGAATCCGGGGCCGAATCGCTGAGTACCGGTACCACGGTGGAGACCGGCAGCGACGCGGGTCGGGTCGAGCTGTTCGTGGTGCGGCCGCACCCCGACTGGCTGGAACACCTGCCGCTGCTGCAGGTGGATGGTCCCCGGGGCGGGCTGGCGGACCGTCTGGCCGCCGGCGAGGCCGTGCTGGTGACCGAGCCGTTCGCCGCGCACCATGGCCTGCAGGCCGGGGAGACCCTCGAGCTGATGGTGCCGGGCGGCCGCCGGTCATTCGCGGTGGCAGGGGTCTACCGGGACTATGGCTCGCCTCGGGGGCGGGTAATGATGCCCCATGCGGCGTACGCGCGTGACGGTCCGGCGCCGGACGGCGTGGGGTCCTTCGGGCTTGTCCTGCCATCGGGTGCGGATGCCGCCGCTGCGGCCGAACGCATCGAGGCGTGGCTGGCGGAGCGGGATCCGGCCGCGGTGGTAACGCGGCCCGACACTCTCGAGGAGGAATCCATGGCGATCTTCGACCGGACCTTCGCGGTCACCCACCTGCTGCGGATCATCACCCTCGTAGTAGCCTTCATCGCCATCCTCGGGGCATTGATGGCGCTGCAGATGGAGCGCGCCCGCGAGTTCGCGACGCTGCGCAGCCTAGGGCTGGAACCCCGGGGCGTGCGGGGCCTGGTGCTGCTGCAGGGCGGGGTGCTGGGGCTGTTCGCGGTGCTCGCGGCGATCCCCGGGGGGCTGGGGATGGGCTGGATCCTGATCGAGGTGATCAATCGTCAGGCCTTCGGCTGGGGCATGGACCTGCGCTGGCCGGGACGCGAGGTGGCCGGGACGGTGTTCATCGGTCTCGTGGCCGCCCTGCTGGCCTCGCTGTGGCCGGCCTGGCGCATGGCGCGGATGCGCCTGCTGCCGGCGTTGCGGGAGGTGGCTTGATGGCGGGAATGATGCGCCGAGGACTGGATGTGCTCCGGGAGGGCGCCCCGGGCGTGTTTCTGATGGCCCTGGTGGCGTGCACCGGGGAGCCCCCGGAGCCCGATGCCGGGGTCGACGGGAACGGCGGAGCGCTGCGGGTCGGCGATGCCCTGGGGGTGGAGGATGTCGAGGGCTTTCGTCGCGCCGACGGACCGCGGGCCTTCGAGTTTCCCCGGGATCACGGACCGCACCCGCGGTTTCGCAACGAGTGGTGGTATCTGACCGGCAATCTGGATGACCCCGACGGCGGACGCCATGGCTTTCACATCACCTTCTTCCGGGTGGCGCTGGCGCCGGAGCTGGAGGGCGACCCGGCGTTTCATGGGTCGAGCTGGGCCACGCCGCGGCTGTGGATGGCGCATGCTGCGATCCTCGACGTGGAGGGCGACTGGCACGGTTCGGAGGAGCGTTTCGCCCGGGATGCCGCCGGGCTGGCCGGGGCCAGCGAGCCGGCGGGTCGGGTGTGGCTGGAGGACTGGGAGCTGGCCGGCCTGGCAGGCGACACCTGGGACCTGCGGTTCACGGTGGACGGGCGCGAGCTGGAACTGGAGCTGGACCCGGAGCGCGCCCCGGTGCTGCAGGGCGAGGCAGGTCTGAGCCAGAAGGGGCCGGAGCCGGGCAATGCGTCTTACTACTACTCGGTCCCGCGGATCGCCGCGCGGGGTACCCTGCGCGACGCCAACGACGACGAAAGGTTGCTGTCGGGGCAGGCCTGGCTGGACCGCGAATGGAGCAGCGGCGCGCTGGCCGCGGGCCAGATCGGCTGGAACTGGTTTGCGCTGCAGTTCGACGACGGGACCGACCTCATGTACTACCAGCTGCGCCGCGAGGACGGCGCGCCCCACGAGCGGTCGAAGGGCCGCTGGATGCCGGCCGATGCCCCGGACCACGAGCTGCGCCCGGAGCATGTGGAGCTGGAGCCGCTGCGGCATGCGCGCATGCCCTCGGGGAACCGCTATCCGGTGGTCTGGGCGATGACGGTCACGCTGCCGGATGGCAACTCGCCCCGGCGTTTCCGCGTGGAGGCGGTGCGGGAATTTCAGGAAATGGATACGGTCATTCCCTACTGGGAAGGCGCGGTGGACATCCGTGACCAGGAGGGCGAGCTTCTGGGCCGCGGCTTCGTGGAACTGACCGGCTATGAACGCGAGGACGAGGAATGAACGGAATGACCGGTGGCAACGCGGATGCCCTGCGGGTGAAGGTCTGGGACTGGCCGACGCGGGTTTTTCACTGGGGGCTGCTGCTGTGTCTGGTGGGCCTGTGGTACACCAGCACCGAATTCATGCTGTTCCGGTGGCACAAGTGGCTGGGTTACACCGTGCTGGGGCTGCTGCTGTTCCGCATCGTGTGGGGCTTTGTCGGCAGCGAGACGGCGCGTTTTCGCCACTGGCTGGCGGGGCCGGTGACGGTCGCGCGTTACGTGTGGGGCCGACTGCGCGGGACGGCACCCGAATACCTCGGCCACAACCCGCTGGGTGGCTGGGCGGTCCTGCTGATGCTGGTGCTGCTGCTGGTGCAGGCGGTCACCGGGCTGTTCGCCAATGACGACATCTTCAACCAGGGGCCGCTGGCCGATTCCGTCAGCCGTGACGTCGAACGTACGATGACGCGGCTGCACAACTGGAACTTCGATCTGTTGCTGATCGTGATCGGCGTCCACGTACTGGCCGTGTTCACCTACCAGTTCATCCTGCGGATCCGCCTGATTGGGGCGATGATCACCGGCTACAAGCGCGGAGCCTGGTCGGACCACCCGCATATCGCGAATCCCTGGTTCGGGCTGGTGCTGGCGCTGATGGTGGCCGCACTGGTGTTCGGGGTCGGCTCCGTCTGGGGGTAACTGGCTGTGGGGAGCTTGCTTGCAAGCGAACGGGCTGCTGCCGGGCCTGACCGCTGCCGCGGCGCTTTGAGCTGGCGCTGCGGAGTCGGCGGCTTTGGCTGCCGCCGGGGGTGTTGCGCTCTCTCGCGAGCGCGCCGCGAGGTCCTTTCTTGTGTGAACAAGAAAGGACCCAAAGAAGTCACCCCGACTGCCGCATCCCGGTCCGCTGACGCGGCCCGGGATGCCCTCGCTCCGAGGCCGGTCGCGGGCGGCGCTGAACTCGCGAAGCTGCGCTTCGCTCAGACAAGCAGCGCCTTTTCTCCCGCGCCCGACCTCTGCGCTCGGTGCGGCAAACGGGGCCGCAGGACGACCGCCCGTTCCTTTTCCGCCAGGCGGGCAGGCCGGGGGTTGTGAACGCCCCGGCCGAGACCAGGACCGTTGGCAACCGATTGTGCCGGATCGGCGAGAGGGCTCGCCTCCCACCGTGTTGAAGCCTGCCCCCCGCAGGAGGCCGGCCCTCCGGCCGATCGGGGGCCGGATGCCGTGTCGCATGGGAAGATGTCGCCCCCAAAGGACACCACGAGCCTTCGGTTCGCTTGCAAGCAAGCTCCCACAGTCACTGTTGCATACCCGGCACCGGGAGGGTGCCCGGGTAGGGCCATGGGCATGCCCTGCCGAGCCACATGATCTTCTTCCATCAGGGTTTCGGGGTGGAGCCTCTGCCCACACGCGATTCCTTTGTAAGGATGGACGGGAATGAGCTCTGCGAAGGGCCCGTACCAAAGCTTGAATCCGTTGGTGCACCGGACCGCCGCTGCATCAGGAACCGGGGAATGCACGATTCGGGCGCCCCACGATCAGCCGGGCCGGGACCGGGGCACCAATGGCCGGAGCGCCTCCGGTTTACCCCCTCCCGTTGCGAGCCCCTTGCGGAGGGTGCCTCGCGCCGGAAACAAGGCGCCGGATG
Organism: Thioalkalivibrio sp. ALE21; assembly: GCF_003208255.1. Taxonomy (NCBI): domain Bacteria; kingdom Pseudomonadati; phylum Pseudomonadota; class Gammaproteobacteria; order Chromatiales; family Ectothiorhodospiraceae; genus Thioalkalivibrio; species Thioalkalivibrio sp. ALE21. The sequence continues at coordinate 127,033 of NZ_QKMA01000007.1, forward strand.
TCTGAGCGAAGCGTAGCTTCGCGAGTTCGGCGCCGCCGGCGCGAGGCGCCCGGAGCAAGGTTCCCGGGCGAGCTCCGGGTGCCCTTCTTTGGGTCCTTTCTTGGGCAAGCAAGAAAGGACCTCGCGGTGCGCTCGCGAGAGAGCGCA
>NZ_QKMA01000008.1:0-114262 GCF_003208255.1 Thioalkalivibrio sp. ALE21
CCAGCGGCAACCGCGGCTGGCGAAGACGGGGTCAAGCGGTCTGCGACGCAAGCTCTACATGGCAGCGATCGCCGCCGCGCATCACAACGCCGACGTTCGGGATCAATACCAGCGCCTGTTGCGGCGTGGGAAGGCGAAGATGGCCGCGATCGGCGCCGCAATGCGGAAGTTGCTCCACATCGCCTTCGGTGTGCTGAAGTCGCAGCAGCCGTACCAACCTCGCTGTAGCACCGGTTGCAGCCAGTAAGCGAGACACGGTATCTACAGGGCGAACCCTGGCCCCCGGTGGGAGGCCGGCCCTCCGGCCGATTTCACGACCGGGCGTGGTCGAACCAGCGGCGCAGGGTGGCCACGTCCACCATGTCCCCGTCCAGCGCCACCCCGCCCAGCGACCGCGCCGGGGCCCCCGGTTCGCCAAAGCCGTCCAGCACGGCCAGCGCCCCGGAAAAATCCTGGTCGCGGGTGTAATCGTTGGTGGTGACGACCACCTCCAGCCCGGCATCACGGGCCGAGCGCACCCCGTTGTCCGAATCCTCCAGCGCCAGCGCGTCCGCGGCCGTCAGGCCCATCTCGGCCAGCGCATGGGTGTAGATGTCCGGGGCCGGCTTCTTCGCCGGCACGATGTCGCCGGCGGCGATCACCTCGAAGCGCCCCGGCCCCTCCTCGCCCAGGGTCGCGCGCAGCAGCGCGGTCACGTTCGCCGGCGTGGTGGTGGTCGCGATCGCCAGGCGCAGACCGGCCGCGGCGGCCTCGTCCAGCAGGCGCTCCACCCCCGGGCGCAGCGGGATCGCGCCGCCCTCCAGCATCGCCACGTAGTGGCGGGTCTTGGCCTCGTGCAGGGCCCGGATGCGGTCATCGATGCCCGATTCCTCCAGCACTCGGGGGTGGTCTTCCGTCAGGTACTGGCGGATGCGTTCCTTGCCGCCGGTCACGCGCAGCAGCTCGCCATAGCGCTCCATGCTCCATTCCCAGTCCAGTCCGGCCTCGGCAAAGGCCCGGTTGAAGGCCACCCGGTGGCCGTCGCGCTCGGTGTCGGCCAGGGTGCCGTCGACGTCGAAGATCAAAGCCTGCAGGGATGCCATGAAAAAACCGCCTCCGCGCGTAAATCAGAACATGTTAATGGGATGAAATGATGGCACACCACTTGCTCGTGCCCCCCTTCTCTGGTACTAAGTGCGCCTTAATTTCGAGCCGGAGAACACCCAGCATGGCTGAAGACGCCAACGCCAAGCCGTCCACGAAACACATGGTCGCCGGAGGCATCGCGCCCTACGAGCCGAAGCCGGACGAAGAGTACATGAATCCGGACCAGCTCGAGCATTTCCGCCAGCTTCTGGAGGCCTGGCGCGAAGAGCTCGCGCAGGAAGTGGATCGCACGGTGGGCCACATGCGCCAGGACGCGGCCAACTTCGCCGATCCGGCGGACCGCGCCACCCAGGAAGAAGAGTTCGGCCTCGAACTGCGCGAACGCGATCGCGAACGCAAGCTGAGCAAGAAGATCGACGAGGCCCTGCGCTCGATCGAGAGCGGCGATTACGGCTACTGCGAGGCCTGCGGCGTGGAGATCGGCATTCGTCGGCTGGAAGCGCGGCCCACCGCGACGCTGTGCATCGACTGCAAGCAGCTGGCCGAGATCAAGGAAAAGCAGATGGCGTGACGGGTCCCGGTGCGGCCCGCACCGGGCCGCACCCGCCCGTCCCCCTGCCCGCCCGGCATGTCATCCGCGCCCGACCGCCCGTACGTCGGCCGCTTCGCGCCCACGCCCTCGGGCCCCCTGCATGCCGGTTCCGTACTCGCCGCCGTCATCTCCTGGCTGGACGCCCGCGCGGTCGGCGGGCGTTGGCACCTGCGCATCGATGACATCGACCTCCCGCGCGTCCGGGCCGGTGCCGAGGATGCGATCCTCGCCACTCTCGACGTCCTCGGCCTGGGCTGGGACGGCCCGCTCACCCGCCAGTCGAACCGCGACGACGCCTACGCCGCGGCCGTCGACCACCTGCTGCAATCCGGCCATGCCTTTGCCTGCGCCTGCACCCGGCGCGAGATCCGGACCGCCGGCGTCGCCGGCTGGGAAGGCCCGGTCTATCCGGGCACCTGCCGCCCGGGGCTGCCCCGGGGACGCGAGGGGCGCTCGCTGCGTGCCCGCGCCGCGACCCGTCACTGGACCGTGGAAGACCGCTTCCAGGGCCCCCTGTGCCTGGATCTGGAGGCCCTGGGCGGGGATTTTGTGATCCGCCGTGCCGGCGGGCTGCATGCCTATCAGCTGGCGACCGTGATCGACGATCACGAACTGGGCGTGACCGACGTGGTGCGCGGCATCGACCTGCTGGGGTCCACCGCACGCCAGCTGCAGCTGTATGCGGCGCTGGGGCTGGCCCCGCCGGAGCATGCCCACCACCCGGTGCTGGTGGGTGGTGACGGCGACAAGCTCTCCAAGCATACCGGCGCCGCCGGGGTGCATGACGATGCGGCCCGCCGGGTGCTGGCGCGGATCCTGGAGATCATCGAGCTGACGCCCTCGGATCCGCTGTGCCCCGATGCCCCGGAGGTCCAGCTGAATGAGGCCCTGAACCACCTCGCTCGGCGTCCACTGGCCCGGCGGCTGCCGCCTGCCAGCCACCTGCCCTGGCCCGACGGAGAAGCCTGACATGGACACCTCGCACGGCGTCCTGATCACGCTGCTGGGCGTGCTGCTGTTCCTCGGCCCGCCGGTGCTGTGGCTGGCCGGAGCCGCGCCGGCCTGGTGGTGGCCCTTCGCCATCTGGGCGGGCTTTGTCGGCGTGGTGGCACTGGCCACCGGACGGCGGCGTGACCCTTAGCCTGGGCCTCATCTATGCGGTGGGCGTGGCCTACCTGGCGATCCTGTTCGGCATCGCCTTTGTTGCCGACCGCAGCTCGCGGGTCGGCCGTCTGGCCGCCAGCCCGTGGGTCTTCAGCCTGTCGCTGGGGGTGTACGCCACCTCCTGGACGTTCTACGGCAACATCGGCTTTCTCGCCGAGCAGGGCTATCTTTACCTGACCATCTATCTCGGTGTGACCCTGGCCTTTGCCGCCACCCCGTGGCTGCTGCGACCGCTGCTGCGCCTGACCCGCGAGCAGCAGCTCACCTCGCTGGCAGACCTGTTCGCGTTCCGCTACCGCAGCCGCCTGACCGGGCCGGTGGTCGCGCTGTTCATGCTCGCCGGAGTCCTCCCGTACATCGCCCTGCAGATCAAGGCGGTCACCGAATCCGCCGCAGTACTGACGGCCGAGACCCCGCCCCACCTGCTGGCGCTGGCGTTCTCGGTCACCATCGCCGCGTTCGCCATCCTCTTTGGTGCCCGCCACATCGCCCCGCGCGAAAAACACGCGGGGCTGGTGCTGGCCATCGCCTTCGAGTCGCTGATCAAGCTGATCGCGATCCTCGGCATCGCTGGGGTCGCGCTGTTCGCGGTGTTCGGCGGACCGGCCGGACTGAACGAATGGCTGGACGCCAACCCCGGGGCCACCGAGGCACTCTACGCCCCGGTGCGCGAGGGCGGCTGGTTCGCGATGATGGTGCTGGCCTTCGCCGCCGCGTTCCTGCTGCCGCGCCAGTTCCACATGCTGTTCACCGAAAACATCGATCCGCGCGCCCTGAACCGTGCGGCGTGGGCGTTTCCGGCCTTCCTGCTGTTGCTGAACCTGCCGATGCCGGTGCTCTACTGGGCCGGCGAGGCGGCCGGGCTCGCGATCGACCCCAACTACTACGCCATCGGCATCGCCGGGTGGCTGGACTCGGCCACGCTGGCGCTGCTGGTGTTCATCGGCGGGGTCTCGGCAGCCAGCGCGATGATGATCGTGACCACCCTGGCCCTGGCCCACATGGGCACCAATTACCTCACCCCGATCGGCCGGCTACAGGAAGACGACGCGCCGGGCAGCAACCTGTACCGCCGCCTGCTGTGGGCCCGCCGCACCTGGGTGGTACTGATCATCGGTCTGGGCTACGCCTTCTACGGCGTGCTGCAGGTGGTCGAAGGGCTGGCCGAACTGGGCCTGATCTCGTTCGCCGCCGTGGCCCAGCTGCTGCCGGGGCTGGCCGGGCTGCTGTTCTGGAACCGGGCCACCCGCTTCGGCTTCCTCGCCGGCCTCGGTGCCGGCATCCTCGGCTGGATGTTCACCCTGGTGCTGCCACTGCTGGACACCGCCGGCATCCTGCCCGGCCTGCCGGACCCGCGGAACTGGCTGCAGGCCGGCCATCTCGACCCCTGGACGTTCGCCCTGACCCTCAGCCTGGGGGTCAACGCGCTGCTGTTCGTGGCGGTATCCCTGCTGACCCGGCCCAATCCGGAGGAGCGCGAGGCCGGCCGTGCCTGTTGCCCGGGCGACGCCACCGCGGGAACCGCCGGCGGGCTGCCGCTGGCCGGTGACGTGGGCGAGATGGAGACCGCGCTGGCCGCTACCCTGGGTCCGGGACCGGCGCACCACGAGGTGCAGCGGGCGCTGGACGAACTGGGCCTGCCGCGCCACACCCGTTCGCGCAGTGATCTGCGGCGCCTGCGCGAACGCATCGAGCGCAACCTCTCCGGACTGCTGGGGCCGGTGCTGGCACGCATGATCGTCGACCAGCACCTGCGCCTGGACGCCGCCGGCCGCCATACCCTGGGCGAGAGTCTGCGCCGGGTGGAGGAACAGCTGGAGACGCGCGCCCTGCCGCTGTCCGGGCTGGCCGCCGAACTGGATGCCCTGCGCCGTTTCCACCGCCAGATCCTGCACGAACTGCCGTTGGGCGTGGCCAGCCTGACCGCCAGCGGCGAGATCACCGGCTGGAACCAGGCCCTCGGCCAGCTGACCGGCATCCCGCCGGACACCGCCACCGGGCAGCCGCTGGACAGCCTGCCGCGACCCTGGCGGGGGCTGCTGACGGCGTTCATCGAGAGCCCCGACCGACAATGGTACAAGCTGCATCTGGAACTGGAGGACGGCGGCCGGCGGCTGAACCTCCACAAATCCGACCTGCTGGATTCCGAGGGGCGGCGCGAGGGACGCATCATCCTGATCGAGGATGTCACGGACCGCGCCCAGCTGGAGGCGGAGATCGCCCACAGCGACCGCCTGGCCTCGATCGGCCGTTTCGCCGCCGGGGTCGCGCACGAGATCGGCAACCCCCTGACCGGCATCGCCTCGCTCGCGCAGACCCTGCCGCTGGAAGACGACCCCGACGAGATCCGTGCGATCGCCGACGACGTCCTGGCACAGACCCGTCGCATCAACGACATCGTGCAGTCGCTGATCACCTTCGCCCATGCCGAGGAACCGGCCGGCAGCCGGTTCGAAGACCTCGACCCCGCGGAACTGATCCACGAGGCCATCCGCCTGACCCGGCTGGCCGGCCGCAAGGACCTGCACTTCGTGACCTCCGGGCTGGACGCCCCGGGGCTGCAGGTCCGGGGGGCCCGCGGGCCCCTGCTGCAGGTCTTCATCAACCTGCTGACCAACGCCGAACAGGCCTCGCCCGAGGGGGCCACGGTGCGCGTGGGCGCGGAACGCCGCGACGGACGCGTCCGGGTGGTGGTGGAGGACGAGGGCACGGGCATCGAGCCCGACAGCCTGGACCGGCTGTTCGAGCCCTTCTTCACCACCAAGCCCACCGGCCAGGGTACCGGGCTGGGGCTGCCGGTCGCCTACTCCATCGTGCAGGATCACGGTGGTACCCTGACCGCCAGCAACCGCCCCGAGGGCGGCGCCCGCTTCCTGCTCACGCTCCCCGGAGGAGATCCGTCATGACGCGCATCCTGCTGGTGGACGACGAGGCCCCGATCCGGCGTGCGGTGAGCCGCTATCTGGTCCACCACGGCCTGACGGTGGACACCGCGGAGGATCTCGCCCGGGCACGCGGGCTGCTGGCGCGCGGCGAGCCGGACCTGCTGCTGGCCGACCTGCGCCTGCCCGACGGCGAAGGCACGCAGCTGCTGGGCGAGACCCGCGCGCCGGTGGTGATCATGACCAGCTACGCCTCGGTGCCGTCGGCGGTGGAGGCGATGAAAAACGGCGCCGCGGACTACATCGCCAAGCCGTTCGACCACGACGCCCTGCTGCTGACGCTGCGGGCCACCCTGCGCCGACGCGCCGGCGCGCAGCCCGACGCGGACGCGGAGCGGGACACCGGCAGCGACGACCTGGGCCTCAAGGGCGACAGCCCCGGTATCCGCCACCTGCGCGAACAGATCCGCCGCATCGGACAAACCGAGTCCACCGTGCTGCTGCGCGGGGAATCCGGCACCGGCAAGGAACTGGCCGCGCGGGCACTGCACCGTCTGGGGCCGCGGGCCGGCGGTCCCTTCGTCGCGGTCAACTGCGCGACCATCCCCGAGGGCCTGGTGGAGGCGGAGCTGTTCGGCCACGCCCAGGGGGCCTACACCGGGGCCGTACAGGCCCGCACCGGCCTGATCGCGAGTGCCCACGGCGGCACGCTGTTCCTCGACGAGATCGGCGAACTCGCCCCGGCCGCCCAGGCCCGCCTGCTGCGCTTTCTGCAGGATGGCGAGATCCGGCCGGTGGGATCCAGCGAGGCCCGGCAGGTGGATGTCCGGCTGCTGGCCGCTACCCATCGTGACCTCGAGCGCATGATCGCCGACGGCGGCTTCCGCGCCGATCTGTATTACCGCCTGCGGGTGCTGGAACTGGCGATCCCGCCCCTGCGCGAACGACCGGAGGACATCGAAGTCCTGGCCCGGCATTTCCTGGCCGAACGCAGCTCCGCCGGCGGCCCGCCGGAGCTGACACCGGCGGCCCTGGAGCTCCTGCGCCGCCATGACTGGCCCGGCAACGTCCGTGAGCTGGCCAACGCACTGGAACGCGGCGCGGTGCTGGCCCCGGAAGCACGTATCGAGCCCGCGCACCTCGGCCTCGATGCCAGCGCGCCAGCCGCCAGCGGCCCCGCGTCCCCGGAGCCCCCGGCGAGCACCAGCCTCAACGACTACTTCCGCCAGTTCGTGCTGGAGAATCAGACCCGCATGAACGAGACCGAACTCGCCCGTGCCCTGGGCATCAGCCGCAAGACCCTGTGGGAACGCCGCCAGCGCGAGAACCTGCCGCGCCCGTGAACGCCGTGACTGCCACGCCCGCCGAACGCCGGGTCTTCTTTGCCCTGTGGCCGGACTCGTCCACCCGCGATGCCCTGCATGCGCGGGCCCGGGAACTGCCGGGCCCGGGGCGTCCGGTACCGCACGCCCACCTGCATCTGACCCTGGCCTTTGCCGGCACCGTGGATGCGTCGGTCGCCGAGGCCCTGGCGCAGGCCCTGCCGGCGTTCCCGGCACATGCCGTGGACCTGCACCTGGACCGCTACGGGCATTTCCGCGGTGCCCGAGTCAGCTGGATCGGGCCCTCATCCATCCCGCCGGCGCTGGAGACCCTCGCCAGCGCCGCGGCCCGGGCCTGCCGTGCCGCCGGGGTCCGGCTCGAAGAGCGCCCGTTCCACCCGCACGTGACCCTGCGCCGCCACGCGCCGACGCCGCCCGAAGTCGAGGCACCGGCCGTCCCCGTGGTCTGGCATGCAAACCATCTGGTGCTGATCGAATCCGGTCGTGACGGCCACCCCGGCCCCTATCGCGTGCTGGCGGAGCGTCACCTGCTATCTTCAAGTAATGCATCCGACGGAGGCGACCGATGACACACGACCATTCCCCGATCTCCAGCTCGATCTCCGGCCTGTTCCGCGGTCTGGCGCTCCTGCTCCTGCTGGCCCTGGCGCTGCCCGCACTGGCGGACAAGCCGGGCGACGATCGCGCCATCGACGGACTCGAGGAAGGACGCATCCTCTGGGACGTGACCCTGGGCGATCCCGAACGCCTGATCGCCCGTCTGGACGTGATCCTCGAGACCCGCGAAGACATGCAGCGCCAGGGCCTGGAACCGCACATGATCTTCGCCTTCCGTGGCGGGGCTGCCGGACTGGTCGCGGAATCCACCGATCATCTCGACCTCGCCGACGCCGACGCGGTCGAACGCCTGCACGACCGCCTGCAGGACCTGCAGGGTCTCGACAACGTGCACATGGAGGCCTGCAGCATCGCCACCCGGCGCTTCGATCTCGGACAACGGGACCTGCTGCCCGGCATCGAGCTGGTCGGCAACACCTTCCTGTCCATCATGGGCTACGAGCGGCAGGGGTACAGCACCATCCGCATCGACTGACACCACCCCGCCCAACCCTGGTGCTCCAGGGGTCATGCAGCGCCCCGGCCAACACTGGTATGATCCGAATGGCCGGTGGTCGGCACGGGGGGAAGGCCTTGGCGCAACTGGAGATCACGACGCTCGGGACCGAGCGGGTCAGCGTGGACGACCGCGAGATTCCGGCCCTGTCCGGGACCAAGGCCGGGCTGCTCCTGACCTATCTGGTCGCCGAGAGCCCCCGCCGTGTCCCGCGCCGCGAACTGGCCGAACTCTTCTGGCCCGAACTCGATTCCAACAACGCCCGCGTCAATCTGCGTCAGGGCCTGTTCCAGATCCGCCGCCACCTGGGCGACACCCTCGCGGAAAACCTGCAGGCGGCGACCCGCGACGTCGGCTTCCGGCTCGACGATCGCTGCCACGCCGATTTCCTCCGGATCACTGCCGAAGACACCTCCCTCGCGACCGCGTACGTCGCTCCGCCCGAAACCAGCCCGGATGACGCCCTGAACCTTGCCGACCGCGAGCTGGCACGCCTGGAACTGTACCAGGGGCATTTCCTCGCCACCGACGCGGTGGCCGAAGGCCTGCCCCGCCTGGAGGCCTGGGTACGACAGCAGCGCGACGTCCAGTGGTCGCATGCGCGCGCCTCGGTCGAGCGCCTCCACGAATATCTGCGGCGGGCGGGCGAACCGGAACGCGGGATCCGCGAGATGCGTCGCCTGCTGGACCTCGCCCCGGCAGACGAGGCCCTGAATGCGGTGTTTCTGCGGACCCTGCTGCTGGCCGGCCAGCCGGCACGTGCCGAAGAACACTATCGCCGCGTCGAACAGCTCCTGGAAGAAACCGACGGCTACGCTCCCGGGCCGGCGCTGACCGAAATCCGCGAACAGCTCGAACGCGCGCGCGATGAAGGTGCCGCGCAGCGGACCGACCGCGCTCCGGCCTCTGCCATCGGCCTGCGCCAGGAGCGCCGCCGGCTGGTGCTCGTGGTCTGCGATCTGCGGGCCCCCGAACACCTGGACATCGAAGAACAATGGGAACGGATTCGTACGGCGCTGGAAACGCTGGACGCTCTGTTGCTGGCGCATCACGGCCACGTAGTACGCGCCCCGGGACAGGGCCTGCTGGCATATTTCGGCTACCCGGCCGGGCGCGAGGAGGCCATGATGGACGCGGTCCGGGCGGCCTGGCAGGCCCTGGGCACCGCGCCGTCCGGGGTCGAACTGCGCGCGGCGGTGGACATCGACACCGTGATCACCGGTGACGACCCCGACATCCCCGACCCTGCCGGCCGTTTCACCGCACGCGTCCAGGCCATCGCGCGTTCCCTGCGCCCCGGCATCCTGTGGGTGTCGCCCGAGCTGCGGGAAAACCTCGAAGGTTTCTTTGAATTCCAGCCCTGGCGCGGACGTCCCGGCGGCTTCCGGGTCATCGAAGACCCGGGTCCGCGCGACCGCGTGGATGCGCGCCCGGCGACCCGTCAGGCCCCGCTGGCCGGCCGCGATGCGGAACTGCGCCGCCTGCGGGGCGAATGGGACCGGGCGCGTCGTGGCGGCTCCCGCTGGGTCCTGATCCAGGGCGAGGCGGGCATGGGCAAGAGCCGTCTGGCTCGCGGCCTGGCCGAACAGGTGGATGGTCACGGCGTGGTCCGGGCCCTCAAATGCCGCGAGGACACGGCCCGCCAGCTGCTGGCCCCGGTACGCCAGACGCTGGGACGATGGGCGGCCACACGCAACCGCCAAGTGGCGGCCGAACGCCTCCTCCGCAGGCTCCTGCAACGCCACGGCGAAGCTGCGGAAAAGGCCGCCGCCATTGCCGGCTGGCTGACCCGGCCCGCCACGCCGGACCATGAACTGTTCGGCTCCGGAAACGTCGACCGCGACCACCTGCTCGACGCCCTGGTGGACCTGACCCTGACCGGCATGCGCGGCCGGGCTCTTCTGCTGATCGTGGATGACCTGCACTGGATGGATTCCGCGACTTCCGAATTCCTGCGGCGACTGCACCACCGCAGCCGCGATGGCGCCCTGATGGTGGTGTTCACCGCGCGCATGAGCTATCGCAGCGAATGGCGCGACGTGGAGATGGAGTCCATCGTTCTGCAGGGGCTGGACAATGCGGCGGCCGGGCATCTGGTGGCCGCGCTGGACCCCGGCCAGGCCCTGCCACGCGCGGTACGCGACGAACTGGTCGCGCGGGGCGAGGGCGTCCCCCTGTTCCTCGAGGAGCTGACCCGCTTCGCCCTCGAACACGGGCACCCGGGCACTCCCGGCGATGAACTGCCCCCCGGCCTGAACAACCTCCTGATCGCGCGCATGGAACAGCTGGGGCCGGCGCGCGAACTGGCACGTGCGGCAGCGGTCATCGGGCGCGATTTCAGCGTCAATATCCTGGCCCGGCTGCTCGAACGCTCCACCGATCACGGCCGCCAGCAACTGGGACTGCTGATGCGCAAGGGGTTCGTCGAACCGGCCGGCGCCTCCGAGGGAAGCCTCTTCCGTTTCCGCCATGCGCTGTACCGGGAAAGCGCACTGGAAGCCATGCTGCGTTCGGAGCGCTCCCGGCTGCACGACCGGCTCGCGGATCTGCTGCAGGAAGAGGCGGAACGTCCGTACGGCACCCCGGCCGGCGGCCGGGTCGCAGTGCACCTGCACCAGGCCGGTCGTTACCGCGAAGCGGTGACCCACTGGCTGCAGGCCGGTGAACAAGCCTTTGCCCGCGGCATGCTGCCGGAAGCGGCGCAGCACTTTCAGGATGCCCTCGACTGCCTCCAGAACGACCTCGCCGACAGCGCCTCGCTCAACGAGGCCGACACCCTGCGGGCCCTCAGCGGGCTGGGGTCGGCCAGCCTGGCGCTGATGGGCTACGGCTCGCGCACGGTCCACGGCCTGTTCGAACGCGCGGCGGAGCTGTCGCGGCCCGAGCGCGACCCCGTGGAGCATTTCCGCGTACTGTGGGGGCTGTGGCATGGAGCCGGATCCTGTCAGGGCTTCGACGAAGCCGCCCGCCTTGCGCACGAAGCGGAGATGGTGGCGGAGCGTTCGGGTGATCGTCTGCTGCGGATCGCCGCCAGCTACGCCCAGGGCAACACCTGCTTCTGGACCGGGCACTTCCGCCAGGCCATGGACCACCAGACAAGGGCACTGGAGCTCTACCAGCCGCGCGATCACGCGCACCTGATCGCCCGCCACACCGAGAACCCCGCCATACTGTCACGCGCCTTTTTCGCCTGGACGCTGCTGTTTTCCGGCAACCACGAGCGAGCCTGGGTGGAGATGGACCGGGCCTGCCAGCACGCCGACCAGCTCGATCACCGGCCGACCCAGGCCTTCGTTTACAGCTTTCGCTCGGCCCTCGGCTTCTTCGCCGACCGCCCGCACGAAACACTGGCGGCCTCGCGCAAGGCCCACGACATCGCCGAGGCCTACGACTACCCGCTGTGGCGTACCGGGGCCATCGCGGTGTCCGCCTGGGCGCGCACCCGCCTGGGCGATGACCAGGCCGTGGACATCATCCGCGAGCAGGTGGAGATCATGCGCGGCGTGATGGACGGCGTCAGCACCCTGTTCCGGCTGTTCCTGCTGGACGCGATCCGGCGCGGAGCCCCCGATCCGCAGGAATGCCTGACGATCGCCGATGCGGCACTGGCCAGCTCGCTGCAGCGCGGCGACCGCTGTTTTCAGCCGACCATCCGGCTCCAGCGTGCCCGCAGCCTGCTGGAACTCGCGCACGGGGCGGATCCGGAGGGGTGGCAGGAACTGGAACGGGCACGCGCCGATGCGCGGGAACAGGGCAATCCCAACGTGGAGCGTCTGGTGCTGCTCGAGGTCGAACGGCATGCCCGCGACCCCGACTGGCGGCAATGGGTGGCCCGCAGCCTGCGCCAGGTCGACCAGTGCATCATCGGCAACCCGGGTGCCGAGGCCCTCAGCCACGACCTGCCGCGCGAGGCCTGATCCGCGCGGCTCACACCAGGTTGCGAAGCCAGCCGCGCAGCATGTAACGGATCAGGGCCAGCAGCAGCACCGCCACCACCGAGAACAGCACATGCGGGAGCGACATCCCGAGGATGGCGAACGCGATCGCGTTCCCGGCCGCCGGCGGATGGGCCGTGTCCGAAATGAGCATCACCAGACTGGCACTCGCCAGCGCGGCCCCCGCCGCCATCGCGAGGGCGGCATCGCCGTTGCCGAACACGCCCGCAGCGTACGGTACCGACCACAGCCAGCCCACTGCGATGCAGAGGACGTGCCCGCCGATCAGCCGGCGCGCGGTGGCGGTCGGATAATGCGGCATCGCGAAGGTAATGAACGCGCTGGAACCAATGGCCGCCACCACGACCACCTCGGTGACCATACCCAGTCCCGCCACCAGCCCCGCGATCACCAGAAATGCCACACCCACCTGCTGCAGGTAATGCTGCGGATGCCGGAAAAACTGACGGTCTATGAGGTAGAATTTCACGCTGCGGTTTCCGGGGGAGTGGCGGAAGCCGAAGTTTAGGCAAACACCCAACGGGGGTACACCTCCGGATTTTCTGGACGGCCACGCCGGTCCGGTCCATTATTCTGCCAAAGGGGGAATGGCGGGAAGTCCTGCCGGGCACGCGGATCGCGCGCGTGGCCGGTGGTCACCCCGCGGGGAAGGCGCCATGACGCACAGCAACGAGCAAGCCCGGGACGACCTGCTGGAACGCGTGCGCCGGCTCAACGAGATCGGGATTGCGCTGTCGGCCGAACGCGACAAGCCGCAGCTGCTGGAACAGATCCTGAGCAACGCCCGGGCCCTGACCGGTGCCGACGCCGGATCCGTGTATCTGCTGGATTCCGACCGCCAGGAGCTCGAATTCGCCCTGGTGCAGAACGATACCCTGCGCCTGCACCTTGGCGGTACCGGCGACCCGGTGGACGGCAAGCTGCCCCCGGTCCCCCTCCACCATCCGGACGGCCGACCCAATGACCGTCTGGTGGTGGTGTGGTCGGTACTCAATGACCGCACTGCGAACATCGAGGACGTCTACCGCGAACAAGAGTTCGACTTCTCCGGCACACGCGACTTCGACGAACGCACCGGCTACCGCACCTGCTCCAACCTGACCGTTCCCCTGCGCAACCACGAGGGGAACGTCATCGCAGCGCTGCAACTGCTCAACAAGACCGTGGACGGCGGCATCCGGGCGTTCGACGAACAGGACCGGGATCTTGCGCGGTCACTCGCCTCGCAGGCCGCGGTGGCTCTCACCAACCAGCGCCTGATCGACGAGCTGCGCGAACTGTTCGACCACTTCGTCCAGGTCATCGCCACCGCCATCGACGCCAAATCGCCCTCCACCGGCGCCCACTGCCGCCGGGTCCCCGAGGCCACCCTGCTGCTGGCCGAGGCCGCCAGCGAATCCGGCGACCCCGCGGTCCGCGATTTCCGGTTCGGGCCCGACGACTACTACGAACTGCGCACCGCCGCCTGGCTGCACGACTGCGGCAAGGTCGTCACGCCGCATCACGTGATGGAAAAGTCCACCAAGCTGGAAGGTATCTTCGACCGCATCGACGAAATCGGCGACCGGGTCGAGGTCCTCGCACGCGACCACGAGATCCGGCAGTTGCGTGAGGCTCTCGCCCGCCAGCCCGGCGGCAGCGAAGCCCTGCAGGAGGTGGATCGCGCCAGCGCCGAACGCCGCGAGGGCCTGAACCAGGACCTCGAATTCCTGCGCCGCTCCAACACCGGTGGCGAATTCATGACCGACGAGGACATCGCCCGTATCGAGGCCCTCGCCCACCGCCACTGGACCGCGCTGGATGGCACGCAACGTCCATTGCTGGACGCAAACGAGGTCCGCAATCTGTGCATCCGGCGCGGCACGCTCAACGACGAGGAACGCGGGATCATGGAGGGCCACATGACCGTGGGCATGCAGATGCTGGAACAGCTCCCCTTCCCGCGTCACCTCCGGCGGGTCCCGGAGTACGCCCTGGGCCACCACGAACGCATGGACGGACGCGGATACCCGCGCGGCCTGACCCGCGACCAGCTGTCGATCCCGGCACGCATCATGGGCATCGCCGACGTGTTCGAGGCGCTGACGGCTCCCGACCGCCCGTACAAGAAGCCCATGCCCCTGTCCCAGGCACTGACCATCATGGGACGCATGGTCGAGGACGGCCATCTCGACCCCGACCTGTTCCGGGTGTTCGTCGACGAGGGCGTGTACCGGCGCTACGCCGAACAGCAGCTCGACCCACGCCAGATCGACGAGATCGACACCGACCGCCTCCCCGGGATCCGGCGTCCCTGAACCCCGCGCACGGAGATCGCGCCATGTCCGTCCTGATCACCCGCACCCGTCCCCCCGAAATCCGTCGGCGCTGGCGGCATCTGCCGGTCCTCGTCCTGGTGGCCGCGCTCGGCCTGACCGCCACGTCCGCGTCGGCCCGGGGGGACAGCCCGGTTGAACGGCTGGAACGCCTGAACGAGGCCGGCGACCACGCCGACGCCTTCACCCTGGGCCAGGAGCAGTTCGAGGCACACGCGGGCGATCCGGACTTCGATCTGGCGTTCGGCATCGGCGCGCTGGAAAGCGGTGAACCCGACCATGCCCTGCTGGCCTTCGAGCGCGTGCTGATGCACGACCCCGAGGCCCCCCTGCCACGCCTGGAGCTGGCCCGGGCGCATTTCGCCATGGGCAGCACGATCGCCGCCCGGCGCCATTTCAGCCGCGTCCTGGAACGCGACCCGCCACCGCCCTCGGCGGTGGTCCGCCGCATCGAATGGTTCCTGACGGCGATCGAGGAGCGCGAGGCCGGGCGTCCCGCGCCGGTCCGCGATGCCGTCACCCGCTGGCATCTGGGCGCACGCCTGGGACACGACAGCAACGTGGGCGCCCACACCGATGACGACGTGGCCCTGTTCGGCGTGCTGCCCCTGCAGCTGCCCGACCCCGAAAGCGACCGTTTTTTCGAACTGTACGGCGGCTTCGCTCACCAGCGACAGACGAGCGACCGCCGGGGCTGGTTCCTGCAGGGCGGACTGGAGGGACGCGGATATCATTCCGAACGCGACTTCGACCGCTACACCGCCCGGCTGCGCGGCGGGCCGGTACTGCTCGGAGACGGCTGGCGCCTGACCCTGCCCCTGGAACTGCGTCACACCCGCCGCGACGACGATGTCCGCAACACCCGGGCCACGGCCGGCGCCGAATGGACCCTGCGCCCGGGTCGGCCGCTGGAATACACCCTGTTCGGGCAGGTCAGCCGGGTGCAGCACAAGCCCGCCGACGCCCGCGATGTGGACGGGGTCGCGGCCGGTGCCCGCGTCAGCTGGCGCCCCGACCCCCGGCTGCGCGTGTTCGGCGGCACACTGGCGGGCGAAGAACACGCCCGCCGCTCGCGCGGTGAGCACTTCGGACGCCGCTATGCCGGACTGCAGGCGGGTGCGGGCTGGGCCGTCGACGAACACCACCGGATCGACCTGCGTCTGGACCATCTCGTCAGCCGTCACCGCGAAGACGACCCCGCGTTCCTCGACCGGCGCCGCGACCGGCTGAACCGGGCCCGACTGGGCTGGGCCTGGGATCCCGCTCCTGACTGGCGGCTGGAACTGAGCGTGGAACACGCCGACAACGATTCCAGCCTCGATCTCTATTCTTACCGCCGCACGCAGGTCACCGCCGGCGTGCGCCGCGAATGGTGACCAGCATGAACCCGTCCCGATTCCGTTTTCCGTTCGCGCAGGCCATTCCGGCCATGCTGGCCGCCGTCCTCCTCCTGGCCGGCCCGCCGGTAGCCGGCGCAGCCGAGCGCGAGGACGCCGGGCGCGTGCTGGTGGCCACCACCGGCGTGACCGCCGAGTACCGTGACCAGGACCCGCGCGAGCTGGCGCGGCGGTCCGAGGTCCACGTGCACGACACCGTGCGAACACCGGAGGGCGGGCGTGCCCAGCTGCGCATGATCGACGGGGAGATCCTTTCCCTGAGCGAATCCAGCGAACTCTACATCGATACCCTGGAACACGCCCCCGAAGCCGGTCCCGACGACGCGGACCGCAGCATCAAACGCCTGCTGCAGGGCGGCCTGCGCACCATCACCGGCACGGTCGCCGGGGATGGCTACCGGGTCGAGACCCGCGCCGGCACCATCGGCATCCGCGGAACGTCCTTCGACGCCTTCACCCGCGGTGACGACCTGTACGTGCATGTTCGCCGAGGCGCGCTGTACGTGGAGAACCCGCACGGGCGCGTCGAGATCACCGCAGGCACCGCGCGCGATGCCGCCTACATCCGCGACCCGGATTCGGCCCCGCAGGCACTGCAAGGCGACGAACTCCCGGATTTCTTCTTCGACGCCTTCGAGGGCGACGTGGACCGGGCCATGGCCGACGACCCCGAGCCGACCGCCACCACGGACCCGGGCGCGGCCCCGGGCCCGTCGGAAGACCGCTGGGGCGAAGCCGGCCGCCCGGTGGCGCGCACCGCGGACGACGGCTTCGGCGAGACCACCCTGCTGGAACACGACCGGGAGGTTTTTACCGACGCCACCGAACCGCCCGAGGTCGCGGATCCCGATTCCTACGGGTTCGTAACCGGCCAGTACTCGGAGCCGGGCACTCTCGATTTTTACGCCGGCCGCTTCCTGCAATCGCCGCTGAGCCTGGGTGACGACCGGCAGTTGCTCCAGGCAGAGGACGGCGAGGCATTCCTGGACCCGGACCTGGCGATCGAGACCTTCGTGGTGGACAGTGACGACACCGGGACCACCGGGACCGCGGAGATCGGCGACGCGTCGGTCTCCTGGGGCCGGTGGACGGATGCCGACGTCCAGCGACTCAACGACATCGAACCCTACGATTCGGGCGGAAACGACAGCTTCACCTGGATCACCTCCACCGAGGTCATCCATGACCCGGCCAATCTCCCCGGAACGGGAACGGCCAGCTACTCGCATGTGGGGATTGAGGGAACGGGCATGTTCGCAATCGACGCGGGCTCTCTGGCCGTCGATTTCGGCGCCGCGACGATCGGCGCTACCCTGGAATTCGGAGGGGGCGAGCAGCTGCAGACCACCGGGGGTTCGGTCGCGATCACGGAGTTCCACGCAGACGGCATTCCGCTCGAGTACGGCACCAATGTCCAGGGTCGGCTCGCAGGCCGCTTCGTCGGCTCCGACGCGGAGGGCGCCATCGCCGGTTACGAGATCCGTGAGGACGGTCAGTTCGTCGGCACCGGTGTGATCGCCTTCGAACAGGACTAGTGAGCCCCGCCCGCTCCCGCCGGTTCGCGACGGTCCTCGGGGGCCTGCTGGTCGCGCTGCTGGCCCTGCCGCAGGTGACCGGGCTCCCGGGGGTGACCCCGGCGCTGGACCGGGTCGAACGGCTGGTCTATGACCTGCGTATGCAGGCCCATCCGCCCGCCCGCGGGGCCACCGATTCGGAGGTTCCCATTGTCATCGTCGACATCGACGAGGCCTCGCTGGAACACGAGGGCCAGTGGCCCTGGCCGCGCCGGCGGATCGCCGAGCTGGTCGAACGCCTCGATGCGGCGGGGGCCGGGGTCATCGCACTCGATATCCTGTTCGCCGAGGCCGAGCGCAATCCGGTCGAGGCCGTCCGTGAACACCTGCCGGAAGACGCCTCGCTGCAGGCCCGGCTGGACCGGCTGGCGCCGGAACTCGACGGTGACCACCGGCTCGCGCGGGCCCTGCAAGGCCGCGAGGTGGTCCTGGGCTATGTCTTTCACGCGCAGCAGCGGTCACGTTCCGGCGCCCTCCCCGAGCCATTGCCACTGGAGGAACCGCTTGCGGTGGAGGAGCTGGCCCTGACCCCGGCCAGTGGCTACAGCGCGCCGCTGCCGGTACTGCGCGAAACGGCCGCGACGGCCGGGTTCTTCAGCCTGATCCCCGACGCCGACGGCACCCTGCGCCGCGCCCCGCTGCTGGCACGCATCGACGGAGAGCTGTACGGCTCGCTGGCCACGGAGACGGTGCGCCAGTTCCTGTTCCTGGAAGAGGCCCGCCTGACCACCGAGACCATCGACCGGCGCGAGCATCTGGAGGCGCTGCACCTCGACGACCATCTGACGGTGCCGGTCGACGGCCGGGGCCGCATGCTGGTGCCGTACCGCGGCCCCCCCGGAAGCTTTCCGTACATATCGGCCTGGCAGGTACTGGAAGACGACCCCGCGGAGCGCATCCCGCCCGGGGCGATCGTGCTGGTGGGGACCACGGCGCCGGGGCTGTTCGACCTGCGCGCGACCCCGATGGACGCGGTGTTCCCCGGAGTGGAGATCCACGCCAACCTGATCGCGGCGATGCTGGACGAGGCCTTCCTCACCGAACCGGCCTGGGCCCCGGGCGCCAACCTGTCCATGCTGGTGGTGGCCGGCGGACTGCTGGCCCTGGTCCTGCCCCGTCTGGCGCCGCTGCGCCAGCTTGCGGCGTCCCTGGCCGCCGGCGGTGTCCTGCTCGCGTTCACCGCATGGCTGTGGTCGGCGCATGGCCTGGTGCTGGATCTGGCGTCCCCGTTGCTGGCGGTGGTGCTGATCGCGGTGTTCAATCTCGGCTGGGGCTTTCTGTTCGAGGCGCGCACCCGGCATCGGCTGAAGGCGATGTTCGGGCAGTACGTGCCGCCCGCGCTGGTGGAGCAGATGAGCGAGCGTCCGGAGGCCTTCGACTTCGAGGGCCGTTCGCGCGAACTGAGCATCCTGTTTTCCGACATCCGCGGCTTCACCGGTCTGTCGGAATCGCTGGAAGCCGACCAGCTCAAGCGGCTGCTGAACCGTTATTTCACGCCCATGACCCGGGTCATCTTCGAGCACCGGGGGACCATCGACAAGTACGTGGGCGACATGGTCATGGCGTTCTGGGGCGCACCCGTGGACGATCGCGAGCATGCCACCCACGCGGTGGAGGCGGCCCTCGAGATGCAGGCGGAAACCGCGCGGCTGCGCGAGGCCTTCACGGCACAGGGCCTCCCGGACATCCATGTCGGCATCGGCATCAACAGCGGCGTGGTTAACGTGGGTGACATGGGTTCGGAATACCGCCGCGCGTACACGGTACTGGGCGATGCCGTGAACCTCGCCTCACGCCTGGAGGGCAGCAGCAAGTATTATGGAGTCGGGATCGTCGTCGGCGAGCGCACCCGGGAACTGACCGGCGAGCGCTTCGTCTGGCGCGAGCTGGACCGCGTGCGGGTCAAGGGGCGCGATCGGCCGGTGCGGGTGTTCGAGCCGGTCTGCCGGTCCCCGGAGCACACGCCCGAGCTGCAGGCCGAACTGGATTCGCTGGCGCAGGCCCTGGACGCATTCCGGTCAGCGGATCTGGATGCGGCGGAGAAAGCCTTCCGGCGGCTGACCGGGGCGTACCCCGGGGTCGGACTCTACCGGCTGTACCTCGACCGCATCGAGCACCTGCGGCGCGAGCCACCGCCCCCCGACTGGGACGGCAGCTGGACCCGCGAGAGCAAATGACCCGCTACAGGAATGCGAGGAGAACAGACCATGGCCCGGGATGAATGCCTGAAGCGCTATACCCGGCTGATCGACCGCATGCCAGGATTCCCCGCATCGGTGCAGCGCATCCTCGAGCTGACCGCCAACCCCGACAGCTCGCCCGGTGAGCTGGTCGCGGCACTGGAACGCGATCCGGTGATCACGGTGCGCGTCCTCAAGCTGGTCAATTCGCCGTGGTTCGGACTGGCGCGCCCCGTCAGCTCGGTGCGCCAGGCCATGGTGATCGCCGGCCTCAACACTCTGCGCAATCTGGCGCTCAGCATCGCGGCGGTCGGCATGCTGCCCACGCGCAACGACGCCGGCATGGACACCGGCCGCTTTCTCGAGCACTCGCTGGGCGTGGCCACCATCGCGCGCCTGCTGGCGCGGCGCCTGGGGGTTCCGGAGAGCGAGAACACCGACCATTTTGTCGCCGGTCTGCTGCATGATTTCGGCAAGATCGTGCTGATCCGACACGCCGGCGAGGATTATGCTCCGGTCCTCGCGGCCGCGGCCGCCGGTCCTGTACCGCTGCATCGGGAAGAAGCCCGGCGACTGGGGGTGGATCACGCCGAGCTGGGCGGTCTGCTGATCGAACACTGGGGCCTGCCCGCTACGCTGGCCGGTGCGGTCCGCTACCATCACGTGCCGGATCACGACGGCGACTGGAGCCTGCTGCGCGACACGGTGTTCGCGGCCAACCAGATCGTGCGTCACCTGGACTTCGGCGATTCCGGCAATCCGGTGATCGAACCCTTCCCGCGACCAATTCGCGAGCGTTTCGGCGCCGATCTTGCGGAATTGACGGAGGCCCTGGACGACCCGGGCGCGGAGCTGGAAGCCACCCGTCTGTTCATGCAGAGCGAGGAGGACAGTCGATGAGATTCACCTTCTGGGGCGTACGCGGCTCCATCCCGGTCCCCGGACCGCAGACCGTGCGCTACGGTGGCAACACCACCTGCATCGAGGTACACGGCGCGCAGGACGAGCTGATCATCCTCGACGCCGGTACCGGGATCTTCCAGCTGGCCCGACAACTGCAGGCGGACATGCCGCTGGAGGCCAGTATCTTCATCACCCACACCCACTGGGACCACATCCAGGGGCTGCCCTTCTTTATCCCGATCTTCGTGGCGGGCAACCGCATCCGCATCCATGGCGCGGCGGACCCGGTGAATCAGCGCGACATCCACGAGGTCCTCGCGCGGCAGATGGACTACGCGTTCTTCCCGGTGCGCGACAACGAGCTGGCGGCCACCATGGAGTATGTCACCCTGCGCGAAGGGCAGACCACGCAGGTGGGCAGCGTGACCGTCACGCCCATGATCATGGGCCACCCGGTCCTCAACTTCGCCTATCGCCTGGAATCCGGAGGGCGCACACTGGTGTTCACCGGTGACCACGAGTGGCCGTACAACATCTACGCCCCCGGCGAGGACGGCCATGCGGAATACGAAGCGATGGCGCAGGAGCGCCGGGCGGCGATCATCGATTTCTTTCGCGGCGCCGATGCCCTGATCATCGACACCGCCTACACGCCCGAGGAATATCCGCGCCGCACGGGCTGGGGCCACGGCACCTACGACACCAGCATCCGGGCCGCGCGCGAGGCCGGGGTCAGGCAGGTGTGGCTGACCCACCACGAGCCGACGCGCGACGACGCTGAACTCGAGCGCGTATTCGCCCGAGCCCTGGAACGCAATCCGCCGCCGGACCCCGCGAGCGAACCGGCCATCCACCTCGCCCGGGAGGGCATCACCGTTACGCTGTAGCGGCCGCGCGAATCAGGCCGGCGGCGCACCCGCCGCCAGTCCGATCTGCTGCGCCACCAGCACGATCAGCATCAGGGCAAGACCCGCGTACAGCCCGGCCACCACGTCGTCCATCACGATGCCGGTACCGTCGTGCCATTTCTCGTCGAAATAGCGTGCCGGCCAGGGCTTGAGGATGTCGAACAGGCGGAACAGGAAGAAACCCAGCGCGACCCAGACCAGCCCGGCGGCGTCACCCGCCAGGGTGATCCCGGGCGGGATGAAGGCCAGGGTCACCAGCATCCCCGCCCACTCGTCCCACACGATCCCCGAATGGTCGTGCACGCCCAGGCGCCGTGCGCTCTCCCCGCAGATGTGGAACCCGGCCATGGTCACGATCACGGTGATCGCCAGATAGGCCCACTCGGGGAAGTTCATGATCGCGAAATACAGCACCAGGGCGGCCAGCGAACCCGTAGTGCCGGGGGCCCAGCGCGAGAGCCCGGAGCCGAAGCCGAAGGCCAGCAGATGGATGGGGTCGCCGAACACGGTGCGTGCCGACGGCATCGTCGCTTTCGTCATCCCTGGAACCATGTGGCCCGCCCTCTTCTCGCTCGTCAGTCAGTCGGCGAAATGATCGTGCCCCGGACGCCTCGCGTCCAGAGGCGCGCCGGCGGCATCCACCACGCGGATGGCGTCGCCGGCGGTAAACTCCCCGATCACGTGGAGCGCCACGCCGGCGGCCTCCGCCAGCGGTGCCAGCTCCACCTCCGGGGGCACCGCCAGCAGCAGTTCGTAGTCGTCGCCCCCGCCCAGGGCGCAGTCCCGCGCCAGCGCCGCATCCGCCCCGGCGAGAGCCGGATCCAGCGGCACCGCCGGCCAGTCGACGCGGGCCCCGCAGCCGGAGGCGGCGCAGACATGCTCCAGGTCCGCGAGCAGTCCGTCCGACAGATCGATGGCCGCATGCGCATGCTCGCGCAGAGCCAGCCCCGCCGCCAGCCGGGGCTGCGGCCAGAAGAGTCGCTTACAGACCGGATCGTTGGCATCCGGCGGGCGCGCACCTTCGTCGCGGCGCCGGATTTCGGCCGCCAGTCCGATGGCGGCGCCCCCCAGCTCGCCGGTCACCACCACCCGATCCGCCGGCCGGGCCCCGCTGCGTTGCAGGGCGCGCCCGGCGGGCACCTGACCCAGCACGGTCACGCCTGCGGAGCAGGGCCCGCGCACCGTGTCTCCGCCCACCAGCGGGGCCCGCATCGCACGCGCCAGTCGCAGGAACCCCTCGCTGAACGGCGTCAGCCAGGCATCCTCGGCCTCCGGAACCGCCAGCGACAACAGCACGCCCAGCGGCTCCGCGCCCATCGCCGCCAGATCGCTGAGACTCGCAGCCAGGGCCTTGTGCCCCAGACTCTCGGGCGGGTGATCGGGAAAGAAATGCCGGCCTTCCACCACGGTGTCGGTACTGACGACCACCTCGTGGCCGGCATCCGGGCGCAGCAGCGCGGCATCGTCACCCACCCCGAGCACGACCCGCGCGTCCGCGACCGGGTCTCCGAAAGGACCGGCCGGCCGGAAGTAGCGCCGGATCAGATCGAATTCGGACAGGGACGGGGACGCCATGCGCCACGAACCGGGCGATGAGGCTCCGCCTCAGCGACGACGGATCTCGGAAGCGCGCAATTCGCTGGCGAGGCGATCCAGCACGCCATTCACGTAGCGATGGGACTGCTCCGCCCCGAAGCGTTTGGCCAGCTCCACCGCCTCGTTGATCACCACCCGATAGGGCAACTCGAAGCGCTCGGCCAGTTCCCACTGGCCCACCCACAGCAGGGCATGTTCCACCGGATCGAGCTGGTCAAGTTCGCGCCCCAGCCAGGGCTGCATACGGGCATCCAGCTCCTCGTGCGCCCCGGTCACCCCCATCAGGATCTCGCGGAAGTATTCGGGGTCCGCCTTGGCGTGTTCATCCTCTTCGCGAAACGCGAGCAGGATGTTCTTCGGGTCGTCCCCGGTCAGCTGCCAGGAATAAAGCGCCTGCATCGCACGCCGCCGAGCCACCGAGCGCGCATGCCGCGCACGCTGCTCGGGCGTGCTGCGCGGTCGCTGCTTGCGCCCGCCCCTGGCGGCGCTGGCCTGGTCGCGCGGAGGACGGTCGGCGGACCCGGAATCGCTGGATTCAGTCACGGTATTCACGTATCCGCTCAGGCACCGGTACGCAGGCGCGGCATCAGGCTGACCATCTCGATGGCCCCCATGGCGGCATCCGCCCCCTTGTTGCCCGCCTTGGTCCCGGCGCGCTCAATGGCCTGTTCGATGGAATCGGTGGTCAGCACGCCGAAGCTGATCGGCAGATCGGCCTCCATCTGCACCTGCGCCAGCCCCTTGGCGGCCTCGCCCGCCACATAATCGAAATGCGGCGTGGAGCCGCGGATCACGCAGCCCAGAGCAATGATGGCATCGTAGCGACCGGAGCCCGCCATGGTTCGGGCCGCCAGCGGCAGCTCGAAGGCCCCGGGGACCCGGGCGATGGTCATGTTGTCATCCGCCACGCCATGCCGGCGCAGGGTGTCCACTGCGCCTTCCAGCAAACGTTCCACCACCAGGCTGTTGAAGCGCGCCAGCAGCAGGCCGAAGCGGCGCCCGCCAGCGTCGGTAAACTGCCCTTCCAGGGTCTCGATCTCGTGCATGGGTTTTCCCTTTTGCGTCGCAATGCGGGGATCGCGAAGGTCACAACGAAAACGCACAGTGTAGCACTGTCGCGCCGCTGCCACCGAAAGAAAAACCCGGCCCGCCGGGGCTCGCAGCCCCGACGGCCGGGTCGGAAAACGGCTCGCCCCAGCGGCGCCCGTGGATCATGACCGCGGACGCCGCCGGCCGTAGCTCAGGGCCTCAGCCCTGGGCTTCCGGATCGCAGAGGTGCTTCTTGTCCTCCGGCAGGTTGTCCGGGCAGATGCCGCAGCCTTCGTTGCCGGGCAGCGCCCAGTCGATCTTCTTCGGATACGGCAGGTCCATCTCGTTCATGATCTTCACGAATTCTTCCTCGGGCTTGTCCTTGCCCAGACGCGGGTTGCGCATCTTTTCCTGGCCGATGGTCGTGATCTGCCGCTCTTCGTAATCGTGTCCGGGGTACACCAGGGTCTCGTCCGGCAGGGTAAAGAATTTGTCGTGGATCGAACGATACAGGGTGTGCGGATCGCCCGACTGGAAATCGGTCCGGCCGCAGGCCTCGATCAGCAGCGCATCCCCGGAGAACAGCATCTTCAGCCCCACGTGATCCAGCAGATATGCATGGTGGGTATCGGTGTGCCCCGGAGTGAACAGCGGGTTCACCACCAGGTTGCCCACGCGGAAGGGCTCGCCTTCGCGGATGCCGACGTCGCGGCAGGGCAGCTCGTCCAGCGCCGGGCCGGCCAGCTGACAGCCGGCCTTCTCGCGCAGCATCTTGCCGCCGGTGATGTGGTCCGCATGGATATGGGTCTCGATCGCATAATCCAGGCTCAGGCCCATGTGCTGCAGGACCTCCAGATCGCGATCCACGGTCTCCAGGACCGGGTCGATCAGGGCCGTCTTGCCGGTATCCGGGCAGGACAGGAGATAGGTGTAGGTCGAGGATTCAGGTTCGAACAGCTGCTTGAAGATCATGTCGTGTCCTCCGACGTGTATTAGGACTTGCTGAAATACTAGCCCGTGTCATGAGCGCGTGACCAACCACCGACACCTCGAGTGCTGGCTTTTCCCGTCAGCCTGCGCCACGCAACGTTTCCATCTCCGGTGGAGCCCTGCGGGCGGGCACAAGTTCCGCCGCTCCGGGTCCCGGGTCTCCCCCCGCATGCGGGGGCTCTTCTGTCGTCCGCGGGCGACCGCTATCATCGCGGTCCAAATCCCGTGCCGACAGTGCATTCAATCAGGAGAATCCCCATGGAAGCCAGTCAGGTCGCCGAACTCATCCGCGCGGGCCTGCCCGATGCCCGGTCGGTCGAAGTGACCGGGGGTGAAGGCAAGTTCGAGGCGCGGGTCATCAGCCCGCAGTTCGAGGGCATGTCCCGCGTGAAGAAACACCAGACGGTCTACGCCACCGTACGCGAGCAGATCGACAGCGGCGAACTGCACGCCCTGTCGATCGTGGCCCTGACGCCGGAGGAAGCCGAGGCGGAAGGCTGAACGGCCAGCGTCGCCGTCATGCTGTCACCCAAGGGTCGCGAGGAGATCCAGCGCCTGCTGGAGGGCGGCCTGGTGGAAGACTGGGCTGAGGCGGAAACCACGCTGCGCAATGTCACGCGCATGCTGCTGACCACCCGGCCCGACCTGCTGCGCCTGTACTTCGAACCGCAGGCCTGGCGGGAGATCACCTCCTGGCCGCAGAAAAAGGCGGCGAACGCGATCATCGCCGCGCTGCGCACCGGCGTGGTCGATGCCCTCGGGCGTCCGGAGATCGTCAACCGGGACCAGGCGCGCTTCTACCTCCTGTGCTTTCAGGATGACCTGACCGAGCGGGTCGACCACTGGTGCCGCGACCACCCCGAAGAGTGCCCGCGGCGGGCCGCACGGGAACGGCGCGGGCTGGACCACGATCACGACGCCGATACATGAACACCACGTCCGAAGACGAGATCCTGTATTGCGGCGACCCGCAGCAGGCCGGCGCACTCGCCGCCCTGCTCGAGGGCTACGGCCTGGAGCTGATCCTGCACCCGCCCGGTGCCGCGCTGCCCGGCTCCTGGTGGGGCGAACCGGAAGCCGGCATCGTCGGCCTGCAGGTGCATGTCCGCCCGGACACGCCGGTCCATTCGGCCCTGCACGAGGCCGGACATACGCTGTGCATGGACCCTGCGCGCCGCGCCACCCTGCACACCAATGCCGGCGGCGACGACCTCGAGGAATGCGCCGTCTGCTATCTGCAGATCCTGCTGGCCGACGCCCTGCCCGGTGTCGGCCGCGAGCGGTTGATGCGCGACATGGACGCCTGGGGTTACAGCTTCCGTCTCGGGAGCACCGCGGCCTGGTTCCACGAGGACGCGGACGATGCTCGCCGGTTCCTGCAACGGCACGGCCTGATCGACGCCGGTGACCGCCTGACCGGACGAGCGCGCGGCGACTGACCCGCGCCGGGGAAACGCTGGTCGGCGTTTCCTAACGCTCAACTCACGGCACACGAAAAAAACGATGGTACACTCCGGGTTTGTTCGGAAACCGTACGGATTTCAGGCCTGCCCATGGACACCCCGACGATCAGCCCGCTGCTCGAGCAACTGGACCCGGCCTCCGGACTGTCGCAAAGCGCTCGTGACGAAGTCGCCGCCCAGTGCGAAATCCGCGATGAAGCCGCCGGCAAGCGCCTGCGACCCGATGCGGCCAGCGAGCACCACCTGTTCCTGCTGAGCGGCCAGCTGGTGCGCGTGGTCGGCGGGACCCCCGAACGCATCCGGCTCGATGGCGAGGATAACGACGTCCCGGTCGAACTGTTCGAGGGCAACCCCGGGCATCAGGACTTCGTCCTCACCGAACAGCCCTGCCGCATCCTCGCGCTGCCCAAGGCCGCCCTGGAACGGGCGTATTCGTCTTCCGTGGTGGTCAGCGACACC
This sequence comes from Thioalkalivibrio sp. ALE21, assembly GCF_003208255.1. Lineage (NCBI taxonomy): Bacteria > Pseudomonadati > Pseudomonadota > Gammaproteobacteria > Chromatiales > Ectothiorhodospiraceae > Thioalkalivibrio > Thioalkalivibrio sp. ALE21. Next base: position 26,952 of record NZ_QKMA01000008.1, read on the forward strand.
GAGCTGGACGACACCGAGGGCGCGTTTTTCAGCGAACTCTACGATCTGATCACCAGCAATCGCCTGGAGCTGCCGACCATGCCGGAGGTCGCGCTGCGCATCCAGGAACTGACCAACGACCCCGAAGCCAGCATGGACGACCTCACCGAGGTCATCCAGCGTGACGGAACCATTGCCGGCGCCCTGCTGCACGCCACCAACAGTCCGCTGTTCCGGGGCGCCCAGCAGATACAGTCAGTGCGTGAGGCGGTCACCCGTCTGGGCTTTCGCAACACCCGCATGCTGGCGATGAACATGGCCCTGCGCCAGACCTTCAAGGCGAAGCACGCGGCCACCCGCGAGGCCATGGCCGAGGTATGGAGCGAAGGCGTGCTGAACTCCGCGTTCGCCTACCTGATCGCCGACTCGCTGCGCCTGCTCGACCGGGAGCGGGCCCTGCTGGGCGGACTGGTGGCCGGGATCGGCGCGGTGCCCATCATCCAGTTCGCCGAGATGCGCGAGGAGAACCCCGGCGCCGAGCGTCTCGGAATGCTGATCGAGCGCCTGCGGAACCTCGCCGGGGTCCTGGTCATCAACTACTGGGATCTGGGCCAGGACCTGGTGGCGGTGGCCGAACACGCGTACGACTGGTCCTACCGCGCCGAACAGCCGGACTACGCCAGCGTCGGCATCGTGGCCGAATGGGCCGCCCTGCATTACAGCGGCAAGCCCCACCCGGATGCCCGCGAGGTCGCGGCATTCGAGGTGCTGGGCATCGACCCGCCTGCGCCGGGCGACCCCATCCCGTTCCTCGAGGAACGCAACGACGACCTGAACGAACTGAAGCTCCTGTTCAATGCATGAAGCCCTGACTCTCGACCCCGTCGTCCCGCGACTGAAACCGTTCGCCGACCTCGGCGAAAGCGGTCGCCGCGAACTGATCCGCCATGCCCGGACTATCGATCTCAAGCCCGGCCAGAAGGTATATGCGCGCGAGGAATACCGCCACCTGGTGTTCCTGTTGAAGGGGCGCATGGTCCTGGCGCATGGCGACAAGGCGCACACCGTGGAGGACGACGACCCGGCCGCGCTGGAGCCCCTGTTCGCCCCCCACGACTACCGTACCCACGCCGTCGCCGCACGCCCCAGCACGCTGGTCCGTTTTGACCGCAACGTCTATGAGACCCAGCTCAACTGCGTCGGCGACGCCATGGAAGTCGGCGAGGTGGACCTCACGGCGCAGGAAGGCGAACTGCTCGCCAACATCTTCCAGAAGGCCCAGACCGGCGAACTGGCCCTGCCACAGCTGCCCGACGTGGCCCTGCACCTGCAGGAGGCCATCGACGAGCCTGATATCGAGATCCGCCGGGTCACCGAGATCGTCGAACGCGACCCCAGCACTGCGTCCCGCCTGCTGTCGGTCGCCAACAGCCCGGCCATGGGCTCACGACGCGAGATCACGCGCCTGGGCGATGCGATCGCGCGCCTCGGCCTCGAGCGCACGCGCCAGCTGGTGCTCGCGCTGGCCGCCCAGCAGGTGTTCATCGACCGGGGCAGCCCTTATCGCGCCGTCATGGAGCAGCTGTGGCGTCAGTCCACGCGCATCTCCGCCATCGCCTTCGTGCTGGCGGACGAATCCGGCGAGGCTGATCGTCAGCGCGCCCTGCTCGCCGGCCTGCTGCACCGGGTCGGCGCCCTGCCGGTCCTCGGCGAAATCGCCTCGCGCGAAGAGCAACCGGATGCCGTCGAGGTGGAACACGTGATCCAGCGTCTGGAATCCATGACCGGCGAACTGGTTGCCCAGCAATGGGGGCTCGCCTCCGATATCATGGCAGCCATCCGTGATTCCGGCGGGCCGGAACAGCCCGATGCCGCGCCCCTGACCGACATCGTGCGCATCGCGCGCAATGCCTGTCTGCGCGACGCCTCCGAGGTGGAACGCGCCCGGGCCATTCCGCTGGAAAACCTCCAGGCCATCCGGCGGCTCGGCTTCACGCTGGACGAAAACGGCGAACTGGCCGCGGTGGAGAAGGCACGGCCGAAGATCGAAGCCCTCATGCAGGAACTCGCCTGAGGGAAACACTGACGGCTCCGGGCCCCCCGGAGGCGTCAACCGGCAGGAACCGAACCATGACCGCAACGAACCGTCCGCAACCCGGGGAGAAACAGCGCGCCGCCGACAAGGTCTCGCGCATCCCGGTGAAGATCAATCCGACCACGAAACCGCAGCGCAAGCCCTCGTGGATCCGTGCGCAGAGCCAGGCGCGCCCCGAGGTCCAGCGCATCAAGGGCATCCTGCGCGAGCAGAAGCTGGTGACCGTGTGCGAGGAGGCCAGCTGCCCCAACCTCGGCGAGTGCTTCAACCACGGCACGGCCACGTTCATGATCATGGGCGAGGTCTGCACCCGGCGCTGCCCGTTCTGCGACGTGGCCCACGGCCGTCCGGATCCCCTGGACCCCGAGGAACCCCGGCACCTGGCCGAGACCATCGAGGCCCTCGGCCTGAAATACGTCGTCATCACCTCGGTGGACCGCGACGACCTGCGCGACGGCGGCGCCGGGCATTTCGTCGACTGCATCCGCGAGATCCGCGAACGCACCCCGAACACGAAGATCGAGGTCTTGGTGCCCGACTTCCGCGGGCGCATGGACCGGGCGCTGGAGATCATGCGTCAGGCCCCGCCGGACGTCTTCAACCACAACCTCGAGACCGTGCCGCGGCTGTACCGCGAGGCGCGCCCGGGCGCCGATTACCAGTGGTCGCTGGACCTTCTGCGGCGCTTCCGGGAACAGCACCCGGGCGTCCCCACCAAGTCCGGGCTGATGCTGGGTCTGGGCGAGGAACGCGAGGAACTGCTGCAGGTCCTGCAGGACCTGCGCGACCATGGCTGCGACATGCTGACCCTCGGGCAGTACCTGCAGCCCTCGCGCCACCACCTGCCGGTCACCCGCTTCCTCACGCCGGAGGAGTTCGACGAGCTGGGCGAACGCGCCCGCGAGATGGGCTTCCGCCAGGTCGCGAGCGGACCGATGGTGCGTTCCTCCTACCACGCGGACCTGCAGGCGCAGGGCGTTACCGAAGAAACCGAAGCCGTCTGAACACCCCGCTCAGCCGCCGCCCACCCGGCGGCGTTCAGGCCGCCGGGGCCAGCGGCCGCGCCAGGCAGCGCAGCAGTTCCGGCGGCAGCGTCGGTACCTCCTCGCAGGCCGACGGCGTTTCCTGCCCCCCGGTGGCCAGCTGCACGGCCAGCGCCCGCAGGAGCACGCGCCGCACCCGCTCGGGGTTCGCGGGTCCCCCCTCCGCAGCCACCGAGGTCGTCGCCAGTCCGGCATAACCACAGGGATGGATACGGCCAAAGGCCGACAGGGCCGGATCCACGTTGAGCGCCAGCCCGTGGATGCTGACCCCGTGGCGCACGCGCAGGCCCAGTGCAGCGATCTTCGCATCGCCCGTGTAGACCCCGGGCGCGCCCTCGCGGCGGCCCGCGACGATGCCCCATTCTCCCAGGGCATCGATCACTGCCTGTTCCAGGCGCTCCACCAGCGCCCGCACCCCCAGCCCGCGGCGTCGCAGGTCCAGCAGGGTATACACCACCAACTGCCCCGGCCCGTGCCAGGTCACCTGTCCGCCGCGGTCGATCGCGATCACCGGCACCGAGCCGGGATCGAGCAGGTGTTCGGCACCACCGTTGCGCCCCTGGGTATAGACCGGCGGGTGCTGCACACACCACAGCTGATCGGGCGTGTGCGGCCCGCGCTCCGCCGCGTGCAGGCGCATCGCCCGCCACACCGGCAGGTAGGGCCGTTCGCCCAGACGGTGAACCCGCAGCGTATTCAGAGGATCATCCGTACCCGGTTGCACTGCCCCAGAGCCCGGTAGAGGTTGTCCAGCTGCAGCTGACTGGTGGCGGTGATGGTCACGGTGATCCCGACAAAGCGCCCGCCACTGGATGCCCGCTGCTGGATCACCGCATCCCCGGGCTCGTCCACGTGGTCGTTGACGCAGGATTCCACCGCTTCCATCAATTCGGGGTGAGAGTCCCCCATGATCTTGATCGGGAAGCGGCAGGGGAATTCGATCAGGGTCTCGCGTTCTTCTTCGTCACTCATGGTTCATGGCCTCCGACTGTCGACGCACGGCACCGGGCTTGGCGGCCTGGTAGGCGGCATGCAACCGCGTCCACAGGGGGCCCGGCCGGCCAGTGCCCACCGGCTCGCCGTCGATACGGGTCACCGGCAGCAATTCACGGGTGGAACTGCTGAGCCAGACCTCGTCGGCGGCCCGCAGTTCCGCGGCGGTCACGCCCCGCTCCTCCACGGGCACGCCCTCGCCCCGGGCGAGCCCGAGCACGAAGTCGCGCGTCACCCCGGCCAGCATCCCGCTGTCCAGTGGCGGTGTCACCAGCGTCCCGTCGCGCACCACGAACGCATTACTTGCTGCACCCTCGGTCAGCCGACCATTGCGCAACAGCAGCGCCTCCACCGCGTCGGATTCCACGGCCTCCTGACGCGCGAGCACGTTGGCCAGCAGGGTGGTCGCCTTGATGTCGCAGCGACCCCAGCGCTCGTCGGCGCGGGTCACCGCGCTCACGCCCGCCTCGCGCACCGCCGGGCCCAGCGGACGGATGGGGCTGACCATCCCCAGTACCGTGGGTTCGGAGACATCCGGGAAGGCGTGATCCCGCGGGGCCACCCCGCGGGTCACCTGCAGATAGAGCCCAAGGTCCGGCGGCGTCGATCCGTCCGTCGGTTCCGCGCCGTTGTGGCGGAGCAGATCGCCCAGATGACGTTCCCATTGTTCGCGGCCGAACGGGTTCGGCAGGCGAATGGCCGCCAGCGACCGCGCGAGGCGGTCCAGATGCGCGTCCAGCAGGAAGAACCGGCCCACGTAACTGGGGATGACCTCATACACCGAATCGCCGAACAAGAAGCCGCGATCCAGCGGCGAGATCCGGACTTCCTCCAGCGGCAGGAATTCGCCATTGAACAGGGCAATGCTCATGTCTGCCTCAGAACGGCCACACCGACTGCACCCACAACGCCGCACTGTCCCAGCCACGGCGGACGAACCCGCCGGTCTCGATCTCCTGCAGCACGACCAGGGGCTGTTCGTGGACGGCTTCGCCGTCGAGGGTCGCAACCACGCGCCCGACCCGGGCCCCTTCGCGCAGCGGCGCCTCCAGCGGATGGTCGATCTCCATGGAAGCCGACAGGTCATCCCCCTCGCCGGGCGGAATCACCACCCAGAAATCCTCCGCCAGACCGACCGGTGCCTCCTGTTCGCTCCCCTTGTAGACCCGCGGCATGCCCAGGGCCTCGCCGGCACCGAACAGCTGCCGGGTTTCGGTAAAGCGCATACCCCAGTTCACCAGTGCCTGGGATTCGTTCGCGCGGCGCGTGCCTCCGGTCGAATGGTCGGGGGCGTCGATGCCCATCACCACCGCCACCAGACGACGGTCGTTGCGATCGGCGGAGGACACCAGGTTGTAGCCCGCCGCCGAGGTCCAGCCGGTCTTCAGGCCGTCGAAACCGGCATCGCGCCACAGCAGGAGGTTACGGTTGTTCTGCTCGATCCCGGCGTATTCGAACGAGCGCTCGGAATACAGGTTGTACAGATCCGGGAATTCGCGGATCAGGGCCCGCGCCAGGGTCGCCATGTCGGCCGCCGTGGTGTATTGCGACTCCTCTTCCGGCAGCCCGTGGGGGTTGGCAAAGTAGGAATCCCGCATGCCCAGCCGCCGGGCCTGGTTGTTCATCATGTCCACGAAGGCACCCTGCGAGCCGGCCACGCGCTCCGCCAGCGCGGTGGAGGCGTCGTTGCCGGACTGGATGATCATACCGCGCAGCAGGTCCTCGACCCGGACTTCCTCGCCGACCTCGATGAACATCCGCGAAGCGCCCTCCATCCCGGTACGCCAGGCCCGCTCGCTGATGGTGACTTCTTCCTCCAGCGACAGTCGGCCGTCGCGGATCTCGCCGAACACCACGTAGGCCGTCATCAGCTTGGTCAGGCTCGCCGGCTCGCGCCGCGCGGACGGATCGCGCTCCGCCAGGGCCACACCCGATTCGAAGTCCTTCAGCACATAGCTGGCCGCGGAGATGTCCGATGGCGGAGAAGGGATGCTGCCGGGCGCCGAAGGTCCGGTTCCGGCGCGTGGCAGTTCCAGTTCCACGGCGCTGGCCGCCACGGGCAGGAACAGCAGAAAACTGACGGTGATCAGGGAATTGCGAAGTAATGACTTCATGAACCGAAGGAGTCTCCATGAATGAGGACCGGGGGCTTGCGGGCGCACACGGCGGCCGGACACCGAAGGATGCCAAAGATACCAGACCGGCACGCCGTCCGGGTTCTCAATCGGTCACGATACGGAAATCCCCGGGCGCCACCGCCTCCAGCCGCCGGGCCGTGTCGCGCACGGTGTCCTCGCCGTGCAGCGGGCCCACGCGCACACGGTGCAGCTCCTCGCCGCCGGCGGTCTCCACGCGACCGAGTTCGGCCACCCGGAATCCGTCCGCCTGCAGGCTTTCGCGCAGGCGCTCGGCCGTCATCCGTTCACCGAAGGCGCCCACCTGGATATAGCGCGCGGGCTCCTGGCTGTCCCCCTGTCCGGACACCGGCTGTCCGGACACCGGGTCACCGTTGTACGCCCCGTCGCCGTCGACCGTCCCGGCCATCTCCCGCGTTGCGTCCGGGTCGTTCGCGTCCGCCGCCAGCGGCTCCGGCTCCGCGATGGTGTCGGCACCCTCGCCGCGACCGCGTTCGGCCGTACGCACCTCGCCGTTCACGTCCCCGGGGCCGACCGCGCGGATACGCACCGGCGCCACGCCCGCGTCGGTCATGCCCAGACGATGGGCCGCGGCATAGGACAGGTCGATGATGCGGTCATCCACGAACGGGCCTCGGTCGTTCACCCGGACCACCACCTGCTTCCCGTTCTCCAGATGGGTCACCTCGACGAAGCTGGGCAGCGGCAGCTTCTTGTGCGCCGCGGTCATGGCGTACATGTCATAGGGCTCGCCACTGGAGGTCCGGCGGCCGTGAAACTTCGTTCCGTACCATGACGCCATCCCCTCCTCCTCGAAACCTTCGGAAGAAGACAGCGTCACGTAGCGCTGACCGAACACCTCGTACTCGGCCGGATTGCCGTAACGACTGGGCGGCTCGTCGGTGGGTTCGGCATCCGGCAGGAGTGCCAGATCCCGCGGTACTTCGTCGGGATCGGGATAGCTGTCATGGGCGGCGTCCCCCAGCGGGCGGTCGCGCTCGGGCGTACCCGAGCAACCGGCAAGGATCATACCGGCCAGCAGCGCAACCGGCAGGGCGGCCCCGCCGATCGCACGCCCGTCAGTCGTACAGCGCCTGCGCCAGCTCATGGGCGGCCATCGCATACAGCGGACTCCGGTTGTATCGCGTGATCACGTAGAAATTCGGATACCCCAGATAATAGACATCGCCCTCGTCGGCCTCCAGATACACCAGCGAATAATCACCGTCCGGGTCGACCGTTTCACCTTCGGCCGGACGCACGCCGTGCTCGGCCAGTTCGTCCAGGTCGAAGCGGGCGGTGTAGCCCTGCTCGACCAGTTCTTCCGGATGGTCGTCGACCTCGGCGCGGGCCACCACCGGCTGGCCCCAGCGCCAGTCATGCTCGGCGAAGTAGTTCGCCACGCTGCCGATCGCGTCCGGCCAGGAATTCAGCAGGTCGCGCCGCCCGGAGTCATCGAAATCCACCGCGTAATGACGGTAGCTGGAGGAGATGAACTGGCCGTAACCCATCGCTCCGGCGTAGGAGCCATGCAGATCAAGGATCTCCAGATCCTCCTCTTCCGCCAGCTCCAGCAGATGGCCCAGCTCGCTGCGGAAGAAATCCGCCCGCGGCGGGTAGTCGAACCCGAGGGTCACCAGGGCATCCAGCACGCGGGTGCTCCCGGTGTTGCGTCCGTAATCGGTCTCGATGCCGATGATCGCCGCGATCATCTCCGGCTCGACACCGAAGCGTTCCTCGGCGCGTTCCAGCCACTCGGCCTGCTCTTCCATGAACTCGCGCCCGCGGCGGACCCGGCGATCGTTCACGAAGATCGGCCGGTAATCCTTCCATGGCAGGGCCTCGGCGGGGCTGGAGATGCTGTCGATGATGTCCTGGCGCGGCCGGGCCTCCTCGAACAGTTCCACCAGCCATTCGCGATCGAATCCCGCCTCCGCCCGTTCAGCGATGAATTCCTGCACATCTTCGCGTTCGAGATAGGGCGTCTCGCCCGCCCGGTATTCGGAACTGGCCGCTGCGGCGGTGGCGGCCACAAACAGGCAGGAGACGGCAACAGTCGTCGCGAAGCGACACGGATTCACGGGGTTCATCGATTCACCAGGCGTTTTTCGGAGGCAATGCTCATGAGAATACCGAAGGCCACCATGAGCGTCACCAGCGAAGTTCCGCCATAGCTCACAAGAGGCAACGGAACTCCCACCACCGGCAGCAGCCCGGTCACCATGCCGATGTTGACCACCATGTACACCGCAAAGGTCAGGCTGATACTGCCACCCAGCAGACGGGCGAAGCGGTCCTGCGCCAGGGATGCCAGCCACAGCCCGCGCGCGACGATGGCGAAATACAGCGCCAGCAGCAGCACCACCCCCATGAAGCCGAATTCCTCGGCATACACCGCGAAGATGAAATCGGTCGAGCGTTCCGGCAGAAAGTCCAGCTGCGACTGGGTCCCGTTGAGCCAGCCCTTGCCGTAGAACCCGCCCGAGCCGATGGCGATCTGCGACTGGATGATGTGATAACCGGTCCCCAGGGGATCGGACTCGGGATTGAACAGCGTCAGCACGCGCTGGCGCTGGTAGTCATGCATCTGCAGCCAGAGCACCGGCGCCGCCGCGGCCACAAGGGCCCCCAGGCCGGTGAACCAGCGCCAGGACAGCCCGGCGAGGAAGACCACCAGCAACCCGGCCACGCCCACCAGCATCGCGGTGCCCAGATCGGGCTGTTCCATGATCAGCCACACCGGCACCAGGATGATCGGCAGCACCACGGCCAGATCGCGCGCCCGCGGCGCACCCTGGCGCAGCGACAGGTACCACGCGGTCATCATCGGCACGGCCAGTTTCATGATCTCCGAAGGCTGGAAACGCACCAGCCCCGTATCCAGCCAGCGCCGGGCCCCCTTGCCGATCTCGCCGAAGAACAGCACCGCGACCAGCAGCACCAGACCGGCGACAAACAGCCAGGGGGCCATGACCCGGAGTACCCGTACCGGGATCTGCGCGATCACCAGCATCGCCGCGACCCCGAAGCCGATCCGCAACACCTGGTTCTCCAGCGCGACCAGACTCTCGCCGGTCGCGCTGAACAGCACCACCAGACCGAGCATCAGCAGCAGCGACAGCAGGATCAGCAGCGTGCCATCCATCCGCAGGCTGCGCAGGGCCCACTGCCCGGCGGAGAGCTCACGTCCGGTCACGCTGATCATTCCCCGGCCTCCTCGACGGGCAATCTCATGCCGCCACCGCCCAGCAGCCAGGCATCCATGACCTCGCGCGCCTTGGGCGCCGCTACGCGGCCACCACTGCCGCCGTGCTCCACCAGCACCGCAACCGCGATCTGCGGGTCATCCGCCGGGGCATAGCCGGTAAACAGGGCGTGATCCCAGAGATGGCGGGCCAGCTCGTCCTCGTCGTACTCCTCGTCCTCGCCCAGGCTGAAGACCTGCGAGGTCCCGGTCTTGCCGGCGATGGTGTACTCCGGACGGGTGCTCCCGATACTGCCCCAGGCGGTGCCATGCGGTTCGTGCACCGCTTCGACGAGCGATTCGTGGATCACGTCCCAGTGGGCTTCATCCAGCGCCACCGGCTGGCGGTAATCGGGCAGCAGGGTCTCGCCGATTTCCTGTTCCCGGCCATCCCCCATCGCCCGCAGCAGGCGCGGGCTCACGCGCTCGCCCCGATTTGCCAGCGTGGTGGTGAAATCGGCCATCTGCAGCGGGGTACTGAGCATGTACCCCTGCCCGATGGCCGTGATCAGGGTCTCGCCGGGATACCAGACGGTGCCGTGGGTGGCACGTTTCCAGTCGCGTCCCGGCCGGATGCCGGTGCGTTCGCCGCTGAGATCGATGCCGGTGGGCTCGCCGATACCGAAGGCTTCCAGCATCGGCGTGATCCGGTCGATCCCCATGTCGTGGGCGAGATCATAGAAATACACGTCCGACGACACCGCAATCGCGCGCGACATGTCGACCAGTCCATGGCCCTCCCGGCGCCAGTCACGATAGCGGCGTTCGTGCCCGGGAATCTGGTAGTAGCCGCGGGCGAACATCTCGCGGTCGGCGGTGGTCGCCTCCTCGTGCAGGCCGGCCAGGGCCACGATCGGCTTGATGGTGGACCCCGGCGGATACTGGCCATGCAGCACCCGGTTGAACAGTGGCCGCCCCGGATGGTCGCGCAGTGCCGAGAACTCTTCCTGCGACTGCCCCTTCACGAACGGCTCGGCATCGAATCCCGGGGCACTGACCATGGCCAGGACGTCTCCGCTGGCGGGCTCGATGGCCACGATCGCCCCGCGCTGGTCCCCCAGTGCGCGGCGGGCTGCCAGCTGCAGGTTGTAGTCCAGGGTCAGATGGATGTCGGTCCCGGCCGTCGGCGGGCTGACCTCCAGCTCGCGGATCGTCCGGCCCTGAGCGTTCACCTCCACCTGGCGGTGGCCCGGGCGGCCGTGCAGCAGCTCCTCGTAATGCTGCTCGATACCGGTCTTGCCAATGTGGGATACCCCGGCATAGGCACGCCGGTCCACGCGCTGCAGGTCCTCGCGCGTGATCCGGCCCACGTAGCCCACCACATGCGTGAACGCCTCGCCGGCCGGGTAATAGCGCATCGGACGCGCTTCGATCTCGACACCGGGCAGCTCATGCCGGGACACGGCCAGATGCGCGACGGTCTCGTCGTCCAGCCCCGCCTTCAGCAACACCGGCTGAAACGGGCGCCGCTGCTCCACCCCGCGGCGGAACCGCTCGAGGTCGGCATCGGAGAGTTCCACGAAGTCCTCAAGCCGCTCCAGCAGCCGGTCAAGATCGTCGGCCTGTTCCACCGTGACCTCGAGCTGATAGGAAGCCCGGTTACCGGCCAGCAGCACGCCGTTGCGATCCCGGATCACGCCCCGGCTGGGGGCGATGGGCTCGATGCGCAGCCGGTTGTTCTCGGAAAGCGTGGTGTAGTGCTCGTGCGCACCCACCTGCAGACTGGCGGTGTGCCAGCCGATCAGGCCCAGCACCCCCGCGAGCAGCACCAGGGACAGCACCACCCGCGCGACAAAACGCCGGTGATCGTGCTGTTCCTGTCCATAGGCGTCGCGCTCATCCATGGGGCCGCCCGCCCGCGGCCATCAGGACCGCTCCATCGGGTCGCGGACGGGCACGCGCACCGACGCGCCCGGGAGACCGGCTCCCCGGGGGCCCGCACGGCACGCCCATGGCTGCGCGAAAGGCTTCAGATCTTGCTCTTCTGGAAACGCTTGTAGCTGGCAAGGATCTCCGTCCTGGCGGCCTCGGCGTCCGCCCAGCCTTCCACCTTGACCCACTTGCCGGCTTCGAGCTCCTTGTAGTGCTCGAAGAAGTGCTTGATGCTGTCGAGCAGTTCCTGCGACACGTCTTCCGGGCCCTTCACGCTCTCGTACCCCGGATGCAGCTTGGTGACCGGCACCGCCAGGATCTTCGCATCCTGCCCGGCCTCGTCGGACATCTGCAGCACGCCCACCGGCCGCGCGCGCACCACCGAACCCGGCATCAGCGGCACCGGCGTGATCACCAGCACGTCCACCGGATCGCCGTCTTCCGACAGGGTCTGCGGCACGAACCCGTAGTTGCAGGGGTAGAACATGGCGACCGTCATGAAACGGTCGACCACCAGCGCCCCGCTGTCCTTGTCCACTTCGTACTTGACCGGCTGACCGTGCGCGGGGATCTCGATGACCACGTTCATGTCATCGGGCAGATCCTTCCCGGCTTCAATCTGATTCAGATCCATCGTCTCTTCCCGCTTGATTGGTTGGCGCGGCATTATAACGGGACTGCGCGACAGGTGAACGATCCCGGCCGGCTTGCGAGGCCCCCGACCAGTCGGTATAAGTCCGCGTGCGTTTTTCGATACCCAATCCACGTGCCGGCGCCGATGCAGGCGCGAACGGCACACGGCAGGAGTCAATTATGCGAATCGTCCTGATGGGCGCCCCCGGTTCCGGCAAGGGCACCCAGGCCAAGAAGATGGTCAGTCACTTCGGCATCCCCCAGATCTCCACCGGCGACCTGCTGCGCGCGGCCGTCGCCGCGGAGACCGAGCTGGGCCTGAAGGCGAAGAGTGCCATGGACGCCGGCCAGCTGGTCCCCGATGACCTGGTGCTGGGCCTGATCCGCGACCGTCTGCAGGAGCCCGACGCCGAGAAGGGCTTCATCCTCGACGGGTTCCCGCGCAACTGCGCCCAGGCCGAGGCCCTGGACAGCATGCTGGCCGACATCGAGCGTCCGCTGGACCGCGCGATCCAGATCGACGTGCCGTTCGAGGAGCTGAAGCAGCGCCTGACCGGCCGGGTCTCCTGCGAAAGCTGCGGCGCGGTGTTCAACACCCACACCTTTCCGCCGCAGGAGGAAGGCATCTGCGACCAGTGCGGCGGCAACCTGGTTCACCGCGCGGACGACACCGAGGAGACGGTGGTCAGCCGCCTGCAGGTGTACGAGGAACAGACGCAGCCGCTGATCGAGTATTACGACACCCGCGGTCTGCTCAAGCACGTCGACGGCACGCGCGACATGGAACGGATCTTCGACGAGATCCGCGGCCTGCTGGACTGATCCGCGATGCGGCCGGCGCGTGCCGCGGCGGTGTCTCTCGTGCTGGTCGCCACCGCCCCGGCGGCCGGCGCGGAGACGGCCTTCGGCGGGGATCGTCCCGCCGGCTGCGAATTCGCGCCCGACACCGTCTGGCCCGCCCTGCGCGAACTGCCGCCCGACGTGCGCGAGATCGAGGCGGATCATGTACGTCGCGAGGGCGACCAGGTGCGCGCCGAGGGCGATGTCCAGCTGTACGCAGACCGTCAACGGCTGGACGCCGAGGTCCTCGACTACGATCGCGCCCGGGGGCTGGCACGGACCGAGGGAGCGGTCCGGCTGTTCGACGGCGACCTGCTGCTGCAAGGCGAAGACGGCCGCTTCCGGCTCGACGAAGATACCGGGGAGCTGAGCCGCATCGACTACATGGTGCGCTCGGTGCCCGCACGCGGACAGGCCGGGGCCGGCACGCAGCTCGACCCCGACCGGCACCGCTTCGAACAGGCGCAGTACACCACCTGCCCGGTCAACCGGGACTCCTGGCGCCTGGACGCCGCCCGCCTCGACCTCGACCAGGAAAGCGGGCGCGGCGTCGCCCGCCACGCCGTGCTGCGCGTGCGCAACATACCGGTGGCCTACACCCCGTATATCGACTTCCCCCTGGACGACCGGCGCAAGTCCGGCTTCCTGCTGCCCAGCTTCGGCACCGGCGGACGCACCGGCGCGGATCTGTCCCTGCCGTGGTACTGGAACATCGCGCCCAATTACGACGCCACGTTCACGCCGCGCATCATGGCCGACCGCGGAATCAAGCTGAGCACCGAATTCCGCTACCTGCAGCCTGCACACGAAGGACAGATCGATTTTCGTTACCTGCCGGATGATCGCGAGACCGGCGAGGATCGCCAGTTCGTGGCCTGGGAGCACCGCACCCGCATCGCCCCCGGCCTGCGCCTGGACATCGATGCCGCGGAGGTCTCCGACGGCGAGTATTTCCGCGATTTCGGCTCCGCCGACCGCTATTCCGGCTCGGTGCGCGACCTGCGCCGCCGGGCCGACCTGACCTGGAGTCAGCCGCGCTACCGCCTGCGCACCCGGGTCGAGGACTACCAGATCGTCGACACCGAGCTGGCCGACCGGCGCGAGCCCTACCAGCGGCTGCCGCAGATCACCCTGGAAGCCGGCGAATACGCGGGACAATGGGCCGGCGGCGGGGTCACCTGGGACCTGGACGCCGAACTGGTGCGTTTCGCCCGTCAGGAGCGCGCCTCGGACCGTCCCACCGGCCTGCGTTTCGACCTCGACCCGGAACTGGCCTGGCGTTTCGACACCGGCGGGATCTTTGTCGAGCCCCGCGCCGGGGTGCGCTACACCGCCTACGAGCTGGACCGCCGCGGCGAGCCCGGCCCCGAGTCCATCCGCCGCACCGTACCGCATGCCGCGGTGGACAGCGGCCTGATCTTCGAACGCGACCTGGCCGACGGCGAACGGCTGCAGACCCTGGAGCCGCGACTGTTCTACGGCTACGTGCCCTACCGCGACCAGGACGACATCCCGGTGTTCGACACCGGCGAGCGCGAGTTCAGCTTCGACAACCTGTTCAGTCTGCAGCGCTTTACCGGCGCCGACCGCGTGGGCGACACCCACCAGCTGACCGCCGCCCTGACCAGCCGCATCCTCGATACCGCCAGCGGACAGGAACGCGCGCGGCTGTCGGTCGGCGAGATCCGCTATTTCCGCGACCGCCGCGTACGCCGCAGCCCCTCCGCGCCCGCGCTGGAGGGTCGCCATTCGGACCTCGCCGTGGAGGGGCGCCTGCGCATCGGCGATGCCTGGGACGGCCGCGGCTCGGTGCTCTACAACCGCGAGCACGAGGACACCTCGCTGGCCGCGCTCGGCGTATCCTGGAGCCCGGATGAGCGCCGGCGCATCAACCTCGGCTACCGCCAGCGGGCCGACCGGCTGGAACAGACCGACGTGTCCGTACTGTGGCCGGCCGGCGACCGCGTGGACCTGGTCGGACGCTGGAACTACAGCCTGCGCAGTGAACGCGACCTCGAACTTCTGGCCGGTCTCCAGTATCGTAGTTGCTGCTATGGTTTGCGCGTGGTCGCCCGGCGTTCGCTGGATTCCGACCAGCGCTACGACAACTCGATCCATTTCCAGATCACGCTGGACGGACTGGCCCGTTTCGACGGCGGAGTCGACAGCCTCCTGAGCGAAGGTATTGCCGGATATGATGCGCACCCCGACCGCTAAAAGCGCCGGTCGCCGCGCGGGCATGCTTGCCCGCCCCCTGCTCCTGGCCGGGCTTGCCCTGGCCCTGGCGCCGCTGGCCCAGGCCCAGCACGACCCGCTCTCCATGCCCGAAGGTACGGGCACCGGAGCGGGCCCCGGCACCGGCCCCGGCGCCGAAACCGGGGTACAGGCCCCGGTCACCCCGGGTGCCGCCACCGATGCCGGCGCGCCCGCCCCGGCAATCACTCCGCCGGAGGAAGACCAGTTCACCGACCGCATCCTCGCCATCGTCGAGGAAGACGTGATCACCCAGCGCGAGCTGGTGGAACGCATGAACCTGGTGGCGCAGCAGATGGCCGAACAGGGGCAGCGTCCGCCCGGCCAGGATGCCCTTGCGCGCCAGGTCATGGAACAGCTGGTCACCGAGCGCGTGCAGCTGCAGGAAGCCCGCAGGATCGGCATCAGCATCGACGAGATGACCCTGAACCGAACCATGGAGCAGATCGCGCGCGAGAACCGCATGACCCTGCCCCAGCTGCGCCGCGCCCTGATGCAGGACGGCGTGGACTTCGAGGCGTTTCGTGAGCAGATCCGCACCGAGCTGACCATCAACCAGCTGCGCAGCCGCCAGGTCGACAACCGGGTCCGGGTCTCCGATCAGGAGATCGAAGATCTGATCGCCTCGGAGAGCGGCGCCATCGACCGCGACGTGCGCTACCGGCTCTCCCACATCCTCGTCGCGGTGCCGCAGGGCGCAGGCAGCGACGAGATCCGCGAGGCGCGGGAAAAGGCCGCGGAGCTGCGCTCCCGCGTGCGTGAAGGCGAGGAATTCGCCCGGGTGGCGATGGAAGAATCCGACGGACCGCAGGCCCTGCAGGGCGGCGATCTGGGCTGGCGCAGCCCCGGCGAGCTGTCCACGGTGCTGGCCCGCGAGGCCATCCTGATGCGCACCGGCGCGGTCAGCGACGTCCTGCGCTCACCGCAGGGCTTCCACATCATCCGCCTCGAGGACCGCGAGGGCGGTGACCAGACCCTGGTCGAACAGACCGAAGTCCGCCACATCCTCAAGAGTCCCGACGAGGTCCGCAGCGAGGAAGAGGCCGAGCGCCAGATCCGCGCCCTGCACAACCGCCTGCAGGAGGGCGAGGACTTCGGCGATCTCGCCCGCGGCAACTCCGACGACCCGGGGTCCGCCGCACAGGGCGGCCGTCTGGGCTGGATCAGCCCCGGGGAACTGGTACCCGGCTTCGAACAGGCCATGAACCGGCTCGAACCGGGCGAGGTCAGCGAGCCGGTGCAGAGCGAGTTCGGCTGGCACATCATCGAGGTGCTGGACCGCCGCGAAGTGGACACCACCCGCGAGCAGATCCGCGCCCGCGCCCGCGAAGTCCTGCAGAACCGCAAGCGCCAGGACGAGATGGAGCTGTGGCTGCGCCGCCTGCGCGAGGGCGCCTATGTCGAATACCGCGTCGACGGCCTCGAGCCCTGAGCCGATGGCCGGAGAACCGGTTCCGCGTCTGGCGCTGACCGCCGGCGAACCCGCCGGAATCGGACCCGACCTGCTGGCCATGCTGGCGCGCCACGCCGGCCCGGCCCAGCGCGTCGCGATCGGCGATGCGGGCGTCCTCGAACGCCGCGCACGCGATCTGCGCATCGACCTCACCCTGCGCGAGCACGACCCCGACGCCCCGCGCAAACCCACACCCGCCGGGACCCTGGAGCTGCTGGAGGTCCCGGTGGAAGCAACCGTGACCCCCGGGGCCCTGGAACCGGCCAATGCCGGGCACGTGCTCAACCTGCTGGCCACGGCCGCCGACGGCTGCCTCAACGGACACTTTGACGCCATGGTGACCGCCCCGGTCCACAAGGGGGTGATCCATCGGGCCGGCCACGATTTCACCGGCCACACCGAATGGCTGGCCGCACGCGCCGGCTCCGGCCGACCGGTGATGATGCTGGTCGCCGGTGATCTGCGCGTTGCCCTGGTGACCACCCACCTGCCCCTGCGCGAGGTCCCCGACGCGATTACCCCGCCGGTACTGGAACGGACCCTGCACATCCTGGATCACGACCTGCGCCGCGACTTCGGCCTGGCGCGGCCGCGCATCGCGGTACTCGGGCTCAACCCGCACGCCGGCGAAGGCGGCGTGCTGGGGCGCGAGGAAGAGCTCGTGATCGAACCGGTGCTCGCCCGCCTGCGCGAACGCGGCATGCACCTGATCGGGCCGCTGCCGGCCGACACCGCCTTCACCCCGCGTGCCCTCGCCCGGGTCGACGCGGTGCTCGCCATGTATCACGACCAGGGCCTGCCGGTGCTCAAGCACGCCGGGTTCGGCGAGGCGGTGAACGTCACCCTGGGCCTCCCCTTCGTGCGCACTTCGGTGGATCACGGCACCGCGCTGGATCTGGCCGGCAGCGGACGCGCCGAGGTCGGCAGCCTGGCCGCGGCGGAGAATCTGGCCGCCCGCCTCGCGGGCCACCGCGGGGCACCGCCAGCGGGGACCCCGACATGACCCGACGCACCCGGCGCCCGGCCGCAGCCGACGAGGGACCGGGCCCGGTCCGGCGCCGCTTCGGCCAGAATTTCCTCCATGACCCCGGCATCCTCGATCGCATCGTGCGGGCCATCGACCCGCAGCCGGACGATCGCATGCTGGAGATCGGCCCGGGGCGCGGCGCCCTGACGGCCCCGCTGCTGGACCGCCTGCAGAAACTGGACGCAGTGGAGATCGACCGTGATCTGGCCGCGGCGCTGCGCAGCCACTTCCCGCCCGAACGCCTGACCCTGCACACCGGCGACGCCCTGGAACTGGACCTGGCCGCACTCGGCGAGACCCCGCCCGCCGGCTGGCGCGTGGTGGGCAACCTCCCCTACAACATCTCCACCCCGCTGCTGTTCCACCTGCTGGAGCAGAGCGAGCACATCCGCGACATGCATTTCCTGCTGCAGCGCGAGGTGGTGGAACGCATCACCGCCGAGCCGGGCAGCAAGCGCTACGGCCGCCTGAGCGTGATGGTTGCCGCGCGCGCCCGCGCCACCGAACTGCTGGGGGTCCCGCCGGGGGCGTTTCACCCGCCGCCGAAGGTGCATTCGGCCGTGGTGCGCATCGTCCCGGATGCCGAGCCGCGGGTGCCCGCTGCGCGGCTGCCCGCCTTCGCCGCGCTGGTCAACCGCGCGTTCTCCAATCGGCGCAAGACCCTGCGCCGCGGGCTGGCGGGACTGCTGGAGGCAGCCGATATCGAGGCCGCCGGCCTGGATCCCGGCCAGCGACCGGAGACCGTCGACGTCGCCGGTTTCGACGCCCTGGCCCGCCGGATCCCCGAATCCGCCGGGGCGGAGTGACCCGGGCAGGGGCACGGCCCCGCGCCGGGTCCGTCTTTCTCCCTCCACGCCCCGCTCGCGTTACCATGGGAGCATGACTGGCAGGGACCGCATGCAACTGATCGTCGCCGATGTCGGCGGGACCCACACCCGCCTGGCGCAGGCCGAATACGCCCGGGGTACGTGGCAACTGCACGCGACCACCCGCTATGCGAGCCGCGAGTACGCCGGCCTGGGTGCAATCCTCGAGGACTGGCTGGCGCGCCCGGAACAGTCCGGGATGAAGTTCAGCGGCGCGGGCATGGCCGTCGCCGGGCCGGTGCAAGGTGGGCGGGGCCGCGTCACCAATCTCGACTGGCCCGAACTCGACGCCGCCGAGCTGGCCACGTCCGCCGGCGTGCCCGTCGCCCTGCTCAACGACTTCGCAGCGGTGGGCGCCTGTCTCGAGGCCCTGACCCCGGAAGATCGCCTGATCCTGCAGGACGGCGACGCCGACCCCACGGGACCGCGGCTGGTCACCGGGGCCGGCACCGGGCTGGGCACCTGCCTGGTGACGCCGCCCGCGGGCGCAGATGCCCCGCCGGCGATCCATCCGGGCGAAGGCGGCCACGCGCGTTTTTCCCCGGCCGACGCCGACGAGACCGAACTGGCGGCCTTCGTCACCGCCGAGGCCGGCCGGTGCACCCGCGAACACCTGCTCAGCGGCCGCGGCATCGCGCGCATCGGCCGCTTCGAGCTGCAGCGTCGCGACGACCCCGAACTGGGGCGCGCGCTGGCCGCGGCGGAGCCCGCCGCCGCCATCAGCGCGCTGGCCGACACCGGCCACGCGGCCGCACTGCGGGTGGTGCGCCGCTTCGTTACCCTGTACGCCGGGCAGCTGGCCGACATGGCGCTGACCGCGCTGCCGCGCGGCGGCGTCTTCATCGGCGGCGGCATCGCCCCGCGCTGGGCCGACCATTTTCTCGCCCCGGCCTTCCGCGAGGCCTTCCGTGCACGCCCGCCGATGGAAGACCTGCTGGAGCGCCTGCCGGTGGAACTGATCATTCATCCCGAACCGGGCCTGCTGGGAGCCGCGGTCGCCGCTTCCCGCGCCCGTCCCCACGGAGCATCCGCCCCATGACCATGCAGCAGGAAAATCCCGTCGAGATCGAAGTCTCCAGTGCCTATGTCGAAGACCAGTCCGAGCCCGAAGAAGACCGCTATGTCTTCGCCTACCACGTGGTGATCCACAACGCCGGCGAGCGCAGCGTGCAGCTGCTCAATCGCCACTGGATCATCCGCGACGGACGCGACCAGACCCAGGAGGTCCGCGGCGAGGGCGTGGTCGGCGAACAGCCCCACATCGCCCCGGGCGACTCCTTCGAATACACCAGCGGCACGGTGATCGAAACCCCGGTGGGCATGATGGAAGGCAGCTACGAGATGCGCGACGAGCAGGGCCACACCTTCGAGGCCACCATCCCGCCGTTCACCCTGTCCGTCCCCCGCACGCTGCACTGAGGCCCGCGTGGCACTGTACGCCGTCGGCGACCTGCAGGGCTGCCTGGATCCGCTGGAGCGCCTGCTGGAACGCGTACGCTTCGACCCGGCCCGCGATCACCTGTGGCTGGTCGGGGACCTGGTCAACCGCGGGCCGGACTCGGCCGGCTGCCTGCGGCGGGTCCGCTCGCTGGGCGCGGCCGCGACGACCGTGCTCGGCAACCACGACCTGCATCTGCTGGCCGCCAGCGAGGGCCTGCGCGAACCCGGCCGGCGCGACACCCTGCAGGAGGTGCTGAACGCCCCGGATGCCGCGGAGCTGCTGGAATGGGTGGCCAGCCAGCCGCTGCTGCATGTCGACCCGGAAAGCGACTGGACGCTGGTGCACGCCGGCATCCCGCCGGTATGGGACACCGACACCGCCGCCGCCGAGGCGCGGCAAGTAGAGGCCGAACTGCGCGAACCGCGCCGGCGTCGTGCCCTGCTGGAGGTGATGTACGGCGACACGCCGGCGCTGTGGGATCCGGCCCTGCAGGGTTACGAGCGCCTGCGCTTTGCGATCAACGGCTTCACCCGCATGCGCATGGTGGAGGCCGACTCCCGGGCCGGCCTGGAATTCGCCAGCAACGGCCCGCCCGAGGAGGCACCGGCAAACCTGGTGCCCTGGTTCGACCACCCCGGGCGCCGCACCCGCGGGCAGCCCGTGGTGTTCGGCCACTGGGCCGCGCTGGGCCACCGGCGGGGGTCCGACTGGCTGGCCCTGGACAGCGGCTGCGTGTGGGACAACGCCATGACCCTCGCCCGCCTGGACGGCGCCACGCCGCAGACCGCTGCGGTGGAACACACCCCCTGCCCGGGGGCCTGAGAAGCACCCGGACGGGCCTCGTCAGCCGCGCCCCGGGCGGGAACCGTCGATCGGCTCGGCAGGCACACCCAGCACCTCGACGATCTGCAAACGCGCCGCCTCGGCGAGCTCGCGGCGCGGGCGATCGCGCCCCTCCAGCGGCTCCAGCACATGCACGCTCACCCGCGTGCGCGGACGGCACAACAGCCGCCAAACGTTGGATACCAGCCGCTCTTCTCCAGCATAGGCGACCGGAACGGTACCGTCGCTGCCGGTCTCGTAGTCCAGAGCCACCGGCTGAACCGGATGCACGGTGCCGGTTACCGCCGCGAACAGCCGCGGATGGAAACGCCGCAGGCCGTTTCCGAAGGTCGTGGTACCTTCCGGAAACACCACGAAATGCCGCCCCGCGTCCAGCCCCTCGCGCATCGCCTCCACGTGCGCCGATGCCTCGTGGCCGCCGCGACGGATGAAGCGCGTACCGTGGCGTCGCGCCAGCCAGCCAATGATCGGCCAGCGGGCGATCTCGGCCTTGGACAGGAAACAGGGGTCCACCGCCGCGCCCAGCAACGGGATATCCAGCCAGGACACATGATTGGCGACCACCAGCGACGCCTCGCGGGGTGGTTCCCCCGCGACCTCGCAGTACACGCCCGCCAGCTGCAGTGCCCTGCGATACCAGGCGCGCCGCACCTGCGAATGCGCCTCGGGTCCGGCGCGCTGTCGCTGGAGTCGCCAGGTAACCCAGACCCCGACCAGCAGATGGCCCAGAATCCGGATCAGCCGGAACACCCCTCTTGCCATACCTCTCATGCCCGTCCCTTGTGTTGCGGGACCACCGCGGGATTGCGCGTGCCCCGATCGCGCCGCCCATGGTAAACGAGACCCGCTTACGCCTGTGGCCGGAAAACGCGCGCAGGCCGGCGGACCGGACCCGTGGAATACCACCGGGGCCCGGTCGCGCGAAAATGCGGGGAGTTCGGTCGGCCTACGGCAGCTGGCCGGTGTAGGCGCCGGATTCGACCGGCAGGTCCTCGCCCTCCCAGGACTTCATGCCGCCGGCGACGTTGACCACGTTGCTGAAGCCCATCTCCTGCAGGCGCAGGACCGACAGGGCAGCGCGCCCGCCGGTGGCGCAGATGATGGCCACGGGCTTCTCGCGCGCGGAGTACAGCGCCTCGATGCGATGCGGGGTATTGGGGTCGGCGGCGCCTTCCAGCAGGCCGCGCGGGATCAGCAGCGAATCCGGCACGTGGGCGCGTTCGTATTCATAAGGTTCGCGCACGTCGACGAGGGTCCAGTCCTCGCCCTTCTGCCGCGCCTCGTGCAGCTCTTCCGGGGAGATCTCGCGGATGTTTTCGCGCGCCGCGGCGACGAAGTCCTTCATCAGCTTTTCGCTCATGGGGCATTCCTTTTCTTCGGGTTCGTTTCGGTTTCGGGATAAACGGACAACCCTGACAGTCTGCGGGCTTTGCGGCCGATTTCAAGCGAGCTCCGCTCACTCCACCGCCAGGCGCTCCGCCAGCGTCGCGGGGTCGTCCACCGGCGGTTCGCAGTGCAGCCCGCGGCACAGCCAGGCGCGCGGTCCGCCCTCGCGCGGTGCCTTGCCGGCCAGGGCGTCGGGCAGATCGCGGGCATCGTCGGGTACCGGGAAGACCCGCGCCGCGCCATCGGCGGCGGCGATCGTCCGGCGCGCGTCGGCCAGTACCTCGCCCTGCCCGCGCAGGATCACCAGCGGCGGGGCGTGATAATGCATGTCCAGCGCCACCAGCAGGCTCATGTGGCCCATCGGCGCCTGCTCGATCATCGGCCCGGCGTTGGCCAGGGTACCCTCCGCCGCCTCCAGATAGCGCGGTTCGGCCAGCAGGTGCCCCAGCCGGATCAGGCACTGCGCGGCGATCCCGTTGCCGGCGGCCATGGCGTCATCGGAATACACCTTGGGCCGCTGGATCAGCGTCTCGTGATCGCGCGCGGTGTAGAAGAAGCCGCCGCCGGCGTCATCGTGGAAGTCCTCCATCAGGGCCCCGGCCAGGGTCACGGCCCATTCCAGCAGCTCGCTGTCCCATTCGGTCTCCAATAGCGCCAGGGTGGCCTCCAGCAGCGCGGCATAGTCGTCGAGGCAGGCGCGCGGCATGGCCGAGGTCGCCCCCTCGCGATAGCTGGCGTACAGACGGCCGTCGTGCCAGTGCAGGCGCCGCACCGCCGCCATTGCGTCCTGTGCCAGCGCCAGCCAGTCGGGACGATCCAGCGCGCGGGCGGCGCGCGCCAGGCCGGTAATCATCAGTGCGTTCCAGCCCGCCAGCAGCTTGTCGTCGCGATGCGGGCGCACGCGCTCCTCGCGTGCCCGCAGGAGCCGCTCGCGCGCCCGGTCCAGACGGGCCGCCGCTTCCTCCGGGGCGATCTCCAGGGCATCCGCGACGGTGTCCGGCGGCACCACTTCGTGCAGGTGCCAGCGGCCCTCGAAGTTGGGCGGTCCCTGCAGGCCCCACACGCGCGCCGCGACCGCCCATTCTTCGGCCGTTAGCAGCGACTCCACGGTCTCCGGATCCCAGACGTAGAAGCGCCCTTCCTCGCCTTCGGAATCGGCGTCCAGGCTGGAACAGAACGCCCCGCTGGCATCCCGCATCTCGCGCTCGAGCCAGGCCACCGTCTGCTCCGCGACCCGCCGCGAGCGGGCATCGCCGCGCGCGCCGCGCTCGGCGTACAGACCCAGCAGCGGCCCGTTGTCGTACAGCATCTTCTCGAAATGCGGGATCATCCAGCGGGTGTCCACCGAGTAGCGACAGAACCCGCCGCCGACCTGGTCGAACAGCCCGCCGGCGGCCATCGCGTCCAGGGTGGCATCCAGCATCCGCCGGGACTCGCCGTCGCCGTGGCGGGCCGCATGCCAGGCCAGCCAGTCGAGCGAGGCCGGATGGGGAAACTTGGGCGCATCGCCGAAACCGCCATGCTCCGCATCGAAGCTCTGCGCCAGTCCCGCGCGGGCCTTGTCCACTACGCTCAGCGCCGGGATGCTGCCGCCCTCCGGGTTGTAGATCCGCGTGAGCGCCTGCTGCAGCGAATCGTTCTGGCGCCGGATCTCCTCCGGATGTTCGGCGAGGAAATCGGCCACACGGTTGAGCAGATCGACGAACGACGGCAGGCCGTGCCGCGGGGTGTTCGGGAAGTAGGTCCCGGCGAAGAAAGGCACCTGATCCGGCGTCAGGAACACGGTCAGCGGCCAGCCGCCCGGGCGCTGCGCCAGCAGCATGTGCGCGTTCTGGTAGATGCGGTCCAGATCGGGCCGCTCTTCGCGGTCCACCTTGATGTTCACATAGCGCCGGTTCATCACCTCCGCGGTCGCCGGATCCTCGAAGGATTCATGCGCCATCACGTGACACCAGTGGCAGGCGGAGTACCCGATCGAAAGCAGGATCGGCCGGCCCTCGGCCCGCGCCCGCTCCAGGGCCTCCTCGCCCCACGGGTACCAGTCCACGGGATTGTCCGCGTGCTGTTGCAGATACGGGCTGCTGGCGCCGGCGAGACGGTTCATGGCGACCTCCCTGGAAACGTGGGTGGCGAAAGCCGGGACGAAGACGGTCCCGATGGGTGCGAATGACTTGCAGGACCGGTAGGATGTGCGGCCGTTCCGGCCATCGCAAGCGCCCATGCCCACTCACCCGTTTATCGATCCGGTCGCCTTCTCCCTCGGCCCGGTCAGCATCCACTGGTACGGGCTGATGTACGTCGTCGGCTTCCTGTCCTTCTGGGGGCTGGGCGTCTGGCGGGCGCGTTCGCGCGACTGGGACCCGCTGTCGCCGCAACAGGTCGGCGACCTGCTGTTCTGGGGCGCGATCGGCGTGATCATCGGCGGCCGCCTGGGCTACGCCCTGTTCTACAATTTCGATGGCGTGCTGGCGGACCCGCTAAGCCTGATCCGCCTGTGGGAGGGCGGCATGTCCTTCCACGGTGGTCTGATCGGCGTCCTGGCGGCCGCGTGGCTGTACAGCCGCCGGCTCCAGGTTCCGTTCTTCCGCCTGACCGACTTCGTCGCCCCGCTGATCCCCATTGGTCTGGGCGCCGGGCGCGTGGGCAACTGGATCAACGGCGAGCTGTGGGGCAAGCCCACCGACCTGCCGTGGGCGATGGTCTTCCCCGCGGCCGACTACGTACCCCGGCATCCCTCGCAGCTCTACCAGGCCTTTCTCGAAGGCGTGGTGCTGTTCGTGGTGCTGTGGCTGGTGTCGCGCCAGCCGCGGCGCACCGGCCTGGTCTCGGGCCTGTTCCTGACGCTGTACGGGGCGTTCCGCTTCGTGGTGGAGTTCGTGCGCGAACCGGACGCGCACATCGGCTATCTCGCCTTCGGCTGGGTGACCATGGGCCAGGTGCTGTCGCTGCCGGTGATCCTGTTCGGCCTCGGCCTGATCGTCTGGTCGCGGCGGAACCCCCTGCCCGAACCCCGCCCGGACACCCCCGGGAAGCCCTGAGGACGCACCATGCGGCAATATCTGGACCTCGTCCGCCACATCCGCGACCACGGCAGCGACCGCCCGGACCGCACCGGCACCGGCACGCGCTCGGTGTTCGGCTACCAGATGCGCTTCGATCTGGCCCAGGGCTTCCCCCTGGTCACCACCAAGAAGACCCATCTGCGCTCGGTCATCCATGAGCTGCTGTGGTTCCTCGCGGGGGACACCAACGTGGGCTATCTGCGCGACAACAAGGTGACCATCTGGGATGAATGGGCCACCGAGAGCGGTGAACTGGGCCCGATCTACGGCGCCCAGTGGCGTTCCTGGCCACTGCCCGACGGAGGCACCCACGATCAGCTGACGGAGCTGCTGGACAACCTCCGCACCCGCCCGCACTCCCGGCGCCACGTGATCTCGGCGTGGAACGTCGCCGACCTGCCGGACGAGACCCGCGCCCCGCAGGAGAACGCGGCCGCCGGCCTTATGGCCCTCGCCCCCTGCCATGCCCTGTTCCAGTTCTACGTGGCCGACGGCCGGCTGTCCTGCCAGCTCTACCAGCGCAGCGCCGACGTGTTCCTGGGCGTGCCCTTCAACATCGCCAGCTATGCCCTGCTGACCCACATGATCGCGCAGGTGGTCGACCTGGAGCCCGGCGAATTCGTCCATACCCTGGGCGATGCGCACCTCTACGCCAACCACGCCGAGCAGGTCGACACCCTGCTGGAGCGCGAACCGCTGCCGCTGCCGACCCTGCACCTCAACCCGGAGGTGCGCGACCTGTTCGCGTTCCGCTTCGACGACATCGAGGTCCGCGACTACCAGTCCCACCCCGCCATCCGCGCCCCCATCGCCATCTGAGCCATGACTACCCCGGAGATTCGCATCGTCGTGGCGCTGGACCCGGAACACGTGATCGGGCGCGACAACGACCTGCCGTGGCGGCTGCCGGACGACCTGCGGCATTTCAAGCGGGTGACCGCCGGCCATCCGGTGATCATGGGCCGGCGCACGTTCGAATCCATCGGCCGGGCGCTGCCGAAGCGCCGCAACCTCGTGCTGACCCGGCAGACCGACTGGCAGCAACCCGAGGGCGTCGAGGTCTTTCCCGATCTGGACACAGCGCTGGCGAATATCGATTCGGGTCCGGCGTTCGTCATCGGCGGGGCCGGGCTGTTCGCCGAGGCCCTGCCGCGCACCCGGGTCCTGCACCTGACCCGGGTGCACGAACGCCATCCCGGCGATACGTATTTCCCCGCCATCGATCCCGCGGAATGGACGCTGACCGAGTCGGAATACCACCCGGCCGACGAGCACCACGCCTGCGCGTTCACCTTCGAGCGTCTGGAACGGCGCTGAGCCGGATCAGCGCGTGCCGAAGCGCGGCAGCAGCCGCGCGGGCAGCAGCTGCACCAGGATGAACCCCAGCAGGGCCGCGACCACGATGCTCGGCCCGGTGGGGGTATCCCACTGGAACGAGCCCGCGATCCCCGCGCCCACCGCGAGCATGCCCAGTACCCCGGCGAGGATCGCCATCTGTTCCGGGGTGCGGGCGAAACGTCGTGAAGTGGCCGCCGGGATGATCATCAGCGCCGTGATCAGCAGCACCCCGACCACCTGCATCGCCGCGGCGATCACCAGCGCGATCAGCAGCATCATGCCCAGGCGCACCGGCAGGGCCCGCACGCCCTCCACCCGCGCCAGTTCCTCGTGCACGGTCAGCGCCAGCAGAGGCCGCCACAGCGCGATCAGCAGCACCAGCGCGATCAGCCCGCCGATGGCGATCGCCAGCAGGTCTTCACGCCCCACCGCGAGGATGTCGCCGAACAGATAGGCCATCAGGTCCACCCGCAGCCCCTCGACGAAGGCCACGGCCACGATCCCCAGCGACAGCGCGCTGTGTGCGAGGATCCCCAGCAGGGTGTCCGAACCCAGCTCCTGATAGCGCTGCAGGATCACCAGGAGCACCGCGATGGCGATGCAGACCAGCGTCACCATCAGGTTGAGGTTGAGCCCCAGCAGGAAACCCAGGGCCACCCCCAGCAGTGCCGAATGCGACACCGTGTCGCCGAAATAGGCCATGCGCCGCCACACCACGAAGGCCCCCAGCGGCCCCGCGACCACCGCCACCATCAGGCCCGCCAGCACGGCGCGCACCAGGAAGTCGTCCAGCCAGCCGGCGATGTCCATCAGTGACGGCACCCCGGGCCGTGCTTCGGGTCGTCACAAGCCCCGGCCGAGTCTTCCGGAGCCCCGTCCAGTGGCCGAACCTCGCCGTGCAGACCGTGCACATGGTTGTGGTTGTGGGTATAGACCGCCAGCCCGCGCAGATCCACGCTGGGAAACAGCCGCCGGTATTCCGGATGCTGCGATACCTCCTCGGGGTTCCCGGTACAGCAGACATGCTGGTTCAGGCAGATCACGGTCTCGGCGCCGGCCATCACGAAATGCAGGTCGTGCGAGACGATCAGCACCCCGCAACCGGACTCGCGCCGGATGTCGTCCAGCATCACGAACACGTCGCCCTGCCCGACCACGTCGACCCCCTGGGCCGGTTCGTCCAGCACCAGCAGATCGGGCTCGCCCAGCAATGCCCGCGCCAGCAGCACCCGCTGGGTCTCGCCACCGGACAGGGACTGGATCGGCGAATCGATCAGGTGCCCGACCCCTACCCGTTCCAGCCTGGCCAGCAGTTCACGCCGCGGCAGCCGCTGGCGCATGCGCAGGAAGCGGTAAACCGACAGCGGCAGCACCGGTTCGATCTGCAGCCGCTGAGGCATGTAACCGACCCGCAGATCCGCCACCCGTTCCACGTGACCGCCATCCGGCTGCCACAATCCCATCAGCACGCGGAGAAGGCTGGTTTTGCCCGCCCCGTTGGGGCCGATGATCATCGCCGCCTCGCCCGCGTGCACCGCCATCGACACCCGGTCGAGGATCGTCCGTCCGCCCCGCTCCACCGTCACCTCGCGGGCCGCCACCAGCGGCCCGGAACCCCGCTCCGGGCGCGGCCGCGGATGGCGGCCCGCGCGGTGACCGCGTAACCAGTTGTGGACGCTCGCGAACATGATGGTATTGTATAACATCCAGATCCCAGACGGAGCCCCGGTCATGATGCGCAAACGTTTCCCCCTGCTCACCGGCACCCTGGTCGCCAGCGCCACGCTGGCCGTACCCGCACAGGCGGACGACCCGCGGGTGGTCTCCAGCATCCTCCCGATCCACGGCCTGGTCGCGGGCCTGGTGGACGACGTAATGGAGGCCGATGTCCTGCTGCCGCCGGACGCCTCGCCACATGGCTACTCCATGCGTCCCTCCGAGGCCCGGCGTCTGCAGAATGCGGACGTAGTGGTCTGGGTCGGGCCCGACCTGGAAACCTTCCTCGAATCACCCCTGCGCAATCGGGGAGAAGGTACCACGGTCGTGACGCTGATGGAGGACATGGAACTCGATCTGCTGCCCACGCGCTCGGGCGGGGTCTGGGAACCGCACGACCACGATCACGACCATGATGCGGCGCATGGAGAGGCCCACGAAGAAGGACATGGCGATGACCATGACCACGGGCATGATCACGACCACGGGCATGATCACGACCACGGACATGACCACGACCAGGGGCATGACCGTGACCACGGGCACGACCACGGCAACGGGCACCAGGACGCCCACATCTGGCTGTCACCCGACAACGCCCGGGCGATCGTGACGCAGCTTGCGGACCGACTCGGCGAGAATTTCCCCGACAAGGCCGGCGCCCTGGAAGACAACCGCGACCGCATGCTGGAACGCATCGACGAGTTCGATGCCGAACTGAAAGAGCGCCTGGAACCGGTGCGCGGCGAGCCCTTCGTGGTGTTCCACGACGCCTACCAGTATTTCGAGACCCATTACGGCCTGAACGCGGCCGGCTCCATCACCGTCGACCCGTCCCGCAGTCCCGGGGCACGGCGCATCAGCGAACTGCGTGATCGCCTGTCCGCGGACGATGTCACCTGCCTGTTCACCGAACCGCAGTTCCGCCCGGCGCTGGCCGAGACCATCGTGGAAGGCCACGCAACCCGCCTCGGAGAGCTGGACCCGGTCGGCGTCGACATCCGGCCCGGCCCGGACGCCTGGTTCGAACTGATGGACGACCTGGCCGACGGCTTCCTCGACTGCATGAAGCGCGAATAAGCCGCGTCGGCCGGGGCATTCGCAAAGAGCATTCGCCTGCGAGCAGGCGAAAGGTGCAGGTGGGCGGGCCCGGAAGAAGGCCCGCCCGGATGGTGCCTCAGCCGTGGGTGCCGCTGCGCGGTTGCGCGCCGGCGGCGTCGCCGGTCGGTTCCTGGTACACCAGGTCGAGCGCCTTGGCCGCGGCCACTTCGTTGAAGCGGCGGTTCGGCAGGTTGTGCGGCGACGACTTGATGGTGTCGATGTCGTCCGCCGACTCGGCGAGGATGCAGGCCATGGCCTCGACGAAGGCGTCCAGGGTCTCCTTCGCCTCGGTCTCGGTCGGCTCCACCAGCAGGCATTCCGGCACCAGCAGCGGGAAGTAGGTGGTGGGGGCGTGGAAGCCGTGATCCAGCAGCCGCTTGGCCACGTCTCCGGCGGTCAGCCCCGTCTCCTTCGCCTGCTTCTTCAGGGTGACAATGAACTCGTGGGTCGCACGGCGCTCGGGGTAGGCCAGATCGAAGCCGGCCGCCTTGAGCTCGCTCGCGAGGTAGTTGGCGTTGAGAGTGGCGAACTCGGCGACCCGGACCATGCCCTCGCGACCCAGCATGCGCATGTAGACATAGGCCCGCAGCAGCACGCCGGGGTTGCCCATGAACGCGGACAGCCGGCCGATGGTTTCCGGACGGTCGGCCTCCTCGGCCAGTTGGTAGCCGCCCTGCCCGTCCTTTTCCACGTGCGGCACCGGCATGTACGGCAGCAGCCGCTCGCCCACACCCACCGCGCCGGAACCCGGCCCGCCCCCGCCGTGCGGCGTGGAGAAGGTCTTGTGCAGGTTCATGTGGATCACGTCGAAGCCCATGTCGCCCGGACGCACCTTGCCGAGGATGGCGTTGAGATTGGCGCCGTCGTAGTACAGCAGGCCGCCGGCCTCGTGCACGATCTTCGCGATCTCCTCGATGCGGCGCTCGAACACGCCCACGGTGGACGGGTTGGTGAGCATGATCCCGGCAGTCTGCGGACCCACGGCCTCGCGCAGCGCCTCGAGGTTCACGTCCCCGGTCTCGTCGGTGGGGATCTCGCGCACCTCGTAGCCGCACATGATCGCGGTGGCCGGGTTGGTGCCGTGCGCGGCGTCGGGGACGATGATCTCGCGGCGCTCGGTGTCGCCGCGGGCATCGTGGTAGGCGCGGATCATGGCCACGCCGGTGAACTCGCCCTGCGCGCCCGCCATCGGCGCCAGCGACACGTCCTGCATGCCGGTGACCTCGCGCAGCATCTCCTGCAGCTCGTACATGGTCTGCAGGAAGCCCTGGCTGTGGCTGGCCGGGGCCAGCGGATGGCGATTCAGGAACCCGGGCAGCATCGCCAGGCTGTTACAGGCGCGCGGGTTGTATTTCATCGTGCACGAGCCCAGCGGATAGAACTCGGTGTCGATGGAGAAATTCTTCTGCGACAGCCGCGTGTAGTGACGCACCACGTCCAGCTCCGAGGCGGCCGGCAGGCCGGGCGCCGACTTCCGCCGCAGGTGCGCGGGGATGGCCGTGGCCGCGTGTTCCTGCGGCGCCTGGGCCACGGCGGAGCGACCGGCGTGGGAATGTTCGAAGATCAGCTTGGTTTCCGTGGTGTTCATGGCGGTTTCTCGCTTCGGTATTCGGGTAGACGGCGGGCCCCGGCGGATCTGCACCGCGCGGGGCCCGCCGGAGGCCTGTCGCGTTACTGGGTGGGGCTCAGCGTCGCCCGGTCGTCCAGCGCGGCGAAGACCGCGTCGTAGTCGGGTTCGTCGCCGATCTCGGGGACCAGCTGGGCATGCATCACCAGGTTGTCGGCATCCAGCACCAGCATCGCGCGGGCGGTGATCCCGGCCAGCGGTCCGTCCTGGATCAGCACGCCGTAGTCCTTGGCGAAATTGCGATCGCGCATCATCGACAGCACCGTGACGCGCTCCAGCCCCTCCACGGAGCAGAAACGGTCCATCGCGAAGGGCAGATCGGCGGAGACGATGAGTGCATGCACGTCGGGGCGCTGTTCGACGAACTGGTTGATCTTCTTGGTCGACTCGGCACACACCGGCGTGTCGAGACTGGGCACGATGTAGATCAGCTTGCGCTTGTCGCCGAAATCGGCGAGCGAGACATCGTTGAGGTCCTTGCCCGTCAGGTTGAAGTCCGGAGCCGGCGAACCCACGTGGGGCAGGTCGCCGTTGGTGTGGATCGTGTTGCCCTCTAGCTTGGTCTCGGCCATGTCAGCCTCCTCGGCGGTTGGGGTATGGCACGTCGCGTGGAGTGACTCCCCGCTCAGGCCGCGCGGGCCTTCTCACAGGCAGTCACGTACTGCTCCAGATCGTTCTCGTTCTTGGTCTCGGTCACGCAGGCCAGCACGCAGCCGTCCAGCGCCGGATAGTCCCGGCCGAGGTCGTGCCCGGCGAGCACGCCGGCATCCGCCATCGCCTGCAGCTGCCCGGCGGCATTGCCGCCGAAGTCGAGCGCCACCTCGTGGAAGTACTCACCGGTGAAGCGCGGCTTGATGCCCTTCGCGGCGAGCTTTTCCACCAGTGCATGGGTGTTGGCGTAGCAGGCCTCGGCCACCCGGGTCAGCCCCTCGTCGCCCAGCATGGACATGTGGATGGTCGCCGCGGTGACCACCAGCCCCTGGTTGGTGCAGATGTTCGAGGTGGCCTTGGAGCGGCGGATGTGCTGCTCGCGGGCCTGCAGCGTCAGGACGAAGCCCGGCTTGCCGTCGGCGTCCTCGGCCCGACCGACGATGCGCCCCGGCATCTGCCGGATATGCTTCTTGCGCGTGGTCATGAAGCCGAAGTACGGCCCGCCGGAGGACAACGGCGCGCCCAGCGGCTGGCCCTCGCCCACGGCGATGTCCGCGCCCTGGCTGCCCCACTCGCCCGGCGGCTTCAGCAGCGCCAGCGAGACCGGATTGACCACGCCGATGACCGGGATCTCGCGCTCTTCGGCCCAGCCGGTCAGGCCGTCCACATCCTCGAGGAGGCCGAAGAAGTTCGGCTGGCTGATGATCATCGCGGTGATGTCGTCGTCGGCGTGCGCGGCCAGCGCCTCCACCGGGGTCTGCCCGGTGGTCTCGTCGAACGGGACCTCGACCAGCTCGATGCCCTGATTGCCGATCAGGGTGTCGATCACCCGGCGGTACACCGGATTCAGCGCACCCGGGACCAGCACCCGCTTGCTCTTCGACCGGCGGTTCACGCGCACCGCCATCAGCACGGCCTCGGCCAGTGCGGAGGCGCCGTCATACAGCGAGGCGTTGGAGGCCTCCATGCCGGTGAGACGGCTGATCATGGTCTGGTATTCGTAGATCAGCTGCAGCGTGCCCTGTGACGCCTCCGCCTGGTAGGGCGTGTAGGCGCTGTAGTACTCGCCGCGGGTGGCGATCTGCCACACGGCCGCCGGGATGTGGTGCTCGTACGCCCCGGCGCCAATGAAATTCAGCGGCATGCCGTCCATTGCCGCCCGTTCCTGCATCAGGCGGGTGATCCCCATCTCGTTGAGACCCTCGGGGATGCCCTCCAGCGGTGGCGCGCGCAGTCCGGCCGGGATCTCGTCGAACAGATCCTCCACGGAGTCGGCGCCGATGCGCTCGAGCATCGAACGGATGTCTTCTTCGGTATGCGGAATAAACGGCATGACTTTCTCGCTTTCGCTGACGCGAAGTTCTTCGGCGGCGCCCCGGTGTCCGCCGGACACCGGGGTTCGGCCGCCACCAGTGGCTTCAGGATTCGGCTTCGACGTGCGCGGCGTAGGCGTCCGCGTCCATCAGGGCGTCCAGGTCCGCGGCATTCGCAGGCTTCATCCGGAACAGCCAGCCATCCTCGAACGGCGACTCGTTGACCTTCTCGGGGCTGTCTTCCAGCTCCGCGTTGGTCTCGGTCACCTCGCCCCCGATCGGGGCATAGATGTCGGAGGCGGCCTTGACCGACTCGACCGTGGCACAGGCCGTTCCGGCTTCCAGGCTGCTGCCGGCCTCGGGGGCCTCGACGAACACCAGATCACCCAGCAGCTCCTGCGCGTGATCGGTGATGCCGATGGTCACCGTGCCATCGTCCTCGGTACGAACCCATTCGTGGCTCCTGGTGTACTTCAGATCCTTCGGTGCTTCGCTCATGGCGTCTTCCTTATAGCGTTGAAACCCGGTACGCAGTGTAGCGCACTAAAATTGTATGGCTCGCATCAGCCGGAGGGCAGTTCGATCAGCGGTTCGCCGTTGCGCACGAAGCCCGGGCGCACGACCCGCACGGGCAGGTGCTTCCCGCGGATCTCCGCCTCCAGGCGTTCGGCATCGGCCGCGGCGGCCGGCACCCGCGCGAAGCCCACGGACATGCCGAGGCTGGGCGCGAAGCTGCCCGAGGTCACCACGCCGTCGCCGGCGTCGGTCACGATCCGGGTGCCGCCGCGCAGCACGCCGCGGCCCTCCAGCACCACGCCCACCAGGCGCTGCTGCACACCCGCGGCCTTCTCGCGCTCGACGGCCGCGCGGCCGATGAAATCACGCTCGCCGTCCTTCAGCGCCACGGTCCAGCCGAGGTTGGCGGTCAGCGGGCTGGTCTCGGTGTCCATGTCGGTACCGTAGAGATTCATCCCGGCCTCCAGACGCAGGGTGTCGCGGGCGCCCAGGCCAATGGGGTCGACCCCGGCGTCCAGCAGCGCCTGCCAGAAGCCCTCGGCCTCCGCGGCCGGCAGCATCACCTCGAAGCCGTCCTCGCCGGTGTAGCCGGTCCGCGCAACGAACCACTGGTCGTTCCACAGCGCGGAGAACGGCTTGAGTTCCCCGGCGCTGCGCAGGTCTTCCGGCAGCAGCGGCAGCGTCTTGTCCACGGCCTGCGGACCCTGCACCGCGATCAGGGCGAATTCCGGGCGCGGCTCGACGCTGACATCGAAGTCCTGCGCCACCGTCTGCATGTGGGCGATGTCGCTGTCGGCGGTGCCCGCGTTGACCACCGCGCGGTAGGCATCCCCGCCCAGCCAGTAGATGATCAGGTCGTCGATCACGCCGCCGCGCTCGTTGAGCATGCAGCTGTACAGCGCGCGGCCCTCGGTCTTCAGTTTGGCCACGTCGTTGGCCAGCAGATAGCGCAGGAAGGCCTGCGCCTGCGGCCCGTGGATGTCGACCACGCGCATGTGCGACACGTCGAACATGCCGGCGCCGGCGCGCACCTTCTTGTGCTCTTCCATCTGCGAGCCGTAATGCAGCGGCATCTCCCAGCCGGCGAAATCGACCAGCTTGGCGCCGGCGCGTTCGTGGGCGGCATGGAGCGGGGTTTTCTTCAGCGTCATGCTTTTCGTCCTGCAGTTGTTCCGGCGTCGATGGCGTCGCGGTCATCCGCGCATAAAAAAAGGGCGGCCGGCAGGATCACTGCCGGCCGCCCCTCTGTCCTGAAACCTGAGAGTTTGCGCGCCCCGCGGTCCTTGTGGACCCGGGCGATCGCCCCCTTCGGTGGGCCGTCTGCCGGCCGCTCTCCAGAGTTCGCCGTTTCATCATCCCGGTCCTGAAGCCTGAGCGATTCCGGGCGGATGTTGCGCCTTCGGCGTCTGCGGCGCGCACCCGAGGCGCGGCGCGGCAGAACTCTTCCAGGACGATGTGCGGAGCTTTCGTGCCCCGCTGGCGTGGAATCAATTATAGGCGATCCGGCGCCGGAACCCAATGCCCCGGTTCATGCCGGGTACATGAAATCCGGTCCATGGATCAGCGGCGGATGCCGTCCAGCCCGAACGCCCGCAGCGCGAGCTGGCGCTTGACCGGGACCAGCCCGTCCACCAGCCGCACCCCGGCGCCGCGCAGCTCCGGCAGACCGGCACGGCGGGTGCCGAACAGCAGGCGGAAGCCGTCCATCGCGCGCTGCATCATCGCGTTCTCCGGGCGCCGCGCGCGGGTGTAGGCGCGCAGCCCGCGCGGATCGCCGGGGTCACGCCGGTTGGGGCCGGCGAGCTGGCGCAGCAGCGCGTCGACATCGGCCAGCCCCAGATTGAGCCCCTGCCCCGCCAGCGGATGGATGGTGTGCGCCGCGTCCCCGGCCAGCACCACCCGCCCGGCGAAGTAATCGCGCGCGTGGCGCGCCACCAGCGGGAAGCTGGCACGCGGCGAGGTCCCCGTCACCGGACCGGGCCCGCCGTCGATCGCGCCCGATAGCTCGCGGATGAAGGTCGGGTCATCCATCGCCATCACGTCATCGGCCTCGAGCTCCGGCAGCGACCAGACGATGGAGCAGCGCCCGTCGCCCAGCGGCAGGAAGGCCAGGATGCGCTCGTCGTCGAAGCGCTGCCAGGCGGTGTCGCCATGCCCCTGCGCGGTCTCCACCGTGGCCACCACCCCGCGCGCGTGGTACGGGCGCTCGCTCACGGCGATGCCCGCGCGTTCACGCAGGGCCGAACGTGCGCCGTCGGCCGCCACCACCAGGCGTGCCGAGGCCAGCGGCGCATGCCCCTCGGCATAGACATCCACCCGGTCGGGCCGCAGGTCCACACTGCGCCACGCGGTCTCCGGCCACAGCGCCACGCCGCGCTCGCGCAGGGCCTGCCACAGCACCGCCTCCAGCGCCGCGTTCTCCACCGTCCAGCCGAGTTCGGGCACGCCCAGATCATCCGCGTCGAAGCGGATATGCGCGGGGCCGTGCGCGTCCCACACCTGCATGCCGGAGAAGGCATGGGCGCGGTTCGCCGCCAGGGCCTCCTGCACCCCCAGGCGATCCAGCAGACCCATGGCCGCGGCGTTGAGCGTGACCACCCGGGTCACCGGCGCGGTCGCCGGATCGAACGCCGGCGCCGGTCCGCGCTCCAGCACCGCCACCCGCATGCCCGCGCGGGCGCAGCCCAGGGCGGTGGCCAGGCCGGTGGCGCCGCCGCCTACCACCAGCACGTCCAGCGGCTCGCCGGCGCGCGTCATGCCCGCGCCTCCGGCAGCCGCGACAGGGTATGCCGGGGCACCGGCCGCAGCCCCATCGCCCCGCGCGCGAAGGCATCGCGCAGCGGCGGCACCCGGTCGACCGCCATCATGCCCAGGCCCAGGGCATGACCCAGCAGCCCGTCGCCATGGCGCATCCCGCGGGCGAGGAAATCGGTGACGCCGACGATCCGCCGGATGTCGCCCTCGCGCCGGCGCGCCCAGGCCTCCAGCACGTGCCGCCCGCCAGGATCGGCCACGAACGCGGGGCGTCCGTCGGGCTGCGCACCCTCGCGCAGCACGCCCAGCAGATCGGCCACGTCGCGCAGCGCCAGGTTCAGCCCCTGCCCCGCCACCGGATGCACCGAGTGGGCGGCGTTGCCCAGCAGCAGCGCGCGTTCGGCGAACGGCTGCGGCGCATGCATCCGCTGCAACGG
The DNA here is from genome assembly GCF_003208255.1 of Thioalkalivibrio sp. ALE21. Classification (NCBI taxonomy): domain Bacteria; kingdom Pseudomonadati; phylum Pseudomonadota; class Gammaproteobacteria; order Chromatiales; family Ectothiorhodospiraceae; genus Thioalkalivibrio; species Thioalkalivibrio sp. ALE21. The sequence goes on from NZ_QKMA01000008.1 coordinate 63,570, forward strand.
GAAGCGCAGCACGTCGCCCGCCGGGCGCAGCCGCCCCAGCGCCCAGCCGAAACGTTCCTGCAGCGCGGCCATACGGGACGGTTCGTCCAGCTCCAGGCGGGCGTCACAGACCTCCGGCGGGGCGACCCAGACCACGTTCATGCGCCCGTCGGCCTGCGGCAGCAGCGCCAGCGGCCCCTCGTCGGTAAAGCGTTCGAAGGCGTCGCCGTCGTGCGCACGCGAGGGCCGCACGTCGAACACCAGGGCATCGGCATCGTAGCGGTGGCGCTGCACCGGGATGCCCAGCGCCTCGCGGGTCGGCGAACCCACGCCGTCGGCGGCGATCAGCAGCCGCGCGCGGCAGGACCACGCCCCGTCGGGCCCCTCCAGGTAAAGGCGGCGCGCGCCGTCCTCGGCCGCCTCCGCGCCCGCCAGCGTGGTGGCGTGATGACTGCTCACCCCGGCCGCATCCCGGGCCCGCGCCAGCAGGGGATCCAGCGCCGCGGCCGGCACCACCTGCCCCAGGGCCTCGCGGCCCATCTGCGCGGCATCCATGCGCACCCGGCCCAGCCCGCCGCGGCGGCTGACCACGATGCGCCGGATCGGCGCGCCGGTAGCAGCCAGCTCCGCCCAGTAGCCGAGATCGTCCAGCAGGGTCACCGAGCCGGCCGCCAGGGCATAGCCACGGGTGTCCGCGCGCGGATGCTCCGGATCCGGCGCCGGGCCGCGTTCGAACAGCCTCACCGTGTAGCCGGCGCGTGCCAGGGTGCAGGCCATCAGCCCGCCCACCGGCCCGCCGCCGACCACGGCGATGTCGGTCTCGGTTTGCGTTTGAGTTTGAGTTTGCGTTCCGCGATTCACGGTGGCCTCCATGCGCCTCCCTCTGCCCCGGTTTCAGCGACGTCCGGCCGCGCCGTCGGCCATGCAGGCCTCGATGGCCTCCACGGTCTTCGGACAGGCCTCGGTCAGCACCTCGTGCCCGTCGCGGGTCACGGCCACGTCGTCCTCGATGCGCACGCCGATCCCGCGCAGGTCCTCCGGGGTCTCGCAGTACGGGCCGAAATACAGGCCGGGCTCGACGGTCATCACCATGCCCGGCTCCAGCTGTCGCCAGACCCCGCCCACGCGATAGTCGCCCACGTCGTGGACATCCAGCCCGAGCCAGTGACCGGTACGGTGCATGAAGAACGGGCGATACGCCTCGTCCTCGATCAGCGCATCCAGCTCGCCCTCGAGCACGCCCAGATCCCGCAGCCCGCGGGTCAGCTCGCGCACCGCGACGTCGTGCGGATCGTTCCAGTGATGCCCGGGCCGCACCGCGTCGATGGCGGCGCGCTGCGCGTCCAGCACGATCTCGTAGACCTCGCGCTGGCGCCCGCCGAAGCGCCCGCCCACCGGGAAGGTGCGGGTGATGTCCGAGGCATAGCCGCGGTGCTCGCAACCGGCGTCGATCAGCAACAGATCGCCGTCGCGCAGCACGTCGCGGTTCTCGATGTAGTGCAGGATGCAGCCGTTCTCGCCGCCGCCGACGATGGACGGATACGCCGCCTCGGTGCCGTGGCGGTGGAACTCGTGGGTGATCTCGGCGGCCACCTGGTATTCGGTCATGCCGGGGCGGCAGGCCTGCATCGCGCGCCGGTGCGCCCCGGTGGAGATCGCCGCGGCGTGGCGCATCATCTTCAGTTCCGGGGCCTTCTTGAACAGGCGCTGCTCGTGCAGGTGGTGTTCCAGCGCGGCGAACTCGTGCGGCACCCGCACCCCGCTGCGCGCCGCGCGCCGGCGCACCTGCTGCAGCCAGCCGAACAGCCGCCGGTCGAAGCCCTCGTCGCGGCCGAACGGCGCGCACAGCTCGCGGCGGTTCTCCAGCAGTCCGGGCAGGATCTCGTCGATGTCGTCCACCGGGAACGCGCAGTCGGCACCGAACCGTTCCATCGCCCCTTCGGGCCCGGCGCGGCGTCCGGTCCAGGTCTCCATCTTCGGGTCCCGATCGCGGCAGAACAGGATGTATTCCCCGGCCTCGCGCCCCGGGGCCAGCACCGCGATGGCGTCCGGTTCCTCGAAATCGGTCAGATAGAGGAAATCGGAGTTCTGCCGGAACGGGTATTCGACGTCGCGGTTGCGGGTGGTCTCCACCGCGCCCGGGATCACGATCAGGGCATCGCGCCCGGCCGCGCGCATCAGGCGCTGGCGGCGACGGGCCAGCTCACCGGCGGGGATCTGCGGCGCGCGGCTCATTGCATCGGGATCCGGGTCGGGTTCTCGGGGGCCAGCTCGTCGGCGATCAGCAGCACGCCCACGCGCACGTATTCGGCCAGCTCCTCGAAGTCCTTTTCCGAGGCCTCGCTGTCCTCCGGTTCGGGGTCCATGCGCGCGATCTCGGCCAGATCGCGCAGGATCTCCGCCGACTCGGCCGACGGCTTGAGCCCGCCCAGCCGCGGCGTCTGCCCCAGCCCGCTGATGAACCCGTCGGCCCATTCCGACAGCGCCTGGGCGCGGGTCTCGATCTCCGCATCCTCCGGCACCAGCGGGGCAAAACCGAGCTCGATGTCGTACAGCTGCGCCAGCAGGTGCCGGCGCAGCTCGTCCACCAGCCGGTCGAATGCCTCGGCGGGGTTCTCGGTCAGCGGCAGCGCCTCGCCCAGCGATTTGATCAGCAGGTCATTGCCGGCCTCGGGGTCCGCCACCAGGCAGCCGGTGATCAGGCCATGGGCCGAGGCCGGCGTCTGCGCGAACCCCATGGTGCGCAGGCCGTGGGCCAGGCGTTCTTCCCGGGACTGCGCCATCAGAAGGCCTCCAGGCGGGCTTCGTAGGGAAACAGCAGAAAGCGGTAAAGATCATCGCCCATCTGCAGATGGGTGAACTGCGGCTCGCCCAGGCGGATCTCGCTGGAACCGGTCGCGGACAGCGCCGTCAGGCCGAAGCGCTTGTCGCGGACCAGGTCCTCCAGCAACTGTTCCAGCTCGCCGCGCGGGATCGTGCCGGTGTTGTCCACCACCCGGCACGGCTTGCCGTTGTGGGCCGTGCCTTCGATGATTGTGGCGTCGGGTGCGGGTTCGGGAGGCTGTGTCATGGGTCATATTCTGGCCACCCCCTGCGCGGGTCGCAACACAACCCGCCGGTGTTTCGGTTGACGGTTCCGCCAACCCCCTCCTAGACTCCGTTATTCAGGGACTTCGCTCCCGTTTTTCAAGCCCGAGGCCCGCCCCGCCATGTCCGACAGCGCTTCTTCCGGCAGCCACGCGCCCGACGCCCTCGACCGTCTCGAGGCCGCGATCCTGCGCCTGCTGGACGACAACGCCGAACTGCGCGAGGAAAACCGGGCGCTGCATGAGCAGGTCCGCCAGCTGCGCACCGAGCGGGCCACGTACCGCGAACGCAATGAACAGGCCCGTCACCGGGTCGAGACCATGATCGCCCGCCTGCGGTCGATGGAGCAGTCCGAATGAGCCAGTCTTCCGAACCGGTCCGCATCACCATCATGGGCAAGGAGTACCACGTCGCCTGCCCGCCCGAGGAGCGCGCCGACCTGTTCGCCTCCGCGTCCCTGATCGACGAGCGCATGCGCGAACTGCGAGACGGCGGGCGCGTGGTCGGGGCCGAGCGCATCGCGGTGATGGTCGCGCTCAACCTCGCCCACGAAAAGCTCGAGTGCCAGGAAGAGCTGGAACGGATGAAAAAGGGCGGGGCCGACGCCCCCGAACGCCTGCATGCGCTGGCCGAACGCATCGAGCAGAACCTCGGACGCGAGAGCGACACCCGGCCCAATCCGGAGACCGGCAGGCCGCCGCAGTCCTGAGCGGCGACCCGACCGGAGTTTGCCCGCCTGCCCGAAACTTTTGCACGGCGCTTGAGCATTCCCCCCGCATCTGGTCCATAATGACCCCGGACGCGTCGCTGCGGCGTTCGAACGTGGCCGGGTGGTACCCTTGAGCCTTAATGCAACACCCAGGGACCGAGTTCTTCCGTTTCGCTGTGCAGGTCCGCCCCCGAGCGGAAAGCCTAAAGATCCGGAGACTTCTCCCACCTGAACCGCTGGTTCAAGGTCGAAGGCCACGACGGCGCCCGCGGGGCGCGTCCTCTCTTTTTTCCTGCCGATCCCCATGACCCCCACGGCCATGTCCACCACCGCGCACGCCCCCGATATCGACGCCCTCGCCCGCGAGGACGCCCGCCGGCTCCGGCGCGAACTGCGCCGTCGGCGTGCCGCGCTGTCCGATGCCCGTCTGGCCGAGCACAACCGCGCGATCAGCGGTCACCTGCTGAAATGGCTGGAACGCTGGCAACCGCGCTGCATCGGCGCCTACCGCGGCCTGCGCGGCGAGGTCGACCTGACCGCGCTGACCTGCGCCCTGGCCCGGCGCGGCACGCGCATCGCCCTGCCGGTGATGGACACCCGCCGCGACGGCCGCATGCATTTCCACGAATGGCATCCCGAAGACCGCCTGTGCCACAACGGCTTCGGCATCGCCGAGCCGTGCCCCGGTGCGCCGCAGGTCTGGCGCCGCGAGATGCAGGTGGTGCTGATGCCGCTGGTCGCCTTCGACCGCCACGGCAACCGCATGGGCATGGGCGCCGGCTACTACGACCGCTACTTCGCCCGGCGGCGCTTCGGCATCCACCGCCCGCGCCTGATCGGCGTGGCCCATGGCCTGCAGCAGGTCGAGGCCCTGCCGGTGCAGCCCTGGGACGTGCCGCTGGATGCCGTGGTCACCGAGACCGGCTGGCATGTATTCCCCCGGCACGGACAGGCCACTGCGACCCTGCAGACACCTGACAACGACTGATTCAAGGAACGCGACGACATGGGCTACTGGCTGATGAAATCCGAACCCGACGAGTTCGGCATCGACGATCTCGAACGCGTGGGCGTGGAACCCTGGGACGGGATCCGTAACTACCAGGTGCGCAACATGATGCGTGACCAGATGAAGAAGGGCGATCTCGCCTTCTTCTACCACTCCAACGCCAAGCCGCCGGGCATCGTCGGCATCATGCGCATCGAGAACGAGGCCTACCCGGACTCCTGCGCGTTCGATCCCGAGGACAAGCACTACGACCCGAAGAGCGATCCCGACAACCCGCGCTGGCTGCGGGTGGACGTCGCCTTCGAGGAGAAATTCGACGACATCCTCACCCTCGACTGGCTCAAGCAGCAGCCGGAGCTGGCCGACTGCCCGCTGGTGCGCCGCGGCAACCGCCTGTCGGTGATGCCGCTGACCGAGGACCAGTGGGACTTCATCCTCGCCAACGCGAAACGCGGACAGACCCGGGGCGGGACGAACCGGGGCTCCGCCTGATGGCGACCCTCTACCACTTCGCCCACGACCCGAAGGCCGACCGCATCCGCCTGGCCTGCGGGTACAAGGGAGCGGCGCTCGAGACCCGCGCGGTCGACTGGTTCGACGACGAGACCTTCTTCGAGCTGGGCATCGCGCGGCAGTCCCCGGTGCTCGCCACCGACGACGGCGGCCTGCATACCGACACCACGGCGGCCCTGCGCGCGATCGACGAGCTGTTCCCGAGCGGCGAACCGCTGTCCGCGGGGATCATCGCCGAAGACGCCTGGCAGGCCCTGCTCGACTGGCGTGCCCGCGTGGACGTCGTGCTCGAGCGCCTGTACGCCCCCCTGGCCCCCGGCTACCACGGCATCGGCGAGGACGCCGACGCCCTCGCCGACTTCAAGGCGAACGTGCAGCACCGCTTCGGCATGAGCGTGGAGGAACTGGCCAACGACCGCTACGACGGCTACCAGCAACTGGCCCGGCTGAGCCGCCTGCCCGAGCTCGCCCGCCACCTGGCCGCCAATGGTTTCTATCTCGGCCACCCCTCCATCGCCGACTGCGTGATCGCCGCCGACCTCTACCCCCTGCAGATGCACGACGGCATCAACCTGCCGGTGGACATGATGTACTACCTGCGCCGCGTCGAGGAGACCTTCAACACCCGGCTCGACGCCCGGTGGCTCGCCCGCTGAACCACCCCGACCAGCGCCGCGTCATTCCCGTGCCAGCTCCCGGGTGCGCAACCTCGCCATCGAGGACTACCACAGCGAGAAGCTGAGCGGATTGCCGGGAAGCATGGACAGGACTAGTATTGATCCTGACTGCCATTCCCATGGAGGATTCCCATGGAAGTCGTGAACGTTAGCGGCCTCAAGAACAATCCCACCGGCGCCCTGCGCAAATCCCACGAAACGCCGGTGTTGGTCATGAACCGGGACCGTCCCGATGCCCTCATCCTGGGATTGAACGATGCGGGGGAACTCGGCGCGCCGGGTGTCAAGGTGGCCCTGGCCACCGCCCTGTTCCGTGACGGGCACCTCTCCCTGGCGCGTGCGGCGCGTCTCGCCGAGTTCGCCACGGCCGACTTCGCGCGCCACCTTTCCCGGCTCGGGATTCCCGTCGTGGACCTGAATGGCACGGAAGCGGACCACGATATGGATACCCTCGACGAATGGCTCGCCTCGTCCTGAGCGACGCCAGCCCTTTGATCGGGCTTTCGTTCGTTGATGGGCTGGAATGGTTGCCCCGTCTTTTCGGGACGGTCGGGATTCCGGAGGAAGTCGCCCGCGAGGTGCTGCCCGGCCAGGGAAGGCCCGGGGAATCCGCCATCGGCGCCGCGCTGGACGCCGGCTGGCTGTGCCTCCGGGAAGGGCCGCGCTCGTCGATACCGTTACCCGAACTGGATGAAGGCGAAGCAGCCTGTATCCGGATGGCCCTCGGCCACGATGAACCCGCCCTGGTGCTCATGGATGAACGGATGGGCCGCGCCCTTGCCCTTGAGGCCGGTATTCGTGTGGCGGGTACCGCCGCCGTGATCGGGATGGCGCGCCGCCAGGGTCTGATCCCGTCCGCGCGCGCGGTTTTCGAACGGCTTCACCAATCGGAGTTCCGCATCGCGGCCGACGTCATACGCACGGTGCTTGACCGCGTCGGCGAAGGCGAACAGGGCAGGGGCGCTGGTCGCTGACTGGCCCACCCCCCGCGGACATCGAGGCGCACTGCGTCGCCGGCAGGACCGGGGCGCGCTCCTGGCGGAGCGACTAAGCCTCCCGGCTCGACGCCCAGTGGCTCGCCCGCTGAACCACCCCGCCCTCTTCGCGGCCAGGGCCGCTCCCACAGCACCGGTGCCCCCCACTCGTTGCCGGCCCAGCCCTTGTGGGAGCGTGCTCGCACGCGAACAATTGGCTTCCCTCACCCGGGGCTCTTCCCCGCCCACCCCGTACTCCCACAACTCCCACCCGAGGCCCGACGAACCTTCATAAAGACCTGTTTATTCGGCACTTTTCGAGATGATCTCTCTAATTCTGCCGAAGATTTAGACTGATTCCAATCCTTTTTCTGTGGTTTTAATCACAAAAACACACAATCGATATTGTTTCAGTCCGGGGGTGCCGATAATATCCCCAATCAGGAACAGGGAAGTTCCAACCGAAAGGGCCGACCAACAGGGATGTTGTGCGGCCCTTTCTCTTTTTCACACCCCGACAGCCGACTACCCGAAGCGGTAGTGCTTGCGGATGTCCCGGTGGATCTCCCAGGTGCAGCCCATGCCTGCCGGGAAGGTCACCAGATCGCCCTCGCCGACCGTGACCGGCTCGCCATCCTCCGGCGTCACCGTCACCTGCCCCTCGAGGATGTAGCAGGTCTCCGTCTCGTCGTAATGCCACGGGAAGCTGGACGCCTCCTTCTCCCACACCGGCCAGTCGAACACGCCCAGTGTCTCCAGCCGTTCGCTTGCGGGCCGATGCTCCACTTCGATCTTCATACTGCCTCCTTCATTCACCAGATCGGGATTGATGTCGCGGACTCAATCGTAGCCGCGCGGGCGCCGCCGCCCCAACCCCGCCCCAACCAACGAAGGGCCGCGCAATGCGCGGCCCTTCACAAAAAACGGGGCCCCGGAGGGCCCCGCAAAACGGGCTTTCGCCCGTTGTCATGACGCTTGCTTCAGAGTTCGAGACTCTTAGAAGCTGACCCGCATGCCGGCACCGAGCGCATGCCCGTCGTCACCGTCGCCGTCATCGAAGCCCTTGTCGTCGACGTAGCCGACACCGGCGTAGGCCATCACCTGATTGGAGAAGTGATACTTCGCAGCGAACGCGGCATGATTGAGGTTCTCACCGGAATTGACATCGTCCGAATGGCTTCGGTTGTGCCCGAGGTTCAGCACCAGATCGATATCCCCGAGGCTGTAGGTACCCGATACAAACACCACCGTGTTGTCATCCACCGTGGTTCCGTCGGTCATTTCAGAATCCCCGTTCTCGATCTCGGCCATGAGCCGCCAGGGACCGTTGCTCCAGTCCACGCCGAGCTTGAAGAGCCGCGCCCGATTGGGGGAAGGCGTGTTGAACTGCGAATGATCATCGGCATAAGTGAAGGCACCGTAGACCTCGGTCGTCCCAAGATCAAAACCGAGACGCGCGGACACACCTGTATCACTGTCATCCACGGGGTCCAGCAGAAGCGCACCGGAGAACTCCGTCATGCCCCACTGGTTCTCGTACTTGATGACATTGTTCAGAAAACCGCCGTTCCCCCATCCATTGGCCGGCATGGCCCGAACGCCGTTCATTCGTCCCTGCAGGAAAGTTGCGTTCAGCGGATCGCGGCCGGCCGTGTTATACGGAGTGTCCTGACGGCCGGCGGTAATGGTCCCGAAATCGCCGGAAAGACCCACATAGCTGTCACGCTGATCCAGCTCCTGGCCAGCATTGGCAACATTGAAGTCGGTGTTGTACCGAGCCAGAGCAGTCAGCCCGCCCCCCAGGTCGTGCGCCACGTCAAGGGTAATGCGATTCGGGCCGGCATTATCGCCGCGCAGCACAACCCCGCCGGCATCGTTCATCTGAACATTGCTATCCATGCCAAAATCGCCCGAATATGCCACCACCTGCGTCTGCAGCGTTCCGGACAAAGTGACCGAACTGTCAGCCGCGGCAACGGCCGGGAAGGCCAGTGCCGCCACTACGGCAACCGCCAGGTTCTTCTTCTGCATCATGAGCTTGCTCTCCCTCAGTTTCTCTCGTTCGTACCGGGATTCCGTCGTATACGAGAATCCAGAGGAATGCTACCCCTCGGAGGTAGTCACGCGCCCCCTCCAAACGAAGGGGTAGACGAACACAACCCCACACAACACGAAAAAGGCCGCGCGATAATGCGCGGCCCTCCATAAAAAACGGGGCCCCGGAGGGCCCCGTAAAACGGGCTTTCGCCCGTTGTTATAACGCTTGCTTCAGAGCACGAGACCCTTAGAAGCTGACGCGCATACCGGCACCCACGGAGGTGGTGTCATCGCCGTTGCCGGAATCCATGGCATCGTCATCCAGATACCCGATGCCCGCGTAGGCCATCACGCTGTTGCTGAAGTTGTACTTGGTCGCAAAGCCAACATAGTCACTATCATTGCCAGCGGCGGAGCGATCGTCCGTGTGGCCAAGGCTCAGCACGAAATCGATCTGACCCATGCTGTAGCCACCCTGAACGAAGTACTCGCGGGTATCCTGCACGGTGTTGCCACCAAGCGTTTCGATATCGATACGCTCATGCTCGGCCATCACGCTCCAGGGGCCCTGGCTCCAGTCCACGCCGATCTTGCCCAGACGCGCATCACCGGCTGTCCAATTAGGATTAATTCCCTGCAGGAAGCTAGTCACCTGAGAATGATCGTCCGCGTGGGTGTAGGCGCCATAGATCTCCAGATCTTCCATCACGTTGAAGCCAAGACGGGCGGACAGGGCGCTGTCGGAATCGTCGTTGTTGTCGATCACGACACCGCCAGCAAAGTTGACCATACCCCAGTCATTGCTGTAGGCGACCACGTTGTTCAGGAAGCTGCCGTTACCCAGGCCACCCAGCGGGCCCGCACGACCGGCATTCGTACGGGCCTGCAGGAAAGTCGCGTTCATCTGATCACGACCGGCGGTGTTGTACGGAGTCGCCTGACGACCGGCGGTAATGGTCCCGAAATCGCCGGCAAGACCCACATAGCTGTCACGCTGCACCAGCCCCTGGCGAGCATTGGCAACGTTGAAGTCAGTGTTGTAACGGGCCAGCGCCGTCAGACCACCACCGAGATCGTGCTCGACATCAAACGTCAGGCGGTTGGGGCCAGCACCGTCACCGCGGGCCATGACACCGCCAGCGTCGGCCATGTTGACGTTGCTGTCGATATCGTTGCCAGCCCCGTCGGTATAGGAACCGTAGCCCACGATCTGCGTCTGCAGGGTGCCGGACAGGGTCACGGAGGAATCGGCGTTGGCGAAGGCCGGGACGGCGAAGGCGCCGGCGACGGCCACTGCAAGGATCTTCTTCTTCATGATGCTTCTCCCAGGAGGTGAATTCTTGCTGTCAGTTGCATCCCGGAACCCGTCGGCCCCGCGATGTCCTGTGTTTTATATACGCCACGGTGTCGTATTTCAACCCTTGTGGCGGAAAAAATGCGGTGTTCGTGGGCGCGGGCTGTTGGTTGCGGGCCGACACCGGAAGGACTGGCATGCCGCCACCCCCCAGAAAGAGTTCCGACGCCACTGATTTAAGGAGCTTTTCAGGCGCGATAGGGCGGAACCAATACGAGCGAGGGATAACGCGCGGATGCAGACAGAAAACTTCGAGCGGAGGCGTTCTAATGGGCTTGCCGAAAGCTGATCGGCATGTTGCGAATACACAACAAACGCTGACTGACGGCCCAGGATTGGCCCTCTGTTGCAATAGTGCAACACCGGATGGCCTCTTGCCAGCGACATCTCTGCAGGATCGACAGCTCGCCCAGCCAGTCCTCCATGTACGGCCTCAGCAGGCTCACGCCCCGGATGAACAGGGCCAGCGCGAGCAGCGATCAATCAGGAAGCTCCGGCCCGGGGTGGCCCCGGTCGGGTCATCGGGTCATCCCGAGACCCCGCCCGCGTTCTCCTCGCCCAGCCGCTGCTCGATGCGGTCCAGGATGGCCTCGAGCTCACGGCTGCCTTCCATGGCCCGGTTCAGCAGGGCCGCGCGCTTCTCGGGTTCGTCCGGGTAATCGTGGGCGAAGCCGTTTCTCAGGGCGCGCAGTTCCTGCCATTGCGCGGCGCTGTCGAGATAGCCGAGCTTTTCAAGTCGGTGCAGCTTGTCCAGCATCGGACGGTCCTCGAACGGCTCCTGGAGTGCCATGAGCACGGCCGGCAACAGGCGCATCCCCATGGCGTCCTGCAACTTGCCGAAACGCAGGATGAACTGATCCAGGTCCTGCACCCCCTCGTCGTCCATCGAATCAATCGCTTCGCCGTCCAGCGGCAGGCGGGACTCCAGCGAAGACAGGGCGTGGCGCATGTGGTGGCGGTGCCGGCGGCATTCCTCGATGGCATCCCGCAGGCGCTGGATGGCGGTGCCGGTCGAATTCATAGCGGGATGCCCTCCTCGCGGGCGACCTGAAAGATGGGTGGATGCCGGCGCCGGCCGGGATAGTCCACCAGCAGGTCGACCTTCTGCTCGCCCAGCTCCGCCTCGAGGCGCGCACGCAGGGTGATCTCGGCCTGCACGATGGAGTCGACATCGCGCATCGGGGTATCGATCAGCAGGTCGATGTCGCCGCCCCGGGCCGAGTCATCGGTCCGGGAGCCGAACAGCCATACCCCGGACTCCGGGCCGAAGGTCTCGACCACGGCCCGGTGGATGGCGTGTTGCTGTTCGGGACTCAGACGCATGGCGGGCCCTCCTTCGAACGATCCTACAGCGCGAGGTCGATGGCCAGCAGGGTGACGAACCCGACCAGCACCCCGGTGGTGGCCTGGGCCTCGTGGCCCTTGCGGTGGGACTCGGGGATGATCTCGTGGCTGATGACGAACAGCATGGCACCGGCGGCGAAGGCCAGGCCCCAGGGGAGCAGGAACTCCATCAGGGTGATGGCCCCGGCGCCGATCAGCCCGCCGATGGGCTGCACCAGGCCGGTGAGCAGGGTCACGCCGAAGGCGATGGCGCGGCTGTAGCCCAGCGACAGCAGGGCGATCGCGACCACCAGCCCCTCGGGCATGTTCTGCAGGCCGATCGCCACGGCCAGCGCAATGCCGTCACTGACATCGTCACCGCCGAAGCCCACGCCCACCGCGAGGCCCTCGGGCAGATTGTGCAGGGCGATGGCGAAGATGAACAGCCACACCCGGCGGATCCTGGCCGGGTCGGCCCCGCTCTGCGGGCCGATCACGAAGTGTTCGTGCGGCACGGCCTTGTGCAGCAGCAGCAGGAAGCCGCCGCCCAGCGCGATGCCGCCGGCCATCACGAAGATGGCCATGGCCACGCTGCCGTGCTGGGCCTCGGCCTGTTCCACCGCCGGCAGCGCCAGCTCGAAGGCGGTGGCGGCGAGCATCACCCCGGCGCCGAAGCCCATCATCGCGTCCTCCACCGACTGCTTCAGACGCCGCAGGAAGAAGATGGGGATGGCCCCGACCGCGGTGAACAGCCCGGCGACGAAGCTGGCCAGCAGGCCGATCTGCAGGATCGACAGCTCGCCCAGCCAGTCCTCCATATGCGGCCACAGCAGGCTCGCGCCCCAGATGAACAGGGCCAGCGCGATCAGCGATCCGATCAGGAAGCTGCGCGGCAGCGGGGTGTACTCGTCGCGCCCGGCGTCCGTGTCGCTGTCCTGCGCACCGGCGCGATCGGGTTCGGCCATGTTGCGGGCTCCATGCGTCGGGATCCGGGTTGAAGTGTAACGCGGGCACGCGCGCGATACAGGCCCGCGCGCCCGTCACGCGCCCGTCGGCGGGACGCCCGAACCGCGGCACCGGCCTGCATCCCCGGGGCCGGGCGAACGCCCCGGCCTTGATTCCCGGCGCCCAGCGGGTACACTGCCGTCGGCACAATAATCCCAATCGTCCCAGGAGAGCAGGCATGGCTGGACATTTCCCGTTCGCCGGCAAGCGCGGTACGCGCTACGGCCAGGCCCCGCGCGGCACCATCGCCGCATTCTTCGAGAACCACGGCTTTGGCGAGGAGCTGCAGGAGAAGTACTACAAGTGGTGGTACGACTTCGCCAAGGATTTCGTCGAGAAGGACAGCGACCTGTCCGTCACCATGATCACCCGGTTCAACAGCTACCCCATGGGTACCCACGCCGAGCATTCGTTCCATCTGAACGACAAGTACTGGGCGGAGTGCCTGGCCGAGCTGGGCTCGTTCATCCGTGACGTCATCTTCCCCAAGATGGACGAGAAGGCGATGCACGATCTCGAGGAAAAGCACGGCAAGCTGCTGGCCAACCTCGAGAAGGAAGCGGAAGAAAAGCCGCGCGAGCCGGCGCCGGAAGTGGGCGTGTACCGCCACGTCTGAGCGCGGTCGCGCCGCAATCCCGCGCTTCGTCCGGCCCCGTTCGCGGGGCCGGTTTCGTTTGCAACCCCTGGAACCGTCGGAATCCGCGCCCCATGAATGCCGCCAAGCGCCGCGAGATCTTCGAACGCCTGCGGGCGGCGAATCCCGAGCCCACCACCGAGCTGGAATACAACAGCCCGTTCGAGCTGCTGGTGGCGGTGACCCTGTCCGCGCAGGCGACCGACGTGGGCGTGAACAAGGCGACCCGGCGGCTGTTCCCGGTGGCGAACACCCCGCAGGCCATCCTCGACCTGGGACTGGACGGCCTGAAGGAATGCATCCGCACCATCGGCCTGTACAACGCCAAGGCCGAGAACATCATGAAGGCCTGCCGTATGCTGGTGGAACTCCACGGCGGCGAGGTGCCGCGCGATCGCAAGGCGCTGGAGGCGCTGCCCGGCGTCGGCCGCAAGACCGCCAACGTGGTGCTGAACACGGCCTTCGGCGAACCCACCATCGCGGTGGACACGCACATCTATCGCGTGGCCAACCGCACCGGACTGGCCCCCGGCAAGACCGTGCTGGAGGTCGAGAAGAAGCTCCTGAAGTTCACCCCGAAGGAGTTCCTGCGCGACGCCCACCACTGGCTGATCCTGCACGGAAGGTACGTGTGCCGCGCACGCCGGCCGAATTGCGGGCAATGTGTGATCCGCGATCTGTGCGAATACAAGGACAAGACCGAGGCCTGATGCGATGTACGGCGACCGCGACCGCATGCGAACCCAGTTCCTGGATGCCTGGCAGAAGGCCCGCAACGAGGAATCCCTGAGCGACATGGAACAGGTGCTGGTCGGCATCATCCGCGACCATCCCGAGTACCATGCCCTGCTGAACGACCGCGAGAAGGCCCTGACGGCCGAGTTCCCGCCGGAATCGGGCACCACCAATCCGTTCCTGCACATGTCCATGCACATGGGCCTGCGCGAACAGGCCGCCACCGACCGCCCGGCCGGCATCCGCGACCTGCACCGCCGCCTGTGCGCCCGCTACGGCGAACTGGACGCCGAACACCGGATGATGGAGTGTCTGGGTCAGGCCCTGTGGGAGAGCCAGCGCAGCGGCCAGCCACCGGACGAGGCGCAGTACCTCGAATGCCTGAAGCGTCTGGAGGGCATCATAGGGGCATGAGAATTACGGGTCCAGGGAGGGACCATGGAACATGATCACGGCTACAAGCACCTGTTCAGCCACCCCGAACTGGTGGCCGACCTGCTGCGCGGGTTCGTCAACGAACCCTGGATCGAACAGGTCGACCTGGATTCGCTGGAGCGGGTCAACGGTCACTACGTCTCCGACGATCTGCGCGAGCGCGAGGACGACATCGTCTGGCGCCTGCGATGGGGCGATGGCTGGTGTTACGTCTATCTGCTTCTGGAATTCCAGTCATCGGTGGACCGCTTCATGGCGGTACGCCTGCTGACCTATCTCGGCCTGCTCTACCAGGATCTGGTGCGCACCGGCGAACTGACGCCCGACGGTCGGCTGCCGCCCGTGCTGCCACTGGTGCTCTATAATGGTGAACGACGCTGGAGTGCCCCGATCGAAGTGCGCGAGCTGATCGCACCGATCCCCGGAGGACTGGAGGCCTACCGTCCGGATTTCCGGTATCTTCTGCTCGACGAGGGGGCCTTCGCGGACGCCGATCTGCCGGCACGCAACCTGGCCGCGGCCGTCTTCCGGCTGGAGCACAGCCGCGAGCCCGAGGATCTGCAGGCGGTCGTCGGGCGTCTGGTGCAATGGCTGAAACACCCGGAGCAACGATCCCTGCGACGGGCCTTCAGCGTCTGGCTGGGTCGAGTGGTCATCCCCGGCCACTTCGGCGAAACGCTGGCGCCACCGAACAATGACCTGCGGGAGATGGAAACCATGCTGGCCGAACGCGTAAAGGAATGGCAGCGACGCTACGAGCAACAGGGGCTGCAAAAAGGGCTGCAGAAGGGTCTTGAGCAGGGCCTGGAGCAAGGGCTGGAACAGGGGCTGGAACAGGGGCTGGAACAGGGGCTGGAACAGGGGCTGGAACAGGGGCGACAGCAGGGACTTCAGGAAGGCGTCACGCAGGGTGAAGCCGCGGTCCTCCTGCGTCTGATCGGCCGCAAGTTCGGTGCAGACGCCGCGGAAAAACAGCGGGAGCGGATCGAATCCGCCGATGCCGACACCCTGCTGGTCTGGTCGGAACGCCTCCTGACCGCCCGCCACATCGACGACGTGTTCGGCGCGGCCTCCTGAGAGCAAGAAGCCCCTTGAGAAAAGGAGTTCAGGGAAACAGCCGCTGCCACCAGCGGCGGCGGCTGTTCGGCGGGGGCATCGCGGCCTGCAGGTCTTCCGGCGGCACGGTGGAGAGGATCCAGCCGGGCAGTACCCGCAGGCCCGACGAGCCGCAGGAGGATCCGAGGTTGTTGGGGTCGAAGATCTTCACGAAGCGCGGGGCCTCGCGGTCGTCCACGTAGATGATGCCGCAGTAGCTTTCGTCGTGATCGACCCGCAGCAACGCGTCCATCTCCGTGAGGAAGCGGTCCAGCTCGGCGGCACTCACCGGCGCCTGCGGCACCGCCTCGCCCACTGCGTAGACGTACCACTCGCCGTCGCGGGCCGTGACCCGCAGCGTGGCCCACAGCGCATCCAGCTGCTCCCAGTGCAGGATACCCAGCGCTCCGGATTCGTAGCGTTCCATGAAACCGGCGTCGGGGTCCGGACGATGATCTCGGGCAAAGCTCATGCAGGGCTCGCAACAGTGGTTACAGCGGAGACGGGCGTCATGTTAGAACGGCGTCCCCGGGGTCACAAGCGAAGCCGGCAGAGCCGGAAGGACGGCCGCGGGGAACCCGGAGGCACTTCGGGGGCTCTCAGGATCTGATCCCCCGTTCCAGCCAGCGAGTCGCGAGCATGCGCCGTATCACGCACGAAACCTCCCTGCAGGCCGAACCCGAGCGGGTCTTTGCCCTGCTCAGCCATGTCCCCAACTTCGTCGACCTGTGCGACCACGTGCGCACCATCGAGCCCCTGGGTGGCGAGCAGTACCGCTGGACCATCGTGGCGGCGGGGATGACCATGGATTTCGATGTCGAGATCTGCAGCGCCGTGGAGCCGGAGCATTTCGCCTGGCGCTCGATCCGCGGCATCCACAATCGCGGCAGCTACCGTCTGCAGCCGGCCGGCGAAGGGCTGACCCGGGTCGAGTTCGAGCTGGAGTACCGTCTCGGTAATCCGCTGGTGGAAGCGGCGGTGCGCAGGGCGGCCGGTTCGCTGGTGGAGCGCGTTTCCGGCCAGCTGATGCACCGGGCCCAACAGCGCCTGGACGCGGAAGCCAACTCGAACGCCTGACCCCGCCGGCTCCGGACTCGCGCACCCGCCGCGGGCACCGAATCAGGGTGCCAGGGACGCACCCGAGCCGGGACGCGACTCCCCGGCACGCGAACCCGGACTCGGGCCCGGGCCCGGGCCGGCATCAGCGTCTTCCTGCGCCGGCTTCGCCGGCTGCACACCCGCCCGGTCCAGCAGATCACGCATGGTGCGCGCCCCCAGATGATGGCGACGGGCCACGTCCAGCTCTTCCAGCGCCGACTCCACCGCCGCATCGCCGTGCAGGGTCCGCAGCGCCGGATCTTCCTGATCCTCCCGCAGGGCGTGCAGCACCTCCGCGACCGGTAGATGGCCGAGATCGCGCCCCGGCACCAGACCGAGGGCTTCGGTGCGCCTCAGCAGTCCCGCGGCCTCCAGGGCCCGGGCTGCACCGCCCAGCGAGTTCCCGGGCACGTACAGCTCCGCGGCCACGTCATCGACCGTGGGCGGCGTGCGTCCTTCCACGAAGTGCCGCCCCACCACCTGCATCAGGTTGAGCCCCAGACGCTCGTGCGCCGCCGCCGAAAGCCGTGGGCGTCGGCCGCGCACGTTCATGTATTCCGGGTGCTGCACGTAGAACGCCACGTTGGACCCGATCAGCAGGATCAGCCAGGCCAGATAGATCCAGATCAGCAACAGGATCATGATCGCGAAGCTGGAATAGATCGCGTCGTAGCGCGTGGAGCCCGCCACCATGTTGGCGAACACCCAGCCCATGCTCTGCCACAGCACGCCCGCGACCACGGCACCCGCGAGCGCCGGTGCCAGGCGCACCCGGGTGTTGGGCACGAACATGTAGATGAACGCGAAGGCCGCGATGATCAGCAGGTAGGGCACCAGACGCGAAAGCTCGCTGATCACTCGCCCGAAGGGCTCCACCCCGGCGACCGCCTGCATCGCCTCGGAGGACATGACCGTCGCCGTGATCCCCAGCGCGGCGAACACCAGCAGCGGCCCGATCATGATCACCGACAGATAGCTGCTGAACCGCTGTGCCAGACTGCGCTGGGTCTCCACCCGCCAGATGGTGTTGAACGCGGCCTCGATCTTCTGCACGAGGGCCACGACCGTATACACGAGGAAGATCAGGCCGACCGCGCCCAGCGCCCCCACGCGCATGTTGTCGACAAACCCGACCACGTTGTCGGCGATATCCACACCCTGCTCGCCCAGCGGCTCCAGGAATTCCAGCAGCAGCGGTTCCACCGCGTTGTGAGCGCCAAATCCCTTGAGAACGGAAAAAGACAGCGCGAGCAGCGGCACGAACGACAGCAGGGTGGTATACACCAGGCTCATCGCGCGCAGCGTCAGCTGGCCCTCGGCCACTTCGCGGATCAGGGCGTACAGCCCGCGCAGAATACCCAGCCCCAGCGCCTTCCAGCGCGGCATCGCTGCCAGGTCGCTCTCCAGAACCAGGCGTTCCAGCCGATGCCGCGCGGCCTCCAGACGTGTTCCGAGGCTGGCGTTATCCCCCAATCCGGCAACCTCCCGCGCGGACCCCTTCGATCATTTCTGCCGCCATTCACCGCCCGAGCGATACCAGTAGCCGGTCGGCGCTTCCTCCACCCAGACACGGGCGAAAGTCTCGCGGATGCGGGCCTCCCAGTCGGGGCGGTCGTTGGCCCGGGCGATCTCGCGGTACAGCGAGCTGCGGTCGGAATTCTCCTCGCTGACCAGGCGCTGCACCTCGCTGCGCTCGCGCAGCGGCACTTCCGAGAGATCGCGGATGGCCACGTCACCCTCGGCTCCGAAGCCGATGGCCCCGCTGCGAAAATGCGGCGCCAGCTGCGGCGCGCGCTCGCGCATCGATGCCCGGATACGGTTGACTGCCGGGGTCTCGACCTGCAGGTCCGGGTCGCTGGCCGCAGCCGGAGCGATCAGCCCCTCCAGCAGGCGCGCAAGCAGCGGGGTCGAGCGCCCGCCGGCTGCATCCCCGGCATCCGAAGAGCCGCCGTCCATTTCCGGCGCGGACTCGGGCTCGCGCAGCTCTTCGATGTCGTGGAACTGCAGGGCATCACGCACGATCGCGCGGGCGGCGTCCTCCGCCGCGGCGGCCGGGAAATAGATGTTGATGGTGACGCAGCCCGCGACCAGCGCGGACAGCAGGGCAAGAGCAGGAATCCCGAACCAGGCTTTCATGGGCAACTCCTTGGCAGGCACGGCAGGACAGTCATCATCCTACATTACATCAGCCGGTGGCTGACGAGGACATGAACGCGCCCATGCGCGTGCTCAGCGAACCTCCGGGGGCTCTCCGGCGGTCACCCGCGACAGTCCGCGCAGCAGTTCGTCCCAGTCCACACGCCGGTTATAGCCGATTACCTCGATCCGCGGCAGGCCGCCGCCCTGGACCAGGGTAAAGCCGCCGTCCGGCCGGTCGGCCACCCCGCCAGATTCACAGACACCGTCCCGCAGCACGCAGCGAAAGCCCAGCCGGCGGTAGGAGAAGTTTTCGAAGAAACGCAGAAACACCGACGAAGCCGCCGCCTGCACCGGCCCGCCCAGCTCGGTGATGTTCTGCACCGCACGTTGCGAGATCCGGCGCCGGCCGGGGGCATCCGCCGGCGTGTGCACCGCCAGGTCCATGCGCACCGGACGCCAGTCGATCATGTGCAGATCCTCGAGATGCCCGGACAGCCGACCCTCGACCCGGCCCACGTCGAACGCCCGCGTGGCCAGGGCCAGGTCCAGGCGGTCCATGCGCGCCGAGAGACCCAGCTCCGGGGTTCGCCCGAACATATCGCGAATGCGCACGTCGCGCAGCACCACGTCGCCGTCGAACACCTGCACCAGCAGCCGCCCGTCCACGGCCAGATCGCCGCGGTCCAGGCGCACCTCCGGGATCATGCCGGCCAGGCGACCGGAGAAGCGCGGCCAGCCCAGGACCTCGGTCAATGGCTCCAGCGAGATCGCCTGCACCCCGCCGGTGAAACGCACATCCGGGCCGTCGGGGGTCAGGCGCAGGCCGAAGTCATCCACACGCAGGGCGCCATCAAGGATCGGGATGCGGGTCGCTTCCAGCAGGTCGATCCCGTCCGGCTGCGCGCGCACACGGGCGTCGAACTCGCCCAGCGGCAGGCGGAACAGATGCGCCCGTTCCCAGCCCAGATGCCCCGGGACTCCGGGCGCACCCGCCTGCCAGCTCAGGGCGCCGTCGCTGTCCGTCACGCCGAAACGGCCCGTGCCGTCCTCGGCGCTCAGGGCCTTCCAGCGCAGGGTCGCCGAACGCGGCTCGCCCCGCTCCAGCCCCAGCCGCGCCACCACGGAATCCCCGCTGAGCACCAGATCACGCCCCGGGGTACCGGCCAGCACGGGATCCAGCAGCACCGCATGCACTGCACCCGGGTCCCGTGCCTCGAGGCGGAAAGACCCCGAAGGAGCGATCGCCTCCGGCGGCCCGCTGCGGATCTCCTGACCGCTGAAGGCCAGCATCTCACCGAGCGAGCCGGACAGTTCCGCCACCTCCACCCCGGCCGCGAATCCGCCATCCGCCGGACGCAGGCCGTCCGCGCGCAGGTTCAAGGCCCCGGTCTCGTCCGGGTCCACGAACCACGGATCCACGAACACCGCGCCCTCCTCCAGGGTCGCGTCCAGGATCCAGTCCCCCTCCGTCTCGCGTGCCTCCAGGCGGCCGCCGATGCCCTCGCCCGCGCGCAGGCCGACCGCATCCGAGAAGCCCACGTCCCGCAGCCGCAGCTCCGCCCGATGATCGCCTTCCGCCGCACCCTGCATCGCCAGGTCCGCACGCCCCGACTGCAGGGTCACCGGTGGCTCTTCGGGCAGCCAGGGCGCCAGTCGCGGCGACTCCGCCAGCGCGACCAGATCTACCCCGGACAGGGCCAGTTCGGCCCGCCAGTCGTCGGCACCGGCCACGCGCAGCACGAATTCGCCACTCGCCCCGAACCAGCCGGGCCAGTCTCCGGCAACGCGCAGGCGGTTATGGCCGGTGTGCCAGTCCAGACGCAGCGGGTGTTCCTGCAGGACCAGATCCCCGCCGTCGGCGGACAGGCGCGCCTCGCGGCAGCGCCAGCCGGCGGTGGTCGGCACCAGGGACGGGCAATCCAGGCGTACTCCGGCGAGCGTGCCCACCGGCTCGGGCAGATGCAGGCGTTCGGCCCCGACGGTCACCGCCAGCCGGCCGTCGCGCAGGCGTGCGCGCGCCGTCAGGCCTTCGGCGTCCAGTGCCGCGTGCAGCCCCCGTTCGATCCGCAGGTCGACCGTCAGCCCCCCGGCATCCTCCGGGTCGGCACCAGTCGCCGCCGGTACCATCAGCACGAGCGCCACAGCCCCGCCCATGCGCCGGACTGCCGGCCACCCCGCGCGCGCCATCCAGGCAGTCACCGCCCGGATGGCGCCCATCATGCCCCGGGCCGGTCGCCCGGCAGACGATCCCGCAACGGCCGCGCCGCCCGTGCCAGCCACTCGCGCAGCGCAAACCGCGAGGTCTCCAGCGCATCCACCGTGGGCACGAAGTCGCGCAGGCGCCATTCGCCGGCAGGACCACGAAAGCCGGTGGGTGCCGGGTCCGCCGCCAGCCCGGCCGCCTCGAAGCGCCCCAGCGCCCGCGGCATGTGCATCGCATGAGTGACCACCAGCACCCGCTCGACCCCGCTGCCCTGCAGATGCTGCGCCGTAAAGAAGGCGTTCTCGTGGGTATTGCGGCTGGCACCTTCAAGCCAGCGGGGATCCACGCGGAACTCGCGGCGCAGCGCGTCCGCCATCAGCTCCGCCTCGGCCGGCCGGCCCTCGGCCCCGGGACTGCCGCCGGACAGCAGCAACGGGAGACCGGTTCGGCGGTGCAGATGGGCGGCGAAACGCAGGCGTTCGAAGGTCAGGGCCGAGACATCGTCACCACCGGTGACGTGGTGGCGGCCGCTGGCCCGGCCGCCCCCCAGCACCACGATCGCGTCCGCCCGGCCGGTGGCCAGCGGCCGTTCGCGCAGATCCCGCTCCAGGGTCTGCGCCAGCGGCGCGGCGACGATGTTCAGGGACGGCAGGATCAGCGCGGCCAGCCCCAGGGTGACCAGCCAGCCGCCCCCGCGGCGCTCCGCGCCCCACAGCAGCAGCCCCGGGACCAGTAGCAGCACCGCCAGCCCCGGCGGCAGCAGCAGGTGTTCGAGGACGGTGGTGACCCCGGCGGCCATGTCCGACCGCGCCGCCCGTTACTTCTTGCCGGGGGCGTAGAGGTAGCGGGCGTAGGTCGCCACGTCCTCCGACACCCGACGAATGAGGTGATCGAGGCTGATGATGGCGAACTCCAGCACGTTCACCGCGATGTACGGGTGTTCCACCCGCAGGCGGTCGTACTTGGAGCGCGTCAGGCGCAGCAGGCGGGTGTTGTCGGTCAGCGCGCGCATGCGCACCCCGCGCGGGACGCGGTCGAAGAACGACATCTCGCCCGCCAGCTCGCCGGTCTCCATGCGCCCGACCTCGATCTCCTGGCTGCCGTCATCGTCATACAGCGCGGCCGTGCCACTGACCACGAAGAACAGTCCCTCGCCGACTTCCCCGATATCGGCGATGATCTCCTTGTGATGGGTCTCGACAACCTCCAGGTACTGCATCAGGGTATCGACCTCCGCGGGGGTCAGGGAGGCGGACATCGGATGCTTGGACAGAAATTCGGTCAGCAGATCCCGGGTCATGGCACGGCTTCCTTTACGGCTTTCTCTGGGTTGAATACATAGAGTATAACGAACGTCTCTTCTGCGAGAGCCCGCATGATCGACATCGACACCCTGCGCCGCCAGCTGCCCGCGCGTCTGCGCCGTGGCACTCCGCTGGTCCTGACCCTTCACCCGGACGCCACGCGGGAGTCGGGCGACGACCTGCGGAGTGCCACGCCGCAGGCTCTGCTGGCCGAGCCGCCGGTGCGGCGCGAATCACTGGTGCTGGTGCTGGACGTGCTGGCGGAAATGGACACCGCCACCGGGCAGCAGCTGCTCGGCGGGCTGCGTGATCGCTGGGCCGAGGAGACCCTGATCCTCCACCGCCGCCGCGATACCCGCTGGGACCTGAACGCCTTCCTCGCCCTGGGTTTCCGCCGCGAGCCGGCGGCGGAGACGGCCACGCCGGAGCATGCCGTCTACCGCACCAGTCTGTACGACTACAAGCTCACGCCCGACTGGCTGAACGCCCGCTTCTGGGCCAACCCGGAGATGTGGGACCGGGCGCGCTGGTAACGCGCGTTACCCTGCCACCTCATCGTGGACATAATCCACGACTTCCAGGCCGAAGCCGCCCAGCCCGTGGAAACGTTTGGGCGCCGACATCAGGCGCATCCGCCCGACGCCGCAGTCGGCGAGGATCTGCGCGCCGATGCCGTACATGCGCCACTCGGCGGAATTCTCGCGCCCGCCGCCGCGTTCCTCGCCCGCCATCTGGGCCGTCTGGCCCAGCTGCTCCAGCCGCTGGGTCAGGGCCTCGGGCCCCTCGTGCTTGCGCAGGACCACCACCACGCCCTCACCCGCCTCGTCGATGCGCCGCAGCGCGTCGTCCAGCGGCCAGCCGCGATCCGGGCCGGCATAACCGAGGGTGTCGTGCAGCGTGTTCTCCAGATGCACGCGCACCAGGGTGTCGCGGTCCGGGCGGGGTTCCCCGCGCACCAGCGCGAAGTGCATCTCGTGATCCACCTCATCCTGAAACGCCAGCAGGCGGAACGTCCCGTGCTCGGTGGGGAACTCGCGCTCGGAGACGCGGCGCACGGTCTTCTCGTTCTCGATGCGGTAGCGGATCAGGTCCTCGATGGTGCCCATCTTCAGACCGTGCTCGGCGCAGAAGCGCTCGAGGTCCGGCCGCCGCGCCATGGTCCCGTCCTCGTTGAGGATCTCCACGATCACCGCGGCCGGCTCCGCGCCGGCCAGGCGCGCCAGATCGCAGCCCGCCTCGGTGTGACCCGCGCGCACCACCACCCCGCCCGGCTGCGACATCAGCGGGAACACGTGCCCCGGCTGGACGATGTCTTCCGGCTGGGCGTTGGGCGCCACCGCGGTGCGGATGGTATGCGCCCGGTCATACGCCGAGATCCCGGTGGTCACGCCCTCGGCGGCCTCGATCGACAGCGTGAAGTTGGTGCCGTGCACGTCGTTGGTGTCGGTCACCATCAGCGGCAGGGCCAGCTGCCGGCAGCGCTCGCGGGTGAGCGTCAGGCAGATCAGCCCGCGGCCGTACTTGGCCATGAAGTTGATGTCCTCGGGGCGCACGTGCGAGGCGAGCATCAGGATGTCGCCCTCGTTCTCGCGGTCCTCGTCATCGACGATAACCACCATGCGCCCGGCCTCGAGTTCCCCGAGGATGGTTTCGGTATCGGAAAATTCCATGAACACCTGCCGTCGGGGCCCGCGCTCAGTCGCGCGGGCCGGAATGATTGGGAAAGCCCTGCTCGGCCAGCCAGTCCTCGGACAGCGTGCCACCGCTGTCCCCGGCTCCGGCGCCCGGATCCGCCGCGCGATCGCCCAGCATCAGGCGCTCCAGATAGCGGGCGATCAGGTCGACCTCCAGGTTCACGCGCGTCCCCGGGGCGTAGACCGAGAAGCGCGTCAGGTCCCGGGTATGCGGGATGATGTTGACCTCGAACTCGGCCCCCTCGACCCGGTTCACGGTGAGGCTGGTGCCGTCGATGGTGATCGACCCCTTGGCAGCGATATAGCGTGCCAGCGCCGCCGGGGCCCGGAACCGCACCCGGGTCGAACGGGCATCCGGCTCCATCGAAACCAGCTCGCCCACGCCGTCCACGTGGCCGGAGACCAGATGGCCACCGAGCCGGTCGCCCAGCGCCAGCGCGCGCTCCAGGTTGACCCGGTCGCCGCGACCCAGTGCCCCGAGCGTGGTGACGTCCAGGGTCTCGCGGCTGACATCGGCGGTGAAGCCGTCCACCGAGAGATCGGTCACCGTCAGGCAGACGCCGTTGACCGCGATCGAGTCCCCGAGGTGTGTACCCGAAAAGTCCAGCCCCGGCGCACTGACATGCAGCCGGCGGTCGCCCCCGCTGGGCGTCAGGGTGTCGAGGGTGCCGAGGCTTTCGATGATGCCGGTGAACATGGCGCGGCCTGTCCTTGCGGTGACAATGCGGGGATCATAGCGAATTCGGGACCCCGCGGGGGAGAGCCCGCAACCGCAGGGTCTCGCCCAGCCAGCGGGATTCGACGACCTCCAGCTCCGCGCGTTCGGCCATGCGTCCGATGTCCCAGTCCACCATCGGCCGCCCGCCGGAACCCAGCAGCAGCGGGGCCTGGTACACCAGCCACTCGTCCACCAGCCCGGCGCGGGCCAGCGCACCGGCCAGCCCCGGACCGGCCTCCACGTGCAGCTCGTTGATCTCGCGGGTGTGCAGCTCCGCCAGCAGGGCCTGCAGATCGAGGTGCCCGGCGGCGTCCTCCGCCGCCTCGGGCAGGACGATCAGGTCGGCGCCGCGCCCGCGCAGGACATCCGCGGCCGGGCCCGCCGCCGCGGACTCGGTGGTCAGGACCCAGGTGGGCGACCCCTGCAGGATGCGCGCGGTGGGCGGGGTCCGCAGGCCCGAATCCACGATCAGCCGCAATGGCTGGCGCACCGGCAGATCGGCCAGCCGCGGCGATTCCGGCAGTCCGGCCGCCGCGGCCAGCTCCGTCGGACTGCGGCGCACGTTGAGCTGCGGGTCATCGGCCAGCACGGTGCCGCTGCCGGTCAGGATGGCCCCGGCCCGCGCACGCCACAGCTGCACGTCGTTGCGTGCGGCCTCGCCGGTGATCCACTGCGACTCGCCCGAGGCCATCGCCGTGCGCCCGTCCAGCGAGATCGCGGACTTGATGCGCACCCACGGGCGCCCGCGTTCCATGCGCTGCACGAAACCGGGATTCAGGGCCCGCGCCTCGGCCTCCAGCAGCCCGGTCTCCACCGCGATGCCGGCCGCGCGCAGGCGATCCGCCCCGCCTCCGCACACGCGCGGATCGGGATCCTCCATGGCGATCACCACGCGCCCCACCCCGGCGGCGATCAGCGCCTCGGTGCAGGGCGGCGTGCGCCCGTGATGGTTGCACGGCTCCAGGCTCACGTACGCAGTGGCACCGCGCGCAGCGTCCCCCGCCGCCTGCAGGGCGTTGACCTCGGCATGCGCCTCGCCGGCCCGCCAGTGCACGCCGACGCCCACCTCGTGCCCGTCGCGCACGATCACGCAGCCCACACGCGGGTTGGGATCGGCGGTAAAACGGCCGCAATCCGCCAGCATCAGCGCGCGGTGCATCCATTCACGGTCGGCTGCGTTCATCGGGGTTCGCCGGAAGGGTTGTCGGGCGGGGGGTCTTCGGGGGACTCGTCAGCCGCGGCGCGCGCGGCCTCCTCGTCGATCAGGCGCAGCTGGTGGCGCCGCATCTCGGGGCTCAGGTCGTCCTCCAGACGCTCGATGGCCTCGCGGAAGGACTGCACGCTGGCAAAGCTGAGATAGATGGAGGCAAACCGGATATAGGCGACATGGTCCAGCCCGTGCAGGGCCTCCAGGACCATCTCGCCTATACGGTCGGACTTGATTTCGGGGGCACTGGTCCCGGCCAGACGGCGCTTGATGTCGTCGATGACGTTCTCCACGTCCTCGGTGCGCACCGGACGCTTGTGCAGCGCCCGGCGCAGACCGCTGCGCAGCTTGTCGTCATCGAAGGCCACCCGCTCGCCGCTGCGCTTGACCACCCGCGGCAGGCTGAACTCCGCCCGCTCGAAGGTGGTAAAGCGCTCGTGGCACACGCGGCACTCCCGCCGTCGCCGGATCTGTTCCTGCTCGGGTCCGGCGACCCGGGAGTCGACCACGCGGGTGTCACTGGCACCGCAGGCCGGGCAGCGCATCGCCCCGGTTTATTCGCCGGCGCTGTACACCGGGAACCGGCGACAGATATCCAGGACTTTCCCGCGGACGTCGTCGATCACCTGCTCGTTGTCCATGTTGTCCAGCACGTCGGCGATCCAGCCGGCCAGTTCGCGGGACTCGGACTCGGTGAAGCCGCGGGTGGTCAGGGCGGCGGTGCCGATGCGGATGCCGGAGGTCACGAACGGCGACTGCGGGTCGTTCGGCACCGCGTTCTTGTTGACCGTGATGTTGGCGCGGCCGAGCGCGGCGTCCGCGTCCTTGCCGGTCATGCCCTTGGACACCAGGCTCAGCAGGAACAGGTGGTTGTCGGTGCCGCCGGAGACGATGTCGAAACCGCGCTCGACCAGCACTTCGGCCATCGCGCGGGCGTTGGCGATCACCTGCTTCTGGTAGGTCTTGAATTCCGGCTCCAGGGCCTCCTTGAACGCCACCGCCTTGCCGGCGATCACGTGCATCAGCGGGCCGCCCTGGGTGCCCGGGAAGATCAGCGACTGGAACTTCTTGTTCAGTTCCGGCTGGCCCTTGGAGAGGATGAAGCCGCCGCGCGGACCGCGCAGGGACTTGTGCGTGGTGGAGGTAACCACGTGGGCATGGTCGATCGGGTTCGGGTACTCGCCGGCGGCGATCAGGCCGGAGACGTGGGCCATGTCGACCATCAGGTAGGCACCGACGGAATCGGCAATCTCGCGGAAGCGCTTCCAGTCCACCACCCGCGAGTAGGCGGAGAAACCGGCGACGATCATCTTCGGCTGGTGCTCGGTGGCCAGACGCTGGACCTCGTCGTAGTCGATCAGGCCCTCGTCGGTGATGCCGTACTGCACGGCGTTGTAGATCTTGCCGGAGAAGTTCGGCTTGGCGCCGTGGGTCAGGTGGCCACCGGCGTCGAGGCTCATGCCCAGCACGGTGTCATGCGGCTGCAGCAGGGCCATGTACACCGCCGCGTTGGCCTGCGAGCCGGAATGCGGCTGCACGTTGGCGTAATCGGCGCCGTAGAGCTGCTTGAGGCGGTCGATGGCCAGCTGTTCGACCACGTCGACGTGCTCGCAGCCGCCGTAGTAGCGCTTGCCCGGGTAGCCCTCGGCGTACTTGTTGGTCAGCACCGAACCCTGCGCTTCCATCACGCGCGGGCTGGTGTAGTTCTCCGAGGCGATCAGCTCGATGTGCTCTTCCTGGCGCTGCGCCTCCTTGCGGATCGCGCTCCAGAGTTCGTCATCGTAGCCGTTGATGCTCATGTCGATCGAAAACATTCGGTGACTCCCGTTGGGTTCTAGGCAATTCGGGCGCGCAGCGGCCCGCCACAAGGCGCCCAACCGGCCGCGGACGGCGGCCGGAAGGTCGAGACCGGGCGGGGTACGGCGCCGGAAAGGTCCAATACCATACTGGATTCGGCCGGGATTTTCAGGACCGCCCGCCGAACGCCCGGCTGAACGGACTATTCATCCAGCCACTCGCGACGCACTACCCAGGTCTCGGCGATGAAGTCGTGCAGGGCGCGGCGCTGCCGGGTGAAGGCCACCATCAGGTAGCCGATCATGAACAGCAGACCGGACAGGAATTCGGCGAAATGGCGGCCGGTCGCGCGGGCGAAGCTGATGCGCTCGCCATGCCAGTCGACCACCCGCAGCCCCACCACCATCTTGCCGATGGTCGCGCGGTACTGCGAGCTGTGCATGCCGGCGAAATAGAACCAGCCGACCAGGATGTTCACGAAGGTCCAGGCGGTGTCCGCATCGGTCCATTCCTCGGTGTGCATGGTTTCCGGGCTGATCATCGCCTGCACCACGGTCAGCGGGATACCCAGGATCACCCCGTCGATCAGCACCGCCAGCACGCGCCGCCAGAAGCCGCCGAATGCCGCACGATCCTGCGGCGGCCCCTCGGCGGGCACCTGTCCGGACCCGCCGGAAACGGGAGGTGGCGCTTCGCCCCGACCTGAACCCGACTCCGGATCCATGCCGGAGCCGTTCGGCTCCGACGGCTCGCGGTCGAAATCCAGCGAACGGCCACAGGCCTTGCAGAAGGCCGCGTCGTCGGGGTTCTCGGTTGCGCAGTGCGGACAGGTTCGGGTCATGCATCGCTCCTTCGATGTCAGGTCATTACACCGCTGTCGGCCAGCCCGTCAAAGATGAACTGAACCGCCAGCGCGGACAACAGTACGCCCATGATGCGCGTGAGCACGTGCGCGCCGGTGACGCCCAGCCAGTGCTGGATGCGCACCGCGACCAGCAGGCACACCAGCGCCAGGGCCATGATCGCGATCAGCGCCCCGATCACCACCGCCTGCGCGGCCAGATCGCCGCTGGCACGGCTCATCATCAGGATGGCCGCGCCCATCGCCCCGGGTCCGGCCAGCAGCGGCGTGGCCAGCGGGAACACCGAGAGGTCGGTGCGCGAGCGGGCCTCGCGGGTCTCGTCCGGGGTGGCCGAGACCCCGCCGGAGCTGCGCGCGAACACCATGTCGATGCCGATCAGGAGCAGAAGGATACCACCGGCGGTATACAGGGCCGGCAACGAGATCCCCAGCACCCCCAGCGCGGCCTCGCCGAACAGCGCGAACGGCAGCAGGATGGCGGTCGCCAGCAGCGCGCCGCGCCAGGCCATCGCGCGGCGCTGCGCCGGATCCATGCCGCGGGTCAGCACCGCGAACACCACCGCCACGTCCACCGGGCCGACGGTCACGAAGAAGGTGGTCAGGGCAACAATGCCCAGTTCCAGCATGCGGCGTTCTCCCGGTCGCGGGGATGGCGGATGTCAGCGCGCGCGCTCCACGTCGCGCGCACAGGCAAAGGGCGGCACCTCATCCAGGCGCGCCGCCAGCGCATAAGCCACCGAAGGTGCCATGTTCGCGACCACCATCTCCACCCCGATGACCCGGCAAAGTCCGTGCACCGCCTTCAGCCAGTCGTAGTAGAGGGCATCGACCACCGGCACGCTGTCGAGGTCGTAAATCAGTCGTCGGGCCCGCGCCGCCTGAAGATAATCCCCCAGCGCGACCAGATAGCGGTCCGGCTCGCCGGGATCCAGGCCCTCGCCCGGCTCCAGCAGCACCGCGTCCGCCCCGATCCGGGTGAGATGCATGCCCCGGACCATCGGCGCGCCCGTCAGGCCGGGGTCCGGGCGTCGGCCATCCGCACGCCCAGCCAGTGGAAGGCCTCCTTCAGCCCTTCGGCCAGGGTCGCGCGGGTCGTCACGTCGCCCAGATCAATGTTGAGGCTGGTGAGCGCCCGGGCGATCTCCGGCCGGATACCGGTCAGCACCGGACGCGCGCCCATCAGGCCGATCGCACGGATCATCTGCACCAGGTGGTGCGATACCTGGGAGTCGATCGCCATGACCCCGGTGACATCCATCAGCACCACGCGGGCCCGGTCCTGCTCGATGCGCCCGAGCAGCTTTTCCATCACCACCATGGTGCGCGACGAATCCAGGGTACCGATGATCGGCAGCGTCAGGACGCCGTCCCAGATCTCGGTGATGGGCGTGGAGATCTCGCGCAGTTCGGCCTGCTGCGCCTCGATGGTGCTTTCCTTCTGCTCCAGATACACCCGATACACGTCCAGGATGATGTCGTTGAACACCCCGGCCAGCAGGAGCAGGGTCTCGCGGGTCTGTTCGGGCGTGATCTCCGCGTCGCGCCCCAGATCCTCGATCATCACGTTCTGCATGAACTGCAGATAACGCACGAACTCCTCCATGTCGCCGCCCCGCATCAGGATCTGCTGCGACATGGTGGTGAAGAACTGCTGCAGCGCACGGAACTCCTCGCTGGAGCGGTCCGACCGCCCCTCGTGCTGCAGCAGCATCACGAACAGCTCCATGAACTCCACGGAGTAGTCGCTGATCTCCTCGCGCGACAGGATGTTCCCCTGCACGAAGATGTTGTGACCACGCTCCTCGATCACCCCGGAAATCCGGCCGACGTTGACCATCAGCTGCTCGACCAGGATCTCGTTGGCACTGCGGGTCTCGCCGTCCTCCCGATTCATGTTGCCCCCTGTCATGATTCCTCCTCGTTTTTTGTTGTGTTTCCCCGGCCTGCCGTCAAAGGCGGATGACCAGCAGCGACTTGTCATCGTTGCTGCGCCCCAGCACCTGGCCCAGCACCAGCGCCAGCAGCTGCGGATGCCGGCGCCACAGACCGGGAAAGCTGGCCAGGCTCCAGTTGCGCCGGATACCGTCCGAGGCCGTGAGCACCAGCGCATGCGGGGGGAGGTCCAGCCGGATCTCCTCGCAACTGCGATGATCATGCCCGAGAATGCCCGGCGCCATCTCCAGGCCACGCCGCTCCCCTTCACGCACGACCCAGGCGTTCATGTCCCCAACGCCACACACCCGGGCGCCGCGTTCCGCCACCATAGCCTCGCCGGCAATCCCCACCGCCCCGCGCGAGCCGCTCAGATCACGGCTCAGCCGGTGCAGCACTTCCGCGGGCGAGTCACCCGGCTCGCCCGGTCGACAGCGTCCCGCCACCGCGGTTGCGGCCTCCACTCCGTGGCCCAGGCCGTCCATATGGACCCAGCGCAGACCGTGCCGGTCCACCGCGAGGTCCGCGCAATCTCCGTTGTGCGGCGCGTCGTGCAATGCCCGCAGGTAACGGCCGAAGGCCGGACCGGGCTCGTCCTGTCCGTTGTCCCCGGGGCGAAAACGGGCCCATGCCGCGGTCCCCTGCCACGGTGTACCGGCGGCCTGCGTCGCGGGAACACTGTAGAAATCGGAATCGTCGGCCAGGCGCCGCACGGTGCCCAGCCCCTTGCCCAGGGTCCCCGAGGTGGTATGACCGTCGGCCAGGGCCTGGTTCAGGTCCGCGATCCCCGGACCGAAATCCATCGCGAACAGGTCGAGCGCGGGCTCCGGCGAGCGCTGCTCCCAGATCTGCACCAGTCCGGTCCCGCGCGCGTATTTCATCTGGTTGGTCACGAGCTCCTGGCAGACCAGCAGCATGCGCTCGCGCTTGATCTCGCCGAAACCCAGGCGCCGCGCCACGGTCTTCAGCCGCGACTGCAGCAGGACCTGCCCGCCGGCGCGCGCCGCCGCCTGCTCGCTCAGCAGAGCATACGGCTGACGCGCGGGCGGCACGGCGCTCACGCGCGGACTCCCGGGGCCGCGGCCGCCGGTGCGTCGGGGACCTCGAGCTCGAGTTCGGTGGCCACCTGCCCGCGGCCACGGTGCTTGGCCAGATACAGTGCCGCATCGGTGCGGGCCACCAGCTGCTCCGGAGCGTCACCGTCCGCCCGCTGCCCCACGCCGATGCTGACCCGGCCTTCCATCGCCGCGAGCACGCGCTGCGCCACGCCGGCCGCCGCGTCGCGGTCACCGAACACGATAATGGCGAACTCGTCGCCCCCGGTGCGGCAGGGGAGGTCCACGTGTTCGCGGATGGCTGCACGCATGGCGTCGGCCATGCCACGCAGGTAATCATCCCCGAACTGATGGCCGTGGGTGTCGTTCATCTGCTTGAAGAAATCCAGGTCCAGCAACACCAGACTCAGGGGCTCGTCCTGCCGGGCACAGTGCAGCAGGGACTCTTCCAG
The DNA here is from genome assembly GCF_003208255.1 of Thioalkalivibrio sp. ALE21. Taxonomy (NCBI): domain Bacteria; kingdom Pseudomonadati; phylum Pseudomonadota; class Gammaproteobacteria; order Chromatiales; family Ectothiorhodospiraceae; genus Thioalkalivibrio; species Thioalkalivibrio sp. ALE21. Next base: position 95,597 of record NZ_QKMA01000008.1, read on the forward strand.
GCGGGCATCGAAGGCGCCACGGTTGAACAGACCGGTCAGGCTGTCCGTCTCGGCTTCGCGGATCGAGCGCTGGAGTTCGGCCTTCTTGCGTTCCAGATCGGCCTCGAGTTCGGCCATCTCGGCCGCCGCCCGCTCGCGGGCGCGTTCCAGTTCGGCGGCGAAGCGGGCATTGCGTCGGCGCAGGAGCTCGGGATCGGTGGACTCGGAACCCCGCCGCAGGCGGCGCGACAGGGCCTCGAGCGAGGACTCCGAGGGGTCTTCGGGGACGCGATCGAGACGTTCACGGCGCGCGTGTCCCCCCGCCTCTTCCCAGCACAGGGCGAGTTCGCGCCCGTGGGCCACCAGCGCCACCTGCAGCCCGCCCTCCACATGGGCGGCCGCCTCGCGCAGCGCGTGCAGAAGGGCATCGAAACGGGCGGTGGCCCGGAACGGGCTGCCGCCCAGGGCGACCACCGCATCCAGGGCGAAACGCGCAAGCCGGCGCCGATCGGGCTCCACACAAACCGACAATTCCAGCAGACGCTTCTCCATGCCGCCCCACTCCCTGTTCCGTGCCCGGATTGTGCCCCAGTCCGGGCGCCGCGTCATGCATGGGCGGCCGGGCCCGACCGGAACCCGCCGCACATTCAGTACAACCGGCGGTTGGCGTGACGTTCCCAGTAGTCGAAGACCGCCCGCCCCTCCTCGGCCAGGGTGCGGATCAACGGCAGACGGCGCGCCTCGGGGGCCGCCACCAGTTCGTCGCGGATCCGCTCGTCGTCAAACCCGGCCGCGGCGGCATCCGCGGCCGAGGCGGCATGCACCACCCGGTCCAGCCGCGCCCAGCACGCCGCCGCACGACACATCGGACAGGGTTCGCAGGAGACGTACAGGGTCGCGCCGTACAGGCGGTGGTCCTGCAGGTGGCGGCAGGCGTCGCGAATCGCCGCCACCTCGGCATGCGCGGTGGGATCCTGCCACGGGATCACGCGGTTCGCCCCGCGGCCGACGATCTCGCCGTCGCGCACCACCAGGGCGCCGAAGGGTCCGCCGCCGACATCCACGGACTCCCGCGCCAGGCGGATGGCCTCGCGCAGGAAGAAGGCGTCGTCGGCGGCCACGCTCATGGGATCAGTCGCCCAGCACGCGGGACAGCACCTCTTCCGGCTCGACGTAGCCGGCGAGCATCTCGCCGTTTTCGGTGAACAGGGCCGGCGTGCCGCGCACGCCCAGACTCTGCCCCAGCTGCATGTGCTCGTCCTGCGGGGTGGCGCAGTTTCCGTCCAGATCCGTCAGCTTGTCACCCTCCTTGGAACGATCCATGGCCGCCTGGCGATCATCGGCACACCAGGTGCGGTTCATGATCTCCGGCGAATCCCGACCAAGCACCGGGAACATCAGGTAGCGCACCTTGACGCCGGCTTCCAGGTATTCCGGCAGATCGGCGTGGATGTCGCGGCAGTACGGGCAGTTGGGATCGGTGAAGATGTTCAGCACGGCGCGGGTCTCGCCGTTCGGTTCATAAACCACCAGTTCGCTGTCGTCGATGGCCTCGAACAGCTCGGCACGCGCACCGCCCTTCGCCTGCTCCGTCAGATTCTCGCGGGTCTGCAGGTCGATCAGGCTGCCCTGCATCACGTAACGGCCATCCTCGCTGACGTAGAAGATCTCGGTGCCGTAGCGGACCTCCTTGATCCCGTCGAGCGGGGTGGAATGAATGGAGTCGATCTCGGCATCGGGGATGGCCTGCGACATGGCCTGCTCGATCGCCTCGCTGGCCTGAGCGGTGGTGCCGGCGGCCGCCAGGGCGACCGCGAAAGGAAGAACGCGCTTGAGCAACATGGGTGTCTCGCTGATGAATCAAAACGTGGATTGTAGGCCGGTTGCCTTCCGGGGGACAGACGGCTACCCCCGGGGATGGTGTTCCGCATGCAACGCCTGCAGCCGCGCCCGCGCGACGTGGGTGTAGATCTGCGTCGTGGACAGGCTGCTGTGCCCCAGCAGCATCTGCACCACGCGCAGGTCGGCCCCGTGGTCCAGCAGATGGGTGGCGAACGCGTGCCGCAGGGTGTGCGGCGACAGGGCCGTATCGATGCCGGCCTGCGCCGCATGCGCCTTGATCCGGTACCAGAAGGCCTGACGCGTAAGCCCCCGGCCGCGCCGGGTCACGAACACCGCCTCCACCGGCGGGTGCCCCGCCATCAGCTCGGGGCGCGCGCGGTCGAGATACGCCGCCAGCCAGTCGGTCGCCATCTCGCCCAGCGGCACCAGACGCTCGCGTCCGCCCTTTCCGGTGATGCGCACCACGCCCTGCCGGGTATTCACCGCCGTGCCTTCCAGCCCGACGAGTTCGGAGACCCGCAAACCGGCCGCGTACATCATCTCCAGCATCGCCCGGTCACGCAGTCCCACCGCCGTGGTGGTATCCGGCGCCGCCAGCAGCTCCTCCACCTGTCCCTCCGACAGCCCGGCCGGAAGGGGCCGTCCGGGCCGCGGTGGATCGATGCCGGCCGAGGGGTCGTCCTCGCGTTCACCGGCCTGCACCAGAAAACGATAGAAGCGGCGAATCGAGGACAGCGCCCGGGCCACCGAACGCGGGCGCGCCCCGCCCTGCATGCGGGCGGCGACAAAGGCCAGCAGGTCGGCATGGGTCGCGGCCTCCAGTGCCCCGTCCCGCGCCGCCAGGAAACCTGCCAGCGCGCTCAGATCGCGCCGGTAGGCCGCCAGGGTCCGGTCGGCCAGGCCTTCCACCGCCCACAGCTCGTCCAGGAATCGATCGAGGACCGCCGGGACGGATCCGGCGACCGCGGTGTCGCTCCCCTCGTGCGTCACTCCCCCGGAAGCCTCCCCGGGGACATCCCCGAAAGCACCCGCGCCTGCGGCCGTGGTCTCCGTCGTCATCCCGGTGGAACCGCGCCGGCGCGATCAGGGATTCGCGGGGTCATCCGGCGCCGGCCCCCGATTCGTCCCGCGCGCCCCGGCTTCTCCCTCGTCGCCGGTAGCCGCAGCCGACCCGCCGGCGGTGTCACCGGTCACGTCCGAGGCGCCCTTCTTCGTCCCCATGCCGGCAGCCGCGGCGGCTGCGTTGAGCGGGTTCTCGGGGTTCTCCGCACGGAACTTGGCCGCCAGGTTCTCGAACACCTTGGTCAGCTCCAGCGGCAGCGGGAAGAAGATGGTGTTGGCGTTCCCGTTGGTGGACATGTCGGCCATGGTCTGCATGTAACGCAGTTGCAGGGAAGAAGGCGCCGCCTCCATCTGTTGGGCCGCCTGTACCAGCTTCTCGGCCGCCTGCAGTTCACCCTCGGCGTGGATGACCTTGGCGCGGCGTTCGCGTTCGGCCTCGGCCTGACGGGCAATGGCGCGGATCATCGAGTCGTCCAGGTCGACATGCTTGATCTCGACATTGGTGACCTTGATGCCCCAGGCATCGGTCTGCGAATCGAGGATCTCCTGGATGTCGTTGTTCAGCTTGTCACGCTCGGACAGCATCTCGTCCAGGTCATGCTTGCCCAGCACCGAGCGCAGCGTGGTCTGCGCCAGCTGGCTGGTGGCGGCATAGTAGTCCTCCACCTGGATCACCGACTTGGCCGAGTCCACCACGCGGAAATACAACACCGCGTTCACTCGCACCGTCACGTTGTCCTGAGAGATCACGTCCTGGCTGGGCACGTCGAGGGTGATGATGCGCAGGTCGATCCGGACCATCTGCTGGATGCCCGGGATCACGATGATCAGGCCCGGGCCCTTGACCGACTGGAACCGGCCCAGGAAGAAGACCACGCCGCGCTCGTACTCGCGCAGCACCCGGATCGACATCGCGATCAGGGCGATGATGATGACCAGCGGTACGACGAGATAACCGAAATCGTTCAACATGTTGCACTCCTTTCCGCCGGAAGGCGGATTACTGCATGTGCGGACCGAATTTTCGCGGCCCGGGACCGGCTCTGCCGGCATCCATGAATCGGTGCACGGGACACCTGCGCCCCCGGCCGAATCCGGCCCGGGGCTTACGCCGTTTCCGCCGTTCCTTCCTGCTCCACTGGCTCGACCGTCAGGCGCAGGCCCTCGATGGCCGTCACGCGCACCTTCTGCCCTTCACGAACCGGCGCCGTGGTCTCGGCCGTCCACAGCTCGCTGTGCACCCACACCGGGCCCCGCACCTCGAAATCCGCACGGGCGTGACCGATCATGCCGATCATCTCCTCGTGGCCGGTCGCGGGCTTTTGCCCGCGCAGCTTGAACAGCCGCCCCAGCACCCACACCGACACCAGGCCGATCGCGATGGCCGTGCCCACCACCAGCGGCAGGGCCACATTCAGATTGGGGTCGTCCCACAGGATCACGGAACCGGTCATGAATGCCACGAGTCCTCCTATGCCCAGAGCGCCGAAGCTGGGCACGAAGGCCTCGGCGATCATGAAGATCATCCCCAGCAGCATCAGCGCCAGCCCGGCGTAGTTGATCGGCATCACCTGCAGGGCGAAAAAAGCCAGAATCAGCGAGATGGAACCGATCACACCCGGGTAGACCGCCCCGGGATTGGCCAGTTCGAAGATGATGCCGTAGATCCCGATCAGCATCAGGATGTAGGCGATGTTGGGATTGGTGATCAGCGACAACAGTTCGGTGCGCCAGTCCGGATCCATGCGCACGATCCGGATGCCTTCGGTCACCAGCTCGCGCTCGCCGGTTGTCAGCTTCACCGTATGGCCGTCGATCTGCTGGAGCAGATCGTCGAGATTGTCGGCAACGAAATCGATGACGTTCTGGTTCAGCGCGTCGGTGGCGGTCAGGTTCGACCCCTCGCGCACCGTCTCCTCGGCCCAGTCGGCGTTGCGATCATAGCGCTCTGCCAGCCCGCGGATGTACGACACCGCGTCCTCCAGCACCTTGCGCTCCATCGCATCCTCGCCGCGCCGGGGCTCGGGGTCATCCTCCAGCCGTTCCTCCCCGGCAGACGGCTCGACCCCGTTGTCGTTCCGCCCCTCTTCCGCTTCGCCGTTTCCGTTTCCGTCGCCGTTGTCTTCCTCCGCCGCGTCCTCGCGCATCTCCTCGAGGTCTTCCTCGTCCAGACCCGGAAGGCCACCCCCGCCCATCTGTACGGGAGTCGCGGAGCCCAGATTGGTGGCGGGCGTCATGGCCGCGACATGCGAGCCGTAGAGCATGTAGGTGCCGGCGCTGGCGGCCCGCGCGCCGGCCGGGTGCACGTAGGTCACCACCGGCACCCCGGACTGCAGCATGTGCTTGATGATGCTGCGCATGCTGGAATCGAGGCCACCGGGCGTGTCCAGCTGCAGCACCACCATCTCGGCACCGCGCTCCTCGGCGGCATCGATCCCGCGCGTGATGTAATCTACGGTCGCCGGACCGATGGCCCCGTCCACGGTCAGGAGCACGGCTTCGCGGTCGCCGCCGTTATCGGCGCTGGCCAGCAGCGCGCCGGCCGTGCCGACGATCAGCAGCGCCAGCCACAGGAGCCAGCGGGCCGCGGCGCCGCGTTGCTTCCGGAATCGGATCATGTATCGCTGCCGTCCTCGTATCGTGTCCGCCACGTATCCTGCACCCTACAACATAGGCCATTGCGCAAACGAACGCCCATGCCGCAGGACCCCCGCCAGACTCCGCCCGCCACCCCGGACCGCCCGCCGCTGGGGGTCATCCTCGCCGGCGGTCAGGGCCGGCGCATGGGCGGCTGCAACAAGGCCTGGATCGAATACCGGGGCCGTCCGCTGATCGAGCATGCCGTCGAGCGTCTGCAGGGACAGGTCGATGGCATCGTCGTCAGCACCAATACCGAAATGGACCGTTGCGCGCGGCTGGGGTTTCCCTGCGTCGCCGACGAACACCCCGATTACCGCGGCCCGCTGGCCGGGATTGCCGCGGCCGGGGCCGCCCGTCCCGGCCGCGACCTGCTGTGCGTCCCGGTGGATGCCCCGCGTGCCCCGTACGACCTCGGTCCCCGCCTGCAGGCGGCGCGAACCGAACACGCGGCCCCCGCCGCAATGGCCCACGACGGCCAGCGGCTGCAGCCGCTGTTCCTGCTGCTGGGCGCCGGGCTGGTCCCCGCCCTGCGCGCCGCGATCGCCGCGGGCCCCCTGCCCGCCGGCGTCTGGCTGCGCGAACACGGCGCCGTGACCGCCGCTTTCTCCGATTGCCCCGAGGTCTTCGCCAACCTCAACACCCCCGAAGATCTTGCCCCGCCGTGACCCCGGGAACTTACGCCCCCCGCAACCGGCGTGTAGATTGGCGGCCGATTCCTTACACTCCCCGACTACCGGTACCGGACCGGGCCATTGCCACCAGGGAGAGGAACCGTCATGAGCCACCCGGACAACACGCTGCCGCGCATCGGCTTTGCCGCCTGGAGCGGCTCGGGCAAGACCACGCTGCTGAAGCGGCTGATCCCGGAGCTGCGCAACCGCGGCCTGCGCCCCGCGGTGATCAAGCATGCCCACCACGAGTTCGACGTGGACAAGCCGGGCAAGGATAGCTACGAGCTGCGTCACTCGGGGGCCAACCAGACACTGGTGGCCTCGTCCCGGCGTTTCGCCCTGATGGTGGAGACGCCCGAGATCGAGGAAGGAGCGACCCCCGACCTTGACGCCCTGTGCGCGAAACTGGATCCGGCGCGTTCGGACCTGATCCTGGTGGAGGGCTTCAAGAACGCCGACCTGCCCCGCATCGAGGTCTACCGCAAGGCCAACGACAAGCCGCCGCTGTACCCCGATACGCCGGGGGTGGTCGCGGTGGCCACCGACGCCGGCGGGCTGCCCTTCCATGGCCCGGTGCTACCGCTGGACGACCCCTCGCCGATGGCGGACTTTATCATCGAACACCTTTCCCTTTACCCGTTATTGAACGGATGACAGATGACAACGGAGGAACCGGATGAACGCGGCCGCCTGTGACGAATTCGACCCCACCGCCCTCACCGTGGAACAGGCGCGCGCCGCCGTCCTGGAGGCCTGCCGGGCGGTCACCGGGACCCGCACGCGCAGTCTGGAGACGGCCACCGGACGGGTCCTTGCCGCGGACGTGCATGCACGGCTGGACGTCCCTCCGGCCCGGGTCTCGGCGATGGACGGCTACGCCCTGCGCGCCGCCGATGCCCGCGAGGCCGGCTCGCGCCTGCGCCGGGTCGGCCAGGCGGCCGCCGGGCACCCGTGGGACGGCACTCTGCCGCCGGGCTCCTGCGTGCGGATCCTCACCGGCGCGGTGGTCCCGGACGACGCGGATACCGTGGTCATGCAGGAGCACGTGACGGTGGAAGGTGACCACATACGCTGCGACCGCCCGGCCGCGGACAACGCGAACATCCGCGGCCCCGGCGAGGACACCCGCAGCGGCGAACGGCTCTACCCTGCCGGACAGGTTCTGGGCCCGGCCGAGATCGGGGTGCTCGCCAGCCAGGGCATCAGTGAGGTCGAGGTCCTGCGCAAGCCGCGCGTGGTGTTCTTCTCCACGGGCGACGAACTGGTGCCGGTGGACGAACCGCTGGAACCCGGGCAGATCCACGACAGCAACCGGCACATGCTGCGTTCCCTCTTGTCGCGCTACGCGGTCAAGGCCCGCGACTACGGCATCATTCCCGACGACGAGGACGCCGTGCGCGAGGCTCTGGAATCCGCGGGCCGCGAGGCCGATCTGATCCTGACCACGGGCGGGGTCTCGGTGGGTGATGCCGACTACATTACCCGCATCCTGCAGGAGCGCGGCGAGGTCGGCTTCTGGAAGATCGCGATGAAGCCCGGGCGTCCGCTGGCCTTCGGCCGTTTCGGCCAGGCCCGGTTTGTCGGGCTGCCGGGCAATCCGGTCTCGGCGATGGCGACCTTCGGCCTGTTCGTCGGTCCCGCCCTGCGCAGTCTGGCCGGCCTGCCGGTAGGCGAACCGCGCACCCTGCGCGCACGGCTGTGCGAGGATCTGCGCAAGCGGCCGGGGCGCACGGATTATCAGCGGGCGATCGTGGAGACCGAGGACGGCGTGGACGTGGTGCGCAGCGCCGGGGGCCAGGGCTCGCATCAGCTGAGCGCGATAAGCCGGGCGAATGCCTTCGTGGTGCTGCCGCGGGAAGCGGACGGCGCACGCGCCGGGGAGTGGGTGGAGGTGCTGCCGTTCAGCGAGCTCTACTGAGCCCGCCGCGGCGAACTGCTCAGCGGCCGGGGGCGTCCTCGCCCGGCGGGTCGCCGATCATGGCGGCGAACTCGCGCTCCAGCAGCGCCTCGTCGCCCAGGTTCAGCTCCACCAGACGCCGCAGGTGACCGGCGGACTCCAGCGGCATGGCAGCGATCTCCAGCCCCAGCCGCTCGCCCTGCTGCCAGCGCACCGTGCCTTCGAAGGCGATGCGGGCCTCGTCACTCAGCGGGATGTCCACCTGGCCGGACGTGCCCGGGGCGAGCGGTTCGAGCCCCTCGCATTCCACCAGCACACCGCGCAGCGAGATATCCAGCACCCGCACCGGACAGGTACGCCCGGCGAGCTCGAGCCGGCCCGGAAATTCGAGCGGGATACGTTGAAACCGTCGCGACATACCGCAAGACTACGCAATCTTCCGCGCAGTGACCAGCGAGATTCCATGACCGATATCCCCGCACCCGATCGCGACCCCCGCCCCGTGGGCCTGCTGCTGCGCTTCGGCGCGCTGCTCTACGACAGCCTGCTGGTACTGGCCATCTGGCTGGTGCTGGGGCTGGTGACCCTGCCCCTGTGGAACGTGCTGGAGGTGTTCTTCTGGCAGGTCCAGCTCACCCTCAACATCTTCGCCGCCTGGGCCTTTTTCTACGGTTTCTGGCGACGTACCGGACAAACCCTCGGGATGCAGACCTGGAACCTGGTGGTGCGCAGCGAGGATGGCAGCCGGATCACCTCCTGGCAGGCCACGCTGCGTTTCCTGGTGGGAATCTCCCAGTGGATGTTCATCCTGATGGCGATCCATCTGGCGCGCGAGCACGGCGACTGGATGACCGCGCTGATGACCGCGCTGGGGGTTCTCGCCCTGGGCGCCAGTGCCCTGCACCCGCAGCGCTGGATGCTGCACGACTGGCTGTCCTCCACCGTGCTGATGCGCACGCGGCCGCTCAAGCGTCCGCGCTGGAAGGAAAACCAGGACGAACAGGACTCCGGGGGCGGCTGAGGGCGGCTGATCGCCTGCACGGTCACCCGGACCCGTCACCCGGCCCGTCACCCGCTCACGGGGCTCGGCGCCCCAGCCACAGTCCGACCTCCATCAGCCCGTCGGCGATCTCCTCGGCCATGCGTGCATAGCCGTCCGCGTTCGGGTGGATGCGGTCCGCACGCAGATCCGGGTCGTTCAGCACCCCGGCCAGCACGCCCTCGATCAGCGGTACGTCCTCCTCGCGCGCCAGCTCGCGATAGATCCCGTCATCACTCAGCCGGCCGGTGGCCGCCCCCAGGGCCGAAGCCTCGGGCACGCCGATCAGCAGTGGCTGGCCCCCGTGGTCACGCACGTGTCCGATCAGTGCCCGCAGATCCTCCTTCACCTCCGCCGGCTCCCGCCCGCGCAGGAAGTCGTTGCCGCCGAGCTCGAGGATGACCAGATCCGGTTCATGTTTGACCAGGCTGTCCTCGATGCGCCCGCGTGCGGTATCCGCCCGATCGCCGGGCACCCCGTCGTTGATGACGGTCCAGCCGGTGATCGCCTCCAGACGCGTCGGAAAGTCCTTGCCATCGCCGGCCCCGGTCCCGTGGGTCACGCTGTTCCCGAAAACCAGCACGGTCGCCGAACGCGGCAGCGGATCCAGATCGGTGGGCCCCGGGCTGCCGCAGGCGGCCAGCAGTCCGGCTACCAGCAGCAGCCACAGGAGTTGCCCCGCGCGCCCGGTCCGGGACGGTCTTCCGCCTGCTCTCATTGCGTCGTTCTCCTGTCGTCGATGATCCGCGTCACATCATGCCACCCGCCGCAGCCCCAGCAGCCCCGCCACCAGGAACAGCAGTACCGGCGCGCTGGCCGCCAGCACCGGCGGCAGCGCGAACACCAGTCCCACGTGCGTCATCGCCCGCATCACGATCGCGAACGACACCCCGATCGCGATGCCCACGAACAGGCGGCGCCCGGCCCCGCCCTCGCGCTGCGACCCGAACAGGAACGGGATCGCCAGCAGCAGCATCACCCAGGTCGAGGCCGGCAGGGTCAGACGCTGCCAGAAGGCCACCTCGTAGGGCGCCGAGTCCAGGCGGTTCTCCTGCAGGTACTGGATGTAACGATGAAGGTCGCGCGCCCCCATCTGCGCGGGCTCCACCACCAGCACCGAGAAGTACTCCGGGGCGATCAGGCGCTCCACGCGCTCCTCATCGGCATGTTCCGTCACCACCCCGTCGAAATCCGGGCGCGAGCGTTCCACGTCCTCCAGCCACCACTCGCCGTCCGTGTAACGCGCGCCCGCGGCCCGGGTGATCACCCGCGGCCGTCGGTCCTCGCCCAGTTCCACCACGCGCACGCCGGCCAGCCGGTCTTCCGGCAGCACGGCCTCGGCATGCACGATGCGCCGCCCGTCGCGCGCCCACAGGCCCATCGAGCCGACGCTCAGTTCGCGGTCGAAGGCGGTCGCCTTGAGGTTCTGCGCGCGGTTCTCCGCCACCGGCGCGACGAACTCGCCGATCGCGACCATCGCCAGCACCACGATCAGCCCGCCCTGCATCACCCAGGCGACGAACCGCCCGACGGTCATCCCGGCGGCGCGCATGGCCGTCAGCTCGCTTCCCGCCGCGAGGTTGCCCAGCAGCAGCAGACCGCCGAGCAGAGCCGCCGGCGGCATCATCTCGTACATCCGCCGCGGCAGCGTCAGGGCCACGTACATCAGCGCCTGCGCCACCCCGTAATCGCCACGCCCCACGTCGCGCAGCTCGTCGATGAGCGCGAACACCGCGTCCAGCGCAACCAGCAGCAGCGCCGCCAGCGCGGTCCCCAGCAGCACCTGGCGGATGATGTAGCGCCCCAGGATCGTGGTCATGCCGGCTCTCCCGCCGGCGGACCCGCGCCCCGGCGCGGCCGGCGCAGCAGGCCCTTGCGCCAGGCCAGCAGCAACCACAGCGCGAGCATCGCGCCGTGCGCCCACCACAGTCCCACGGCCACGGGCACCTGGCCGTCCGCCAGCTGCCCCTGCCCCAGGATCAGGAAGTTGGCGTACAGCACGTACACCCCGATCGCCGCGGGAATGCGCGCATAGCGCCCGCTGCGCGGCGGCACCAGTGACAGCGGCAGGGCGATCAGGGTCAGGACCACGATCGACAGCGGCATGGCGAAGCGCCACTCCAGCTCGGCGCGTACCTCGTGATCGTCCCGCTCGACCCACAGTTCCGGCGTGGAGAGCGCCTCCAGGCTGCGCCGCTCGGCGCCCGGGTCGGGCTCGGTGATCTGCGTGCGCAGGCGCTCGAATTCGAGCATGCGGAAGGCCCCGCTGCCCGGGGTGCCGACATAGCGGTAGCCGTCCTCCAGCACCAGGAAGCCACTGCCCTCGGCACCGGGATCGGGGATCGCACGCGCGGCCACCGTGACCTGCGCCTCGCCGTCCACTTCGCGGTAGATGAAGACCTCCTCCAGCGCCTCGCGGTCATCGCTCAGGCGTTCGGCGAAGAACACCTGATCGCCGACGCGCGACTCCAGGAACTGCCCCGGCGCGATCCCCACCAGATCCGAGCGCTGGTCGGCGAGATCGCGCATGCGGTCCACCTCGCCCTCGGTCCAGGGCACCACGGTGTTCATCAGTGCCGCCAGCAGGATGGCCGCCGGCCCGGCGACCAGGAACAGGGCACGATACAGCGCCGCAAACGACATCCCGCCCGACTGCAGCGCGATCAGTTCGCTGTCGCGCTGCATGCGGCCCAGCACCAGCATGAACCCCAGAAACAGCGCCACCGGCCACAGGTAGACGATGCCCTTGAACGCGCCGAAGCCCACCAGTGCCGGCAGGAAATCCGCCGGCACGCTGCCCTCGGCCACGTCCTGCAGCACCCGCGCGAGCACCCCGCCGACGATCACCAGCAGCAGTACCACGGTGACCGCCGCCTGGGTCAGCAGAAGTTCGCGCGCAACGAAGCGCTCGGCCCGGCGCAGGATCATGCGCGGCCCGTATCCATGTTACCGGTGTGCATAGTGCAGTCCGGCAACGCGCTGGTAGTATCACTGGAGGTCATTCATTCCTTCCCGCGAGGCGCCCATGCAATTCTCCGTCACCACCTCCACCGTCGACAAACCCCGGGCCGGGATCCGTGTCACCGCCGTCAGCCACCGGCGCAAACCGGCCCCGGGCGCGCGGGTCCTGGATGAGGCCCGCGACGGCGATCTCGCAGCCCTGCTCAAGGCCGGCGAGATGGACGGCGACGCCAGCTCGCGCCTGCTGGTGCCCGGAACCGGGCGCAAGGGTTCCGCGCTGCTGATCGGCCTGGGTGCGAAGAAGGACTACGACGCCCGCGCCGCGCGCAAGGCCTGCCAGACCCTCGCCAGCGCGCTGGTGGAGCGCCCGGCCGACTCGGCCGTGATCGCGGTGGAGGACTTCGTCCCGCGCGGCAAGGATATCGCCTGGACCGTGCGCACCCTGATCACCGCCATCGGCGATGCCGCCTACCGCTTCTTCGAGTTCAAGGGCAAGGAAGAAACCCGGCCCGTCAAGCTCGAAAAGGTCCAGCTCGCGGTGGAACGCAACCAGGCCGATGCGGCGAAGAAGGCCTGCAGCGAGGCCGCGGCCATCGTCACCGGCATGAACCGGGCGAAGGACCTGGGCAACGCCCCGCCCAACGTCTGCTATCCCGAAACCCTCGCCGACACCGCCTGCCGGCTCGCCGAACAGTATGACCGTCTCGAGACCACCGTGCTCGACGAACACGAACTGGAGGCCCTGGGCGCCGGGGCCATCCTCGCCGTCGGCCAGGGGTCGGAGCGTCCGCCGCGCCTGATCGCGATGGAGTACCGCGGCGGCGACAAGGACGATGCCCCGGTGGTGTTCGTCGGCAAGGGCATCACCTTCGATACCGGCGGCATCTCGCTCAAGCCGGGCGCCGAGATGGACGAGATGAAATACGACATGTGCGGCGCCGCCAGCGTGTTCGGGGTCATCGAGGCGGTGTGCGAACTGGGCCTGCCGATCAACGTGGTCGGCGTGGTCACCAGCGCCGAGAACATGCCGGACGGCCGCGCCACCCGGCCCGGCGACATCATCCACACCCTGTCCGGGCAGACCGTCGAGATCCTGAATACCGACGCCGAGGGCCGCCTGGTGCTGGCCGACGCCCTGACCTGGGTGGATCGCTACAAGCCGAAGGCGGTGATCGACATCGCCACCCTCACCGGCGCCTGCATCATCGCCCTGGGCCACCAGGGTGCCGCGCTACTGGGCAACGACGACCGTCTGGTCCGGCAGCTGCAGCAGGCCGGCGAGGAAACCGGCGACCGCGGCTGGCAGCTCCCGCTGTGGCCGGAGTACCAGGAACAGCTCAAGAGCAACTTCGCCGACATGGCCAACATCGGCGGCCGCCCGGCCGGCACCATCACCGCCGGCTGTTTCCTCTCGCGCTACACCGAGGACTACACCTGGGCGCACGTCGACATCGCCGGGGTGGCCTGGAAGAGCGGCAAGGAAAAGGGCGCGACCGGCCGTCCGGTCCCGATGCTGATGCAGTACCTGCTGGATCAGGCCTGAAGGAGGCCGGCGCATGACCCGCGTCACCTTCTACCTGCTGCAGGATGCGCAGCCTGACGCGCGCCTGCAGCTGGCCTGCCGGCTGGCCGAGAAGGCCTCGCGCCAGGGTCACCGGGTGCACGTGCACACCGGGGACCCGGCCCTGACGCAGAGCCTGGACGAATGGCTGTGGACCTTCCGCGACACTGCCTTCCTGCCCCATGCCACCGAGGTGGACGCCGCCGACGTGCCGGTGACCCTGCACGATTCCCGTGCCCCGACCACCCACTGCGACGTGCTGGTCAACCTGGCCGCCGAGGTCCCCGAATACTGCGGCCGTTTCGAGCGCGTGGCCGACATCGTCGGCGGCGACGACGCCGGCCGCGCCGCCGGCCGCGCCCGCTGGCGCTACTTCCGCGACCGCGGCTATCCGCTGGAACATCACGCCCTGTGAGCCCCGTCGGCGGACGGCGTCCTTCCCTGCACCCACCCCTTGAGCTGGATCATAAATCCCTTCACTTGGGGAGGTTTTGTGACCCATTCACGTAGAAATAACGCGGAGAACCGATGCAAGGTAGCGACGGCATCCACATGAGATGCCGTCACAAGAAAACTACCAGCAAGGAGGTCGGAACCATGTCCGACAAGACCGATATCAGCCGCCGTACCTTTCTCCGCCGCGCCTCCGCGGCCGTCGCCGCCATCCCGGTTGTGAGCATGGCCGGCATGTCCGCCGCCAAGGCCAATCCCATGGCCGAGGACGGACACGCCCACAACTACGTGGCGGATGCCGCCAACGCCGATCACCCGGACTACTCCGAGGGCGAGCGCTGCGACAACTGCGCCTTCTGGGACGGCAACGGCGGATGCCATCACGCCGATTTCCAGGGCGTCAACGTCGCCGCGGGCGGCTGGTGCGACGCCTGGGTCAGCGGCTGATCCCGCAACCCGCTCACGGGGCACCGCAATGCCCCGATACAACAGGGCCCCGCACGCCACCCCGGCGCGCGGGGCCCCTTCATTCCGATCCTGCCCCGAAAGGCTTCAGAAGCGGTAGCCGATCGCGCCCTTCACCTGCCAGGAATCCGGATCCACTTCGACCCCGCCAAGCACGGTTTCGTCCCCGTGGAAGGTCTGCGAATACTCGCCGCGGAAGAACATGCGGTTCTCGAGCTGGTACTCGACACCCACGCCACCGCGGCCGCCCTCGTAGGTCTCGGAATCCGACCCGAGCCCGTCGGCGGACACCTTGGCCTTGGTGCCCTGGTAACCCAGCAGGCCGTAGACCAGCCAGTCGTCGTTGAAGACCCGGCCGAGACGCAGGTTCACGCCATAGCTGTGCTTCACATCCACGTCGTAATCCACACCGTTCCAGGTGGTCGAGTCGTCGGCCTGATCCAGCCAGAAGTCGAGCTCCACGCCGAGGTAGTAGTTGTTCTCAGTGGTACCGGTCCCGACCAGACCGCCAATGCCGACATCGGTATCCGACAGGGACGGACCGGGGTCCACGTCAAAATCGTAGTCCACCACTACCAGCTGGCCGCCGACGTATCCGCCGTGAAACGTATCCGCCTGCGCCGAGGACATCCCCGCCATCGCGAGCACGGCGCCACCAACGGCTACGGCCATCTTGCTTCGATTGAACATGCGTTTTTTCTCCTTGTTCTCTGGCTGATCGGGCTGACATGAACCGATCGCTGCCCGTTTTCGACCGGGCCGGCTATTATCTCACAAGATCCATGGTTTTCACTACGCATCCGGACGATTACGCCGCGGGGTCGCGTCACGGAGTCGGCGGCTCGTTATAATGCGCGGCTTTCCCATCCATACCCGAGCCCGGCCCGATCATGGACAAGAGCTTCGACCCCAAGAGCATCGAACAGGCCCAGTACGAACGCTGGGAGGCCGCGAACATCTTCGCGCCGCCGGAGACGGGCGAGGCCAGCTACTGCATCCTGCTGCCGCCACCGAACGTGACCGGCACGCTGCACATGGGGCATGCGTTCCAGCACACGCTGATGGACACCCTGATCCGCTACCGGCGCATGCACGGCGACCGCACCCTGTGGCAGGGCGGGACCGACCATGCCGGGATCGCCACGCAGATGGTGGTCGAGCGCCAGCTGGCGGCGCAGGAAAAGACCCGCCACGACCTCGGGCGCGAGGAGTTCGTCCGCGCGGTCTGGGACTGGAAGAACGAATCCGGCGGCACCATCACCCGCCAGATGCGCCGGCTGGGCGATTCGGTGGACTGGTCGCGCGAGCGATTCACCATGGACGACGGCCTGTCCGAGGCGGTGCTCGAAGTCTTCGTGCGCTTGTTTGACGAAGGCCTGATCTACCGCGGCAAGCGCCTGGTCAACTGGGACCCGGTGCTGCACACCGCGCTGTCCGACCTGGAGGTTCTGTCGGAAGAGGAAAACGGTCACCTGTGGCACTTCCGTTATCCTCTGGCCGACGGCTCCGGGCACCTGACCGTGGCCACCACGCGCCCCGAAACCATGCTGGGCGATACCGCCGTCGCGGTGCACCCGGAGGACGAGCGCTACCGCGACCTGATCGGCAAGACCATACGCCTGCCGCTGGTCGGGCGCGAGATCCCGATCATCGCCGACGACTACGTCGAGTCCGAGTTCGGCTCCGGCTGCGTGAAGATCACCCCGGCGCACGACTTCAACGACTACGCGATGGGCCAGCGTCACGACCTGCCGGTGATCAACATCCTGACCATCGACGCGTGCATGAACGACAACGTGCCCGAGGCCTACCGCGGACTGGACCGCTATGAGGCCCGCAAGCGCGTGGTGGCCGATCTGGATCACCTCGGCCTGCTGGAAAAGATCGAGGACCACCGCCTGATGGTCCCGCGCGGCGACCGCTCCGGCACCGTGGTCGAGCCCTATCTGACCGACCAGTGGTACGTGAAGGCCGGCCCGCTGGCCGAACCGGCGATCAGGGCGGTGGAGGACGGCCGCATCCGCTTCGTGCCGGAGAACTGGTCGAAGACCTACTTCGAGTGGATGCGCAACATCGAGGACTGGTGCATCTCGCGCCAGATCTGGTGGGGCCACCGCATCCCCGCCTGGTACGACGGCGATGGCAACGTGTACGTCGGGCGTTCCGAGGCCGAGGTGCGCGAGAAGCACGGCCTGGGCGCCGAAGTGGCGCTGGAACAGGACGAGGACGTGCTGGACACCTGGTTCAGTTCGGCGCTGTGGCCGTTCTCCACCCTCGGCTGGCCGGAGCAGACGCAGGAGCTCAAGGATTTCTACCCGACCAGCGTGCTGGTCACCGGCTTCGACATCATCTTCTTCTGGGTCGCCCGCATGATCATGATGGGCGAGCACTTCATGGGCGACGTGCCGTTTCGCGAGGTGTACGTCACCGGCCTGATCCGCGACTCGGAAGGCCAGAAGATGTCCAAGTCCAAGGGCAACGTGATCGACCCGATCGATCTCATTGACGGCATCAGCGCCGACGACCTGGTGGCCAAGCGCACCCAGGGCCTGATGCAGCCGCAGATGGCGAAGAAGATCGAGAAGACCACACGCAAGGCCTTCCCCGACGGCTTCCCCGCCTTCGGCACCGACGCCCTGCGCTTCACCCTCGCGGCACTCGCCACCACCGGGCGCGACATCAAGTTCGATCTCGGCCGCATCGAGGGCTACCGCAACTTCTGCAACAAGCTGTGGAACGCCTCGCGCTTCGTGCTGATGAACGTCGAGGGCCAGGACTGCTCGCCTGCTGCCGACACGGCGGAACACCGCACCCTGGCCGATCGCTGGATCCTCGACCGCCTGGCCGAAACCGCCGCGACCGCCACTCAGCAGCTCGACGCCTACCGCTTCGATCTCGCCGCGCAGACGCTGTACGAGTTCACCTGGCACGACTACTGCGACTGGTACCTGGAGCTGACCAAGCCGGTGCTGAACGACGACGCCACCCCTGACGCGGTCAAGCGCGCCACGCGCCATACGCTGGTCAGCGTGCTCGAGGCCCTGCTGCGCCTGCTGCACCCGGTGATCCCGTTCATCACCGAGGCGATCTGGACCAGTGTGAAGCCGCACGCCGGCATCGGCGACGACACCGAGTTCCTGGTGCAGCGCCCCTGGCCCGCGCAGGACGGCTTCCCGCGTGATGCCACCGCCACCGCCGAGCTCGACTGGGTCAAGGATTTCATCACCGGGCTGCGCCGCATTCGCGCCGAGATGGACATCGCCCCGGGCAAGCCGCTGCCGGTGCTGGTGAAGAACTGGAGCGAGGCCGACCAGCAGCGTTACGCGCGCCACCGCGGGCTGCTGGAGTTTCTGGCGAAACCCGAGAGCGTGACCTGGCTGGACGCCACCGACGAGGCCCCGGAATCCGCGATGGCCCTGGTCGACGAGATGCAGCTGCTGATCCCGCTGGCCGGACTGATCGACAAGGACGCCGAGCTCGCCCGCCTGGACAAGGAGATCGACAAGCTCGACAAGAATCTCGAGCAAAGCGAAAAGCGCCTTGCCAACGAGAGCTTCGTCGACCGCGCCCCGGCCGAGGTGGTGCAGAAAGAACGCGACCGCGTCGCCGAGATGCAGGCCACCCGCGAGCAGCTCGCCGCGCAGCGCGAACGCATCCGGGCGATGTAACACCGGCGCAGCGCTGGCCGGGTGTCGGGACGGCGCCCGGCAACGGCTGTGGGAGCTTGCTTGCAAGCGAACACGGGCTGCTGCCCGTGCCTGACCGCTGCCGCGGGGCCTTGAGCTGGCGCTGCGGAGTCGGCGGCTTTGGCTGCCGCCGGGGGTTGCGCTCTCTCGCGAGCGCACCGCGAGGTCCTTTCTTGCTTGCCCAAGAAAGGACCCAAAGAAGGGCACCCGGAGCTCGCCCGGGAACCTTGCTCCGGGCGCCCCGCGCCGGCGGCGCCGAACTCGCGAAGCTACGCTTCGCTCAGACATCCGGCGCCTTGTTTCCGGCGCGAGGCACCCTCCGCAAGGGGCTCGCAACGGGAGGGGGTAAACCGGAGGCGCTCCGGCCATTGGTGCCCCGGTCCCGGCCCGGCTGATCGTGGGGCGCCCGA
>NZ_QKMA01000009.1:0-109240 GCF_003208255.1 Thioalkalivibrio sp. ALE21
TCAGTTCATCGACGGCATCGAGCAGACCGAACCGACCAACGACGAGGAATCCTCCATCACCGACCGGAGCGCCGCCTGAACCAGCGATCACTCATACACCAGACTTGACCATAACTCCTGCTGGACAAGGTCTGGGGCACCAACGTCTACGTGGAGGAACGCACCGTGGATGTCCACATCCGTCGCCTGCGCAAGGCCCTGGCCGAAACCGGACACGACGACCTGGTGCAGACGGTGCGGGGCTCCGGTTACCGTTTCTCCGACCAGCCCTGACCGGATCCGCCCCTTGCAGCCCCCCTTCAATCCCTGGCCACGGGTTATTGCCCGCAACCTGCTCGCCGGCCTGATCATTCTCGGCACCGGATGGGCCCTCGGCTACCCGTGGATCACCGCGACGGCCCTGCTGACCGCCGCGCTGGGCTGGAACCTCCTGCAGCTCTACCGTCTGGAAAACTGGGCCCGTCGCGGCGGCCGCAGCGAGCCCCCGGATGCCCGCGGGATATGGGGCGAGATCTTCACCAACCTGCACCAGCGCCGCCAGCGGCGACTGCGCCGGGTGGCCGGCCTGCGGCGCACGCTGGAACGCTATCGCGACTCGGCCAGCGCCCTTCCCGACGCGGTGGTGGTCCTCAACCCCGAGCACCGGATCGAATGGGCGAATCCCACCGCCGCGCGCCTGCTGGACCTGGAATGGCCGGCCGACGAGGGCCGCCGCATCACCCACCTGGTGCGCCATCCGGATTTCCTGCGCTTCATGGACCCCGCCAGCCCGCCACAGGAGAGCCTCAACATGCCGTCGCCGCTGGATGCGAACCGGCGACTGGAGATCCGTCTGGTGCCCTACGGCGAGCACCAGTACCTGCTGCTGGCGCGCGACACCACGCACCTGCACCGTCTGGAGGTGATGCGCCGGGATTTCATCGCCAACGTGTCCCATGAACTGCGCACCCCGCTGACCGTGCTCTACGGCGTGGCCGAAACCCTCGAGGACGAACTGGTCGACCAGCCGGAACTGATGGATTCGGTACGCCTGCTGCGCGAACAGTCCGAGCGCATGAAACTGCTGGTGGACGACCTGCTGATGCTCTCGCGCCTGGAGACCGGGTCGGAACAGGGCGAGCAGACCTGGTTCAATCCGACCAAGATGCTGCGCAATCTGATCGACGAGGCCGAACTGCTGTCCGGCGACCGCGGCCACCACCTGGCACTGGACGCCGAGCCCGATCTGGAGATCCTCGGCACCGAGACCGAGTTGCGATCGGCCTTCGCCAACTTGCTGTTCAATGCCATCAAGTACACCCCGGCAGGCACCCGGGTCACTCTGAGCTGGTCCGCAACCGACGACGGCGGCGCTACCCTCGCCGTGGACGACAACGGTCCCGGCATCGCCAGCCACCATCTGGAGAGGCTGACCGAGCGTTTCTACCGCGTGGATGACGCCCGCAGCCAGGATCGCGGCGGCACCGGCCTGGGCCTGGCCATCGTCAAGCACGTGCTGCTGCGCCACCAGGGACAGCTGCAGATCGACAGCGAACTGGGCGTCGGCAGCCGCTTCAGTTGCCATTTCCCGGTGCATGCGGTGCGGCGCTGCGAAAACTGAACTCAGATCAACCAGGTCGTGCCGAGACGCAGCTCCGGGGCAGCCCCGGGGATCAGGTCCATCAACGCCCAGCCAAAGACCAGCGTGATGAACGCCCCGGAGAACAGCGTGGCCGCCCACAGGCCGATCCGGTTGCCGCGTTTCAGTCCCAGCAATTCGCGCAGAGCCACATACAGCAGCGCTAGGCTGTACAGGATCAGGGCCAGCGCGAGACCGTTGCCCCAAGGCCAGGGGAACGCCGCGACCACGTTGCCCAGCCACGCCGGGACCAGCCCCAGAGTCACGGCCATGGCGGCCCGCTCGGGACCCGTCGGCCCCTGGAACAGCTCCACCAGGTAGTGAGCCGACAGGGTCAGCCCCGCGACCCCCACCGTCATCGCCAGCACGCTGTAGACGCCGAAGCCTACCGGATCCGGAACGGACTCGGGAGGCAGCGCGGGCGGCATCAGCCCGTAAAGCCATTGACTGAGGATGACGCTGGTCAGCACCAGGGGCAGAGAGAAACGCAGGAACACGGCCTGCCACGAAGGCAGCGGACCGTGACCGGCGAGCGAGCGCAGCACCGGTCCCGGACGCACCAGGACACGGGCGGCCAGGGGCCAGACGCGAAGGGGGCGATCAGCTTTCATGGGTGCACTGTATGAAGCGCCGATGACAATCCCGTTACAGCCCCCTGTCATGCTTCTGTCACGTCGCCGTCACCAAACTGCAAGCATGGCTCCCGATAATCCGGCATCAAGGACCCACCGGTCCGACGCACCGTCAAGCAAGCACGAGGGAGTGACCCATGCTGTTCAAGCGTACCGTTCTGGCCGCCGCCGCGGCCGCCGCCCTGGCCGTCACACCGGCGATGGCCGATGTCGACCCGGATCTGCCGGCCTACCAGACCGTCAGCGGCATCTCCGGCAACCTGTCCAGCGAAGGCTCGGACACCCTGAACAACCTGATGGCGCTGTGGGCCGAGGAGTTCCAGGACTTTTACCCCAACGTCAACATCCAGATCCAGGGTGCCGGCACCTCCACCGCCCCGCCCGCCCTGACCGAGGGCACCGCCGACTTCGGCCCGATGTCGCGCCAGCCGCGCGACAGCGAGCAGGCCTCGTTCGAGCAGCGCCACGGCTACGAGATGACCCTGGTGCCGGTGGCCATCGACTCCATCGCGGTGTTCGTGAACCGCGACAATCCGATCGAGGGGATGTCGATCGAACAGGTGGACGCGGCGTTCTCGTCCACCCGCCGCTGCGGCGGTGCCGAGGACATCAACCGCTGGGGCCAGCTCGGCCTGGAAGGCTCCTGGGCCAACCGCGACATCACCATCTACGGGCGTAACGCGGTCTCCGGCACCTACGGGTACTTCCGCCAGCACGCCCTGTGCGACGGTGACTTCAAGAATGCCGTGAACGAACAGCCGGGTTCCGCCTCGGTCGTCCAGGGTGTCGCCGAGTCCCTCAACGGCATCGGCTATTCCGGCATCGGCTACAACACCTCCGGTGTCCGCGCCATCGCCCTCGGCGAGAGCGAGGATGCCCTGTACGAGCCGACTGCCGAGAACGCCGCTTCCGGCGACTACCCCCTGTCGCGCTTCCTCTACGTCGCGGTCAACAACCACCCGGAAGACGGCCTCGCCCCGCGCCAGGCCGAGTTCCTGAAGATGGTGCTGTCGAAGGAAGGCCAGGAGGTGGTCGTGCGTGACGGCTTCGTCCCGCTGCCCGAGACGGTCGCCAAGCGCCAGCGCGAGGCCCTCGGCCTCGAATAAGCGGTGTACCGCCCGCAATGGGGAGGCATCAGGGCCCGGACACTGTCCGGGCCTTTTTCGTTTATGCCTCTTTCGTTTATGCCTCTCTCCTCGAGCCGCTGCGCGTTCAAATGCCTGTCACCGCAGTGTCATCGGACTGTCACAACGCGCCCTTAGGATCCCTGCCAACGACCGTCACGCGCCCGTCGATATTTCAGGGGAACCGAATGCCCGGCACCATCGCGAACACCACTCTCGACCGCTTCCAGCGCTGGCGCCGCGCCAAGGACACCTCGGCCCGCTACCTGATCGGATTTTTCGGGCTGGCCGTGATCGGCGCCCTGACCCTGATGTTCGTCTACCTCCTGAGCGAAACCCTGCCGATGTTCCAGGGCGCCTCGCTGGAGGAACGCGCGGCCTACGATGCACCCGGCGGGGCCGACACCGGGACCATCCACCTGGCGGTCAATCGGCATCGCGAAATGGCCGTGCGCCTGACCGAGGACCGTCGGGCGGTCTTCTTCCGCCCGTACAGCGGCGAGGTGGTACGCGAACAGCCGCTGCCGATACCGGATGACGTACGGGTCACCAGTTTCAGCATGGCCGAACCGCGCACGCGCCTGGTCGCGGCCGGCCTGGACAACGGCCAGGTACTGGCCATCGAATACGAATACAACGAACGCTTCACGCCGCAGGGTCGCGAATACGATCCGGGCCTGGTGTACCCCCTGGGAGACGAGGATTCGGCGCTGCTGGACGTGGATTCCGAGGGCCGGGCCATCGACGTGGTCGGCATCCAGCGAGGCTCCAGCGGCGTGCGGGTGGCCGCGGCCACCGAGGACGGTGACCTGCGACTGGTCAACTTCGAGGAACGCACCTCGATGATGACCGGCGAGACCGAGGTCACCCGTTCGGCCCACGACCTGCCCTCCCTGCCCGGGGACGCGACACCGACCCGCATCCTGGTCGACATTACCGGACGCAACCTGATGGTGGGCGACGACCGGGGCCGGCTGCATTTCTACGACATCAGCACTCCCCGCGACGCCCGGCTCGTCGACAGCCAGCGCGTGGTGCGCGGGGACGATGCCGAGGTGACCTCGCTGGAATACATCCTGGGGACGGTTTCCGTCGTGGTCGGGGGCTCGGATGGCTCGGTCGCCCAGTACATGCTGGTGCGCGACGAAGACAACGTGAACCGCATCACCCGCGTCCGCGACTTCCCGCAACATACCGATGCGGTCACCAACACCCAGCCGGAATACATCCGCAAGGGGTTCGCCACCACCGATGCCTCGGGCGCCCTGGCGGTCCATTACCCGACCTCGCAGCGCACCCTGCTCCAGCAAACGATCAGCGACCGTCCCCTCTACCGCGCGTACATCGACCCGCGCAATCGCATGCTGATCGCGATCGACGACGCCGAGAGCTGGTTCGTGAACGACCTGTCCAACCCGCACCCGGAAGTCTCCTTCCACGTGCTGTGGCAAAAGGTCTGGTACGAGGGCCGTTCCGGCGGCGACTACGTGTGGCAGTCGTCATCCGCCACCGACGAATTCGAACCCAAGTTCTCGCTGGTGCCGCTGACCCTCGGAACGGTCAAGGCCGCCTTCTACGCCATGCTGTTCGCCACCCCGCTGGCCATCATGGGGGCGATCTACAGCGCGTATTTCATGTCGAGCCGCATGCGCAGCCTGACCAAGCCCAGCATCGAACTGATGGAGGCCCTGCCGACCGTCATCCTGGGCTTTCTGGCGGGCCTGTGGCTGGCCCCGTTCATCGAGGCCAATCTGCCCGCGGTAGCCAGCATCCTGATTCTGCTCCCGCTGGCCATGCTGGTGATGGCCTATATCTGGACGCGGGTCCTGCCGGAGGGCGTACGCCGTGCGATCCCCGCAGGCTGGGAAGCCGCGATCCTGATCCCGGTGATCCTGCTGGTGGGCTGGTTCGCGGTGTTCATCAGCCCGCATCTGGAAATCTGGATGTTCAACGGGGATGCCCGTCAGTGGCTGACCGACGCCGGCTACACCTACGACCAGCGCAACGCCCTGGTGATCGGGATCGCGATGGGTTTCGCGGTGATCCCGACCATCTACTCGATCTCCGAGGATGCGGTATTCAACGTGCCCAGGCACCTGACCCAGGGCTCGCTCGCACTGGGCGCCACCCCCTGGCAGACGGTGGTGCGCGTGGTGCTGCTGACCGCCAGCCCGGGGATCTTCTCGGCGGTGATGATCGGCTTCGGCCGCGCCGTCGGCGAGACCATGATCGTGCTGATGGCGACCGGCAACTCCCCGGTGGTCAACTTCAACATCTTCGAGGGCATGCGCACGCTCTCCGCGAACATCGCGGTGGAGATGCCCGAGACCGCGGTGGGCGGCACCCATTACCGCATCCTGTTCCTGGCCGCGCTGGTCCTGTTCGCCCTCACCTTCACGGTGAACACCATCGCCGAGATCGTGCGCCAGCGCCTGCGGAACAAATACAGCACCCTGTAAGGAACAACGATGAAACACTGGTTCCAGTCCGGCACCCCGTGGATCTGGCTGAATGCCGGGGCAATCGCCGCCTCACTGGTGATGGTCTTCGGGCTGATCACCATGATCGCGGTGAATGGCCTGTCGTTCTTCTGGCCGTCCGAGGTCATCGAGTTCGAATACCAGCCCGCGGCTGACAGCGAGCCCCGGGGGGTGATGGGCGAACTCGCACGCTCGGAGACCATGACCGCCCAGGCCGCGCGGGAAGCCGGCTTTCAGGTGCCGGAGGGTCAGGAAATCGTCGTGCGCCACCTGATCAAGCGCGGCAACCGCGACCTGGATTCACGCGACTTCCGCTGGTATCTCGAAGACGCGATGTCCGAACGCCGCACCCCGCGCGGCGCCGTGGTGCTGGAACGCCTGCAATGGGGTGACTTCTTCGGCTTCATCCGGGAATACCGCGAGGACGGCGAGACCGTGGCCGAAGGCGAAGCGGCACGCACCGCCTTCGAACAACGCATCCGGGAGACCCGCGATCTGGTGCAGCAGCTCGAACGCATCGAGCGGGTCGAGATCGGTCAGGTCAATCATCAGATGGAACGGGTGCGGCTCGACCGTCGCGGCCTCGAGCGGGACACCTCGCTACCGGAGGAACAGCGCGCGCAGCGCCACCGGGAACTCGACGAGGAACAGGCGGCCCTGGACGCCGAATACGCCGAGCTGGAATCCGAACGCAACGCCCTGCGCGAGGAAGTCGCCCGTTACGCCATCGTGCTGGAAACCGCCGATGGCCAGCGCACGACCCTCGCGCTGTCGCAGATCGTGAACGCCTGGTGGCCGAACGACATGAGCACGGCCGCCAAACTGCGCCACTACGTCGGCAGTTTCTGGGACTTCATGACCGGCTACCCGCGCGAGGCGAACACCGAGGGCGGCATCCTCCCGGCGATCTTCGGCACCGTGCTGATGGTAATCCTGATGTCGATCGTGGTGACCCCGTTCGGCGTGCTTGCCGCGATCTACCTGCGCGAATACGCGAAACAGGGCCCGCTGGTGCGCATCATCCGCATCTCGGTGAACAACCTGGCGGGGGTACCGTCGATCGTGTTCGGGGTGTTCGGCCTGGGCTTCTTCGTGTACCTGATCGGCGGCAACATCGACCAGATCTTCTTCCAGGATGCCCTGCCCTCGCCCACGTTCGGTTCGCCGGCGATCATCTGGGCATCGCTGACGCTCGCCCTGCTGACCCTGCCGGTGGTGATCGTCTCTACCGAGGAGGGCCTGACACGGATCGGCAGCAGCGTACGCCACGGTTCCCTGTCGCTGGGCGCCACCAAGGCCGAGACCCTGTGGCGGCTGATCGTGCCGCTGTCCGCGCCGGCCATGATGACCGGCCTGATCCTTGCGGTGGCGCGCGCCGCCGGCGAGGTCGCACCGCTGATGCTGGTGGGCGTGGTCAAGCTCGCGCCCAACCTGCCGGTGGACGGCACCTTCCCCTATCTGCACCTGGACCGTGCGTTCATGCATCTCGGCTACCACATCTACGACGTGGGCTTCAAAAGCCCGAACGTCGAGGCAGGCCGGCCGCTGGTGTACGCCACGGCCCTGATCCTGGTGCTGCTGATCGTCGTCCTTAACCTGACCGCCATCTCCATCCGCAACCATCTGCGCGAGAAATACCGCGCGGAAAGCGACTGAGACGCGATCGGCGTCGAACCCCATTCGCCACGGAGTACCCGAAATGAGTGACACCCGGACCCACGCCGTCAATCCGGCCCAGCAGCAGGCCCCGCGCGGCCTGAACATCGATCGCGAAGACATCTGCCTGACCGCAGAAGACCTGAAGCTGTACTACGGCGACGACCAGGCGCTCAAGGGTATCGACATCCGCATCCCGAAGAACCGGATCACCGCCTTCATCGGACCGTCCGGCTGCGGCAAGTCCACTTTCCTGCGCTGCTTCAACCGCATGAACGACCTGATCGACGTCGCCCGCATCGAAGGCACCATCCGCCTCGACGGCGAGGACATCTACGGTGCCAACGTGGACGTACCCGAGCTGCGCCGCCGGGTCGGCATGGTGTTCCAGAAGCCCAATCCCTTCCCCAAGTCGATCTACGAGAACGTGGCCTACGGCCTGCGCCTGCAGGGCGTGAAGAATCGGCGCCGCCTCGACGACGTGGTGGAAAAGTCCCTGCGCCGCGCGGCCCTGTGGGACGAGGTCAAGGACCGCCTGCACGAGAACGCCTTCGGCCTGTCCGGCGGCCAGCAGCAGCGCCTGGTGATCGCCCGGGCGATCGCCATCGACCCCGAGGTGCTGCTGCTGGACGAGCCCTGCTCGGCGCTGGACCCGCTGGCCACGCTCAAGATCGAGGAACTGATGATCGAGCTGAAGAAGGACTACACGCTGGTCATCGTCACCCACAACATGCAGCAGGCCGCGCGCGTATCCGACTACACCGCCTTCATGTACATGGGCGAACTGATCGAATACGCCGACACCGACACCCTGTTCACCTCGCCCGCGAATAAGCAGACCGAGGACTACATCACCGGCCGCTTCGGCTGAGGAGCCCCCACGCCATGGACAAGAGTTTCTTCAAGCAGCACATCTCCCAGCAGTTCAACGAGGAGCTGGAAGACATCATCAAGCGCGTGATGGAAATGGGCGGACTGGTGGAACAGCAGCTTGCCGATGCGGTGAACGCCATGGTCGAAGGCGACACCGAACAGGCCGAGACCGTGATCACCACCGACTACCGCATCAACGCGCTGGAGGTCGAGATCGACGAGCAGTGCACCCACATCCTCGCTCGGCGCCAGCCCACCGCCTCCGACCTGCGTCTGGTGATCGCGGTGATCAAGACCATCACCGATCTCGAACGCATGGGTGACGAGGCCGAGCGCATCGGCCGCATGGGCCTGCATCTGCTCGAAGCCGACCGCCAGACCGCCCCGATGAGCGATCTCGCGGAAATGGGCGAACACGTGCGCCACATGACCCGTGGCGCGCTGGACGCCTTCGCCCGCATGGACACCGAGCAGGCGGTGCGGGTCGCCCAGCAGGACATTCAGATCGACAGTCTGTACGAATCCGTCACCCACAAGCTGATGAAACAGATGACCGCCGCCCCCGACGCCGTCCCCCGCCTGATGGACATCGTCTGGGCCACCCGCTCCCTGGAACGCATCGGCGACCGCGCCCGCAACATCTGCGAATACGTCGTCTACTTCGTCAAGGGCAAGAACGTGCGCCACACCAGCTACGAACAGATGGCGGCCGAGGCCACCGGGGATCGGCGCTGACCGATTCCGGGCCGACGCTCAGTCGCGCCCGCCTCGGCCGATGAGGTTGAGGAATTCGCGCCGGGTGCGCGAGTCCTCACGGAACGCGCCGAGCATGACCGAGGTGGCCATCGAGGAGTGCTGCTTTTCCACGCCGCGCATGGTCATGCACATGTGGCGGGCATCCACCACCACGCCCACGCCCTTGGCCTGGGTCACCTGCTGCAGGGCCTCGGCGATCTGACGCGTCAGGTTTTCCTGGATCTGCAGGCGGGCGGCGAACATGTCGACGATGCGTGCGATCTTGGAGAGGCCGATCACCTTGCCGTCCGGCAGGTAGGCCACGTGCACCTTGCCGATGATCGGCAGCACGTGGTGCTCGCACAGCGAATACAGCTCGATGTCGCGCAGCAGGACCATCTCGTCGTTGTCTGAGGTGAACAGTGCCCCGTTGACGATGGTGTCCAGGTCCTGTTCGTAGCCGCGGGTGAGGTACTGCAATGCCTTCGCGGCACGCAGCGGGGTGTCCTTCAGGCCCTCGCGTTCCGGGTCCTCGCCGAGCCCGACCAGGATCTCGCGGTAGTGCCCGGCCAGTTCGCTGGCCGGCGTGCGGTTATCGGATTCCTTGTCATTGTGCGAGTCGCTGTGCGAAGCGGCATCCATCATGTTCTCCTTGGATCAGAGCGGATCGGATCAACCGACCGTGACCGCCCCCAGGCCCGCGGCCAGGGAGAGGATCGCGCCGGTGGTCAGCACCATGCGCAGGGTGAGATAGCCCGGCGGCAGTCGCCGGTCACGCAGGCTCAGCCGGTCCACCCACAACACGCCCAGGAACAGGACCGCCAGGGTCATGATCGCCTCGGGCAACGGTTGCAGGACCGCCAGCCAGGCCAGCACGGGCGGGATGACCGCCCAGGCAGGGCCCGAAAGCGGCCCCACTCGATGGGAACGGTCCGCCAGGTGGATGCCCCAGTGGATCGCTCCCAGAAACGCCAGAATGACCGCACCATATAGCGCCAGCGCGTTGAGTGCGAAAGCCTGCCATTCCGGATGGGCGATCCATGCCCCTGCCCCGAAGAACACGAACGGTATCAGTCCGCCGGCGCCCAGCACCGTCAGGACCGGGTCCCGCGCGTCGGTCCGAGGCGTGTCCGGCGTGGTATCACCCAGCCAGGCGCGCAGTTCGGGCACCCCGCCCAGGGCGCCTTCCCGCGTGACCACCAGGGGCAGGATGCGCATGCCGGTGGCCTGCTGCAACTGGTGGAACGCCGCGCGGTTCCCGGCCGACCCCATGCCCCATTCCAGGCGGGTCCACTCGCCGGGCCGCTGCTGGTCCAGCAGGGCCTCCGCTTCGCGGGTGTCGCTGAGACCGGAGGTCACCAGCACGATCGGGTATTCCTCCAGTGCGCGGCGCACCGGTTCGGGCCAGTCAGGGTTGGTCTCCGCCATGCTCGTCTCCTTCGGCGTCATTTACAGCCATTGTACAGGTATTGTATAAGATAGATATCTACCCCGGCCGCTGGAGAGCCCGGACATGCAAAGACAGCGCCTCGCCGTCATCGGCGGCGGTATTGCCGGACTCGCCTCGGCCTGGATCCTGCAGCAGCGCCACGATGTTCGGCTGTTCGAACAGGCGCCGCAGCTCGGGGGCCATGCGCATACCGTGGATGTGGCCGACCCCGAGGGGCCGACCGCCATCGACACCGGGTTCGTGGTCTATAACCAACGCAACTATCCCCTGCTCACCCGCCTGTTCGCGGAGCTGGCCGTCGAGACCCGTCCCACGGACATGAGCTTTGCCTGTTCGCAACAACCCGCCGGCCTCGAATATGCCGGCAACGACCTGAACACGCTGTTCGCCCAGCGCACCAATCTGTGGCGTCCGCGGTTCCTGCGCATGGTCGCCGATATCCTGCGCTTCAACCGCCTGGGCCACGAACTCAATGCACGGCAGGAGATGCCGGAGGGCACGCTGGGCGAGTTCCTGGCCCGTCATCGCCTGGGGCGCGGCTTCACCGAAGACTATCTGCTGCCGATGGGCGCGGCCATCTGGTCGTGTCCGCCGGCGCGCATCCGCGAATTCCCGGCGGCCAGCTTCCTGCGCTTCTTCCTCAATCATGGTCTGCTGGATCTGCGCGATCGCCCGCAGTGGCGCACGGTGGTCGGCGGTTCGCGCAGCTACGTCCGGCGTCTGGCGCAGCGCCTGGCCCCCGGCTCGGTGGCGCACGGCGCGGTATCCGCCGTGGAGGCTCGCGCCTCGCAGTGGCGGGTGCACGGATCCGGCGAACCCGAGGAGTTCGACCGCGTGGTGTTCGCCTGCCACGCGGGCGATGCCCGCCGGCTGCTGGACGGCGGCCCCGAAGCCACCCGCGCCCGCCTGGCCGCCTGCCAGTTTCAGGAAAACCGCGCGCTGCTGCATACCGACGCCCGGTTGATGCCGCGCTCCCGCCGCGTCTGGTCTTCGTGGAACTACCTCTCGCGCGCACGCGCAACCGGCGAACGCGGCGTCTCGGTATCCTACTGGATGAACGCCCTGCACCGGCTGCAGCGTCGCGAGAACTACATCGTCAGCCTCAACCCCCTGCACGACCCGCATCCTTCGCTGACCCTGGGCGAGTTCCTGTGGGAACACCCGGTGATGGACGCGCCGGCCGAACGGGCGCGCGCTGCACTGGCCGAACACCAGGGCGAGGACGGCCTGTATTTCGCCGGGGCGTGGATGGGCGACGGCTTTCACGAGGACGGCCTGCGTTCGGCACGGAGCGTGGGGCGCGCACTGGGAGTGGAAATGCCCTGGGCGGCGGGTTCCGAACCCCTGGCTGTTCCCCGCGCAGACGCCAGTCAGCCCGCGGGAACCGCGGTCCGCACCGTGACGGGACAAACCTGATGGATGCCGCCCTGCTTCCCGGCCATGTCATGCACCGTCGCCTGCACGGGCCGGACTACCGTTTTCGCTACCGGGTGGTGAGCGCGCTGTTCGACATCGACCGGATCGAAGATCTGGCGCGCAACCGCCGCTGGTTCTCGCTGGATCGCTTCAATCTGTTCAGCCTGCATACCCGTGACCACGGCCGCCGCGATGGGACGCCCTGGCGGCCGTGGGTCGAGGCCCGGCTGCGCGAGGGCGGACTGGAACCCGATGGCGGCGCGATCCTTCTGCAGGCCACGCCCCGGGTCCTCGGCCATGCCTTCAACCCCCTGAGCATCTGGTACTGCCATCAAATGGACGGGCATCTGCAGGCCGTTTTGCTGGAAGTCCGCAACACCTTTGGCGAGCATCACCATTATCTGCTGCCGGCCGGAGACAGCGCGGGGGGCATGCTGCGCGGGGAGCAGGACAAGGTGTTTCACGTCTCGCCGTTCATCGATATGGACGCACGCTACGCGTTCGCCGTGACCGCGCCCGAACTGCGCGAAGGCAGCTCGATGCGCGTGGCGATCCGCGAATACCAGGACGACCGGCTGCTGCTGGTCGCCACCCAGCACGGCCATGTCCGGCCGATGACCGACGCGGCCCTGCTGCGCCAGTGGGCCCGCATGCCCTGGATGACCCTCCAGGTCCTGTTCCTGATCCACTGGCAGGCGCTGAAGATCTGGTGGCGCGGCGGGCGCTATCACCCGCGGCCCGACCCGCCCGAAAAGGAGTTGAGCTGATGGAACTGCAACGCAGCGAACGGCTTCCGGCCGTGTCCCGGTCCGCGGCGAGCCGGGCCCTGGATCTGCTGGCGCGACGTATCCATGGACTGGACCACGGTCACCTGACCCTGATCGGTCCGCATGGCGAACGCCGCGAGATCGCCGGGCAGGGCCCGGGCAGCGAGGCGGTCTGGCACCTGCGGCGGCCGTGGGCCACGCTTGTGCGACTGGCCCGCCACGGCGACATCGGCTTCGCCGAGGGTTTCATCAACGGCGAATGGACCACGCCCGATCTGCATGCCCTGCTGCGTCTGGCGATGGAGAACGAACACCGGCTCGGCCGCGTGTACCAGCGCCCCGCCTGGCAACGCGGAGTGGATGCCCTGCGCCACTGGCTGCGGCGCAACTCGCGCCGGGGCAGCCGCGCCAATATCCGTTTCCATTACGATCTCGGCAACGACTTCTACCGCCTGTGGCTGGATCGCGGCATGGGCTACTCCGCCGCGCTGTTCTGTCGCAGCGACGAATCCCTGGAGCGCGCCCAGGAGCAGAAATACGAACGGCTGCTGACGCGCCTGGCTCCGGAACCCGGCGCCCACATCCTCGAGATTGGCTGTGGCTGGGGCGGTTTTGCGGAATTCGCGGCCCGGCGCGGCTACCGGGTAACCGGCGTCACCCTGTCCGACGAGCAGCTGGAATACGCCCGCGAGCGGATCCGGCAGGCGGGACTGGCGGACCGGGTCGACCTGCGTCTGCAGGACTACCGCGAACTGAACGAGACCTTCGACCACGTCGTGTCCATCGAGATGTTCGAGGCCGTCGGCGAACGCTGGTGGTCCACCTGGTTCGAGCAGGTGCACCGCCGCCTGCGGCCCGGCGGGCGTGCCGCGGTTCAGGTCATTACCATCGAGGAAGCGGCATTCGAGTATTACCGCCGCAACGCCGACTTCATCCAGTTGTACGTGTTTCCCGGCGGCATGCTCCCGACCCCGGCACGCTTCGGCGACGCGGCGGCCGCGGCCGGCCTTCAGGTCACCGAGCGCGCGTTCTTCGGTGCCGACTACGCCCGCACCCTGATGCACTGGTACCGCGAGGTCATGCGCACCCGGGGGCCCATCGAGGCGCTCGGTTATTCACCGGCGTTTCTGCGCATGTGGCGTTACTACCTGGCGTACTGCGAAATCGGTTTCAGTTCCGCTCGGGTCGACCTGATGCAGACCGTCATGGAACGCCCGGAACGCGGACTGCCTCACGGGCAGGAACCCCGAGGCTGAACTAGACTCTTCTGTCCGGCGTGGCCTTGGGTAACCGGCCACGAGGAGGAGGTGGTTATGTCCCAGCGCATCAACTTTCGGGAGGCCAGCTGGCCTGCCGACCGGAAGGCACTGTCCCTGATTCGCCGCGAAGTCTTCGTGGAGGAACAGCAGGTGCCCGAAGACCTTGAATTCGACGGCCTCGACGCCGGGGCCCTGCACTGGCTGGCGGAGGAGCCGGGAGGCGAACCCATCGGCACCCTGCGCCTGCTGCCGAGCGGCCAGATCGGACGCATGGCCGTGCGCCAGCCCTGGCGCGGTCACGGCATCGGATCGCATCTGCTCGAGTGCGCCCTGAGTGCAGCAATCCGCCACGGCTGGCGGGAGGTCTGGCTGAACGCCCAGGCGACTCGCCTGGGATTCTATGCCCGTCACGATTTCTTTATCATCAGTGACACGTTCGAGGATGCGGGCATCCCCCACCGGCGCATGCTGCGGCGCATCCGGAATTCCATGGCCCGCGCCGGATGAGACGGGCCGGATGACAAAGGAGAAGGCATGAACACGGAAGGCGGCGAAGTCGAGGAAACCACGGAAGACCCGCGCGAGCAGGCCCGCGAAATGCTGCGGGAGATGAGCGAAAACGCCGGGCGGATCCTGTGGATCCATGCTCCGGTATCGCTGCTGGAAGAAGTCGCGGACGACGATCTCCCCGGCACCCTCGCGCGCATGGCCCAGCGCCACCGCTCCACCGACATTCGCCTGCTGGTGGACGACGACCTGGCACTGAAGGACCGTCTGCCCGAACTGGTCGGCACGCTCAAGCGCCTGACCACCGCGGTCTCCGTGCGGGTGCTGGAACCCGACGAAAACGCACCGCTGGTGGTGACGGTCATCGCCGATCAGTCCGGCTGGATGCAGTTCACGCGTTCGGGCAGCCAGCGCATCCTGCGGGGTGAAACCGATCATCGAGGCCGGACCCGGCGCCGCGCCGAGGAATTCGAAGCGAGCTGGGAAGCCGGCCGGGATTCGGACGAACTGCGACGTGTCCATTTCTGACCGACGCCGACGGTTCCTGCGGGCGAGCGCGGCCGCCTGCCTCCTCGCCCTGCCTCTCCGTTCCACGGCTCGCGACGCGGCCGACCGTGTCACGGTCATCGACTTGCAGAATCGCCGGGCCGAAGCCGTGGTGCACGACCTGCGCGAACTGTTCCCCGGCGCCACCCTGCAGCCGGACGGCTTCCGCCTTCTGGTGCGCGCGCCGGCGCACGAGATCAAGGAGATCCGCCAGATGGTGGCGGAGCTCGACCGGGCGTCCCCCGATCTGATCCTGCGCGTGCGCCGCCGCCGCGACCACGACGACGAAACCGCCGGCCGTATCCGGCGCTTTACCACCCGGCGAGACGAGGACCGCGAGCAGTTCCTGCGGCTGCGCGACGGAGGGCGCGCCGTTCTGATGGTCGGGGAGACGCTGCCCGCCGGTTACCGCCTGTTTGCCGGCCGTGCCGGCGTGGCCATCGAACCCATCTATCGCGACACGGCGCGCGGCTTCGCCGTGGAACCCCGCATGCAACCCGATGGCCGCGTGCGCGTGGCGATCACCCATCTCCATCAGACGCCCCTGCAGCGCGGCGCCGAGCACGAACGGGTCGCAACGGAGATCACCCTGGAGCCCGGGAGCTGGCACGATTTCGCCGGCATCCGGTCGCGGCTGGAAAGCGACGCCCGCGACGTTCACCCGCCCGTTCGCCGCCGCACCACCCGCGCCCGGGATGACGTATCGCTGGAGATCCGGGTGGACCCGGCGGAGGACGCCACGGCCCCCGGGTTACGCTGAAGTCGTGCGCGGCCCGGGCACGGTGCGCGGCCCGCAACCAGAAAGGCCCGCCGCTGCAGCGACGGGCCCCGGTATGTCTCAGTTCGGCACGGGCCGACCCGGCGGCATATACCACCGGGTGGCCCCGCCGGCCGATCAGTCAGCGCGGAAGCTGTCGTGGCAGGCCTTGCAGGACTGGCCGATCTCGCCGGCCTGACGGCGCAGCTGCATTTCATCGGCCCCTTCATCGATCAGGGCCGTCATGCGCGAAACCTCTTCTTCGAAGTCCGCGATCTTCTGTTCCCAGGTCTCCTGATCTTCCCAGACCTCCATCATGGCATCGGTTTCACCGAGATCGGAGCCCTCGGTAAAGCCCTGCCACGGCATGTCGGCCAGGCGCGCCAGCTGATCGGCACGCTCCAGGAACATCTCCTCGTTGAACGGGATCTCGCCCTGGGCCATGCCCGCCATCGGGCCGAAATTCCAGCTGAAGGCCTTGAACACGCCCTGGCGATACTCGATCGCGTCCTCGGGATCGACCGCCTGAGCGGTACCGGTCATCATCATCGCACCCAGCAGGGCCACGGGAAGACTGCGCAGAAAGAGCTTCTTCATGTTGTGATTCTCCTTTTCGGGCAGAATGAAAGCTGCACGATTGAAATTCCCCTTCATTTTACACCTGCTTGAGGTTCGGAAAAGCGACGCTCGACGCAAAACTCCGACAATAACGTTCGATGAAATCGAAATCTCGACCCGCCGCGGCACCCGATCATTCGATCGAATGCATCACGTTCGATCTGGACGACACCCTCTGGCCGGTGATGCCGGTCATCCGTCATGCCGAAGACCGTTTCTACGCCTGGCTGCGCGAACGCGCGCCCGCAGTCTGCGCCCGCTTCGAACCCGAGGAGCTGGTGGCCGACCGCGCGGGCTTCATGCGTGCCGCACCCGAGGAAGAGCGCCACGACCTTACCCGCCTGCGCAAGCGATGGCTGCGCGGTCTTGCACAACGCTGCCAGGTCTGTCCGGACACCCTCGAGGAGGAAGGCTTCGCGGTCTTCTGGCATGCCCGCAACGAGGTGACCCCGTTCCCCGAGGCCGACGCGGTGCTCGCCCGCCTGCATGGCCGATTCACCCTCGGCGCCATCAGCAACGGCAACGCCGACGTGTTCCGCACGCCCCTGGGCCGTTATTTCGATTTCGCCGTTCCCGCGGCCGAAGCGGGCGCCGCCAAACCGCATCCGCGAATCTTCGAACACGCGCGCCGGCGTGCCGGCGTACCGGCACCGGCCATCCTCCATGTCGGCGACGACCCCGTGGCGGACATCCTCGGGGCGCTGGATGCGGGTCTCAACGCCGCCTGGTACAACCCCGACGCGCTGCCCTGGGAACACCCGGTTCCCGCCCCGCCGCGTCTGGGCCGTCTCGGGCAGCTCCCGCGCATACTCGGCTTGCACGACTGAATCCCGACCCGCGGCAATTTCAGGCCGGGCGCGGGAGCCGGTGCAGCGTCGCGTAGAGCACCGGCACCACGCCGAGGATCAGCACCGTGCCGGCGGCAAGGCCGCTCATCACGGCGATGGCCAGCGGCGCCCAGAACGGTCCGGACAGCGCCAGCGGGATCATGCCGAGGATGGTGGTCAGGGCGGTCACCAACACCGGGCGGAAACGATTGACCGCGGCCTCGATCAGGGCCTCCAGGGGTTCCAGTCCGCGGCGGCGTTCCAGCTCGGCCTGCTCCACCAGCACAATCGCATTGCGCAGGAGGATTCCGCCCAGGCTCATCGCCCCCAGCAGGGCGATGAAACCGAACGGCTGCCGGAACAGCAGCAGACCCGCGACCACGCCCACCACCGCCAGCGGGACGCTGAGTGCCACCACGAGGGTGTTGCGGAAACTGTTGAACTGCCAGAGCAGTAACACCACCATCAGCCCCAGGACGACGGGCACCGGCGCCAGCACGCTGGCCTGGGCATCGGCGGCCGCCTCGAACTCGCCGCCCCATGCGCGCTCCACTCGCCCGGCGTTCCCGGTGCCCTGCAGCAGGGTGTCGATCACCGGGTCCGCCTCGCGCACGAAACCGCTGGCGGTGGCACCGGGGGCAAGGTCCGCCTGCAGGGTCACGGTGGGGCGCCGGTCATGGCGCCAGATCACCGCCTCGTCGAACACGGGCTCCACCTCGGCTACCTGACCCAGCGGCACCGCGGCACCGCCGTCGCGCGGCCAGATCTCCAGGGTGTGCAGCTGTGCCAGGTCCCGGCGTTCGTCCTCCGGGAAGCGCCACAGCACCGGCAGGGCCTGATCGCCATCGCGGAACACCCCGATCGGCATGCCGCTGACCCCGGCCTCCAGCGTCTCGGCCACCTCGGCGCTGGACAGCCCGGCCGCTCGTACCCGGTCCTGATCCACCTGTACGTCCAGCGTCAGTGTGCGTTCGCGCCAGTCATGCCGGGGCCGTTCCAGGTCGGGGTGACCTTCCATCCATTCCAGCACGCGGTCGGCGGTGGCGCGCAGTTCGGCCCGGTCCTGCGGCCCGGACAGCCGCAGCTCCACCGGATAGCGCACGGGCTCCCCCAGCTGCATCGGCCGCACCCGAGGTTCCGCCCCGGGGAAGCGACCGTCCATCCATTCGCGGGTCTCCGCGATGATGTCATGCAGTCGATCCACGTCTTCGACCTGCACCAGGATCTGGGCCAGCGCCGGATTGGGAAGCTCGGGCATCATCGGCAGATAGAACCGCGGGGACCCCTCGCCGATGAAGGCCGTGTAGCTTTCCACCTCGGGGTGCTGCGACAGCCAGGATTCCAGCCGCGCCACATCGGCTGCGGTGGTCTCGATGCGCGTCCCTTCTCCCCGCCAGTGATCGATCATGAACTGCGCCCGGTCGGCCGGCGGGAAGAAGATCTGCGGTACCAGCGCAAAGGACGCGACCGCGACCAGCATCAGGCCGACCACCGACGCCAGGGTCCGACGGCGATGGCGCAGCATGGCCGTGAGCGCCCGGCGATAGAGCGCGAGCAGCTGCGTGCCGATTCCGGGCGTCTCCGTGCCGGTCGGGTCGCCATTCACCGGACCCGGCAACCAGCGCCACGCCAGCAGGGCCGTCAGGGTTACCGCCAGCAGCCACGACAGGCCCAGCGCGATCGCCACCACCCAGAACAGCGAGCGGGTGAACTCGCCCACCAGGGTCGGCGTCATGCTGATCGGCGAGAACGCCAGCGCTGCGATCAGGGTCCCGATCAGCAGCGGCCCGCCGGTCTCGCTGACCGCCTCGCGCGCCGCCTGCAGTCGCTCGGTGCCGCGCCGGATGCGGGTCATCATCAGCTCGGCGACGACGATCGCGTTGTCCACCAGCATCCCCAGCACCACGATCAGGGCCCCCAGCGAGACCCGGTGCAGTTCGATGCCGGCCACCCACATCACGAAAAAGGTCGCCAGGATGGTCAGCGGCACGCCCATGCCGACGATCAGGCCGGTACGCCACCCGAGCGCTACCAGCAGCACCCCCAGCACGATGACCACCGCGGTCGCCAGATTGCCGCCGAAATCCAGGATGGCCGCGCGCACGGTCTCCGGCTGGAAGTTGACCGTGTCGATGTCGATCCCCACCGGGCGATCCCCGCGCAACGCCTGGATGCGCTCCAGGACGTCGTCACCCAGGGCGACCACGTTCGTCCCTTCGGTCGGGCTCACCCCCAGCGCCACCGCCGGCTGACCGTTGTAGCGCAGCATGCGCTCCGGCGGCTCGGCGTCACCGCGGTGCACTTCGGCCACATCGCGCAGCTGGAAACGCTCGCCGGTCTCGGGGTTGTGGATGGCCAGGTTGCGAACGTCGTCCACCGATTCGAACACCCCGGAGACGAACAGCCGGACGCGATCCTCCTCCAGTTCGATCGCCCCGCCGGGCGCCACCACGTTCTGGCGCTCCAGGGCCTGGATAATCACCCCCGGATGCAGATCCAGTGCGGCCAGACGGGAACGCCGGGTCTCGACGAAGATCCGCTCGCCGCGATCGCCGAACAGCTCCGCCCGCGCCACCCCGGGCAGGCGCAGCAGTTCACGGCGCAGTTCATCGGCGTAGTCGTGCAGCTCGCGGTGGCTGTAGCCCTCGCCGTGGATCGCCAGCAGGGTACCGAAGACATCCCCGTAGTCGTCGTCCACCAGTGGACCGCGGATCCCCTCTGGTAGATCCGGCACCGCCGCGCGCACGGTGCGTTCCAGCTCGTCCCAGACCTGGCGCTGAGCCTGATCCCCCAGAGCCTCGTCGACGTGGACGAAGATCACCGATTCGCCATGGCGGCTCACCGACTCCAGTTCATCCAGCTCGTCGAGCTGCTGGATATGGCGCTCCAGGACCTCGGTGACCTCCTCCTCCACCCGCGTGGCTCGAGCACCGGGATACCCGGTCTGCACCAGCGCGGTCGGCACGGTGAACTCGGGATCCTCGAGCTTGCCCATGTCGATGAAGGCCCAGGTCCCGCCGAGGACCAGCAGGGCCGTCAGGAACACTACCAGCCGGGCCCGCTGGATGGCCCAGGTCGCGGCGTTGAACCCGGACCCGGCGTTGTCGCCGCCGGGCGGGTTCACGGCCGGTTGCCCCCGGCCCCGGTGTCGCGTCCCGAAGCCGGGGACTCGTCATTGAACCGACGGGTACGCTGGCCCTCGCGCAGCCGCCCGGCACCCGCGGAGACGACCTCATCACCCGGTTCCAGATCACCCTGCACGCGCACCCCGCGACCATCCGCGCCAAGCACTTCCACCTGGCGCGGGGCGACGCGGCCGTCCTCCGGGTCCCGCACCCACACCGCGTAGCCCTCCGCGTGTTCCACCAGAGCGGACGGCGGCAGCACTACGCCGACACCGGGTTCGGGGCGCGCCCGGAAGGCGACCTCGGCGGTCATCCCCGGCAGGACCCGGTCGGGGTCAAGCGCCGTCGCGGGCAGGGTCAGCGGGTCGGGGGTCTCCAGACGCACCTTGACCGGATAGGTCTGCCGTCCCGGCAGCACGTCCACCCCGACCGACCGGATGCTGGCGGAGAAACGCGCGTCGTCCAGCGCCGGAATGCGTACCTCCACCGCCTCCAGCCGGTCCCGCCAGGCCAGCAGCCCCTCGGGAATGCCGACCTCGATCTCGATGGATTCCAGATCCTCGAACAGGACCACCGGGTGATGGGCCTGCACCGGTTCATGCGGTTCCAGATCGCGTTCGGCGACGTAACCGGTGAACGGGGCTCTGAGTTCGCTGTCTTCCAGTGCGTCGCGCGCCTGCTCCAGCTGCGCCTCGATGCGCCGGATCCGGCCCCGGGCGGCCTCGCGCTCCTCCTCGCGGCCGCCGGCCTGCGCGATGGTCAGCGCCTCCTGCGCCGAACGCCGGTCCGCCGCGGCCTCGCGCAGAGCCCGGCGGGCGCGGTCATATTCCGACTGACTCACATGACCGTCGTCGCGCATGCGCGCCACCCGGCGGTATTCGGACTCGGCCTGTTCCTCGCGGGCCCCGGCCGCCTCCAGCCGCGCCTCCAGCTGGCGCCGTTCTTCCTCGCGTGCGCCGCGCTCCAGCATCAGCTGCTCCGCGCGGGCCTCCACCAGACCGCCCTCCAGTTCACGCACCCGGCGCTGGAAGTCGCGCGGGTCCAGACGCGCCAGGAGGTCGCCCTCGTCCACGCGTTCGCCGCGCTCCACCGCAACCGACTCGACCACCCCTCCGACGCGAAACGCCAGCCAGGCACGTTCCGCCGCCTGGGTACGCCCGGAGAAGCGGCGCTCGATGAGAGTGTCCCGCTCGCTCACGGTGACCAGCTTGACCGGACGCTCGGAGGCCGGCGCCTCCGACGGCCCCTCGCCACATCCGGTCAACACCAGCGCCAGTATCAGGACACCCGCGGCGTACCCCGCCGTCCGGCGACGCGGCCACCCGTCCGTCATGATCCCCGACCCTGCGCCAGCACGGCTTCCACGCGTTCTACATCGCTCGGAGTGTCGACACCGGGCGGATGCGCCTCCGCGCGCAGCCCCACCCGGATATGCGCGCCCATCGCCAGGGCTCGCAGCTGCTCCAGCTGCTCGAGGCGTTCGAGGCGCGCCGGCGGGGTCGCACTCATGCGCCGCAGGAACCCGGCGCGATACGCGTACAGTCCGAGGTGACGCACGGCCGCCGACGTGTCGGGGTCGCGGCCGGCGCGCGCGGCCTCACGGTCGAAGGGAATGGGCGCGCGGGAAAAATACAGCGCCCGCCCGTGGTCGTCGGTCACCAGCTTGACCTGGTTCGGATCGTGCAGATCGGCCGCACTGCCCAGCGGCACCCCGAAGGTCGCCATCCCGGCCTCCGGCGATTCCGCCAGCAGGGCCGCCAGCTCGTCGAGGAGCCCGCCGGGCGTCAGGGGCTCGTCCCCCTGCAGGTTCACCACCAGGGATTCGTCACCCCAGCCCTCCCTCGCAGCCACGGCGGCGATGCGGTCGGTCCCCGACGGGAGGTCCGCGGCGGTCAACACCACCTCCGCGCCCGCCTCGCGGGCTGCGGCCAGCACCCGTTCATCGTCGGCCGCCACGATGACGCGGGAGGCACGACTCTCCCGCGCACGCGCGACGACATGCGCGATCAGCGGACGGCCCGCGACCGGCACCAGCGGCTTTTCCGGCAGACGACTGGAGGCCAGCCGCGCCGGAATGACGACAACGAAGGGTTCCACGGCGCCCTCAGACGTCGCGCCAGCGTTCCTTTTCCTCGTCCGACATGGGCCGGGCCTCGTCCACCAGCATCACCGGGATCTCGTCCCGGATCGGGTACGCCAGACCGGCCTGAACCGAGATCAGCTCCTGATTCTCGCGGTCGTATTTCAGCGGGCCCTTGGTCTCCGGGCAGACGAGGATGTCGAGAAGGCGGTTGTCCATGTTGTACTTACCCCAGATGGCGGAGCCGGATGCTGGTCCTGAGACGCTGCAGCAGGGCCGGCTCGAAAGTGGCTGGAAGGCTGGCCGCCACGGGCCAGTACCAGTGGCGGGATTGCGCGAACGACCGGCATTTTACGGCATCCTTCTCGGTCATCAGAACCGGCAGGTCGTCATCAAACGCCAGATCACGCGCGCGAAAGCGATGATGGTCCGGAAACGGGTGCCGGATCACGTAGATGCCGCGCTGCTCCAGCATGGAAAAAAAACGTTCCGGGTCGGCGATGCCGGCGACCGCGTGGACCTCCCGCCCGCCCAGAAGCCTCGGGCGCATGGTCTCGTCACTGCCGTCCACCCGCCGCAGGCGCGAGGCCGGTACCAGCTGCATCGGGATCTCGTCGGCGCCGGCCTCACCACCGGTCCGCACGACGAAATCGGCCCGCGCACGTGCCGCCTTCGGCTCGCGCAGCGGCCCGGCCGGCAGACACAGACCGTTGCCGAGGCCCCGGCGTCCGTCCACCATCAGCACGGTCAGATCCCGTGG
Organism: Thioalkalivibrio sp. ALE21; assembly: GCF_003208255.1. Classification (NCBI taxonomy): domain Bacteria; kingdom Pseudomonadati; phylum Pseudomonadota; class Gammaproteobacteria; order Chromatiales; family Ectothiorhodospiraceae; genus Thioalkalivibrio; species Thioalkalivibrio sp. ALE21. The sequence goes on from NZ_QKMA01000009.1 coordinate 23,231, forward strand.
CAGTCGATGGTGCTGCATGCCGTCATCGGCGATCACCACGTCCGCGCCGCGGTCGGCCAGCGCGCGTGCGCCACGCACGCGATCGCGGTCCACCTGGACCGGCAGCCGGGTCCGTCGGGCCAGCAGCACGGGCTCGTCCCCGACCTCGGCCGGATCCGAATCCGGATGCACCGCCTGCCCCGCCTCGCCACGCCGGCCATAGCCGCGGGACACGATGCCCGGACGATATCCCGCCTCCGTCAGACGCCGCGCCAGCCAGTCCGTCATCGGGGTCTTGCCGCTGCCGCCGACCGTCAGATTCCCGACCACAATCACCGCCTTCAACGGCAGTCGGGTATTCCGGCGGATCTCTTCCAGGCGCATGCGGTTATATTCCGCAAGTCCGGCGTAGGCCAGCGACAGGGGGTACAACGTCGCGGCCACCGGGCCGCGGTGGCTCCAGTGTCGCCACCACCATCGACTCAGCCAGGCCGTATTCATGCGCGGCCTCCGTTCCCCGGCAACGGGCTCACCAGTCCCAGACCTCGGCCAGCAGCGTCTCGAAATGGTCATCCACCCGCCGCCGCTCGTCCCAGAACCGGCGGCGGGCGGCATCCCCCAGCTGACGGCGGACGGCGGCATCGTCGCGCAACGCCGTCCAGCGGGCCAGCACCGCCTGCGGATCGGCGTGCACCTCCACCGGCAATTCCAGGGTCCCTTCGCGCCCGAGGCTGACCGCGGTCCCGCCCGCAAGCGCCTGCCACAGCACCCGCGATCCCGGGGCATCCAGATGCACCGCCTGCGTCGCGCTGGCCGCCGCGGCGAACCAGCGCGGGTCGTCCAGCTGCACGACATTCCCGGGCGCGAGCGCATTGCGATCCCATTCGCTCACCCGCAGTGAACGCCCCGGCAGCGGGTGACCGGGGTCCTCTTCCAGGCTGGCCAGCAGGATATCCTCCTCCCCGAAACCGGAGGCCTCCCAGGCGGCGCGCCAGTCCGGCCAGCCGGCCGCAGTGCCGTGCCACCACCACAGCCGGCGTACCTCGCCACCCACCAGCGAGCGCAGGACCACGTCCGCCTGCGCTTCGACGAAACGCGCCATCGGATCCGCCGGTTCCAGCCACCGCGCGGCACCGCCGTCGCCGGCGTGCTCATTCCAGCGCCGGCTCTCTTCCGGATCGCGGGGCCAGGCCAGCTCCAGACCCCGCGCCGCCGGCCGCGCCGGCGGTGCCGCGTTCACCGCGATCACCGGGGCCTGTGTGGCTTCCAGCAAGTTGGGCGGGGTCACGCCGCCCGCCAGGATGATGCCCGCGGGCTGGAAGCGGTCCAGCACGCGGCGCACGACCCGTGGCCGATCGCAGGGGCCGTACCCCACGCCCACCTTGCGAAACGGCTGCATGTGCTGTTCGAACAGTTCGGGACAGTCGCGCTCGAAGGTCAGCACCAGGCGCACGTCCTGACGCTTGTGGCGCACGAATCCCAGCAGTTCGATCCCCAGGCGCAGGCTCTCGGGGTCGGCCCCGGCCCGAATCCAGATCAGGCGGCCACGGTCCTCCGGCGGACTGAGGAACCCCAGCCGCGCCAGCGCGCGTGCCCGGTCACCGCGGCGCCAGTCCCGCCCGACCGCGCTCCAGACTCCCGCCAGTCCGGCCCCATATCCCGGTTCGGTCGTGTACATGCCGCTCAGTCGTCCGCCGCCCGGCCGTCATCACCCAGTGTCGCGATCGACACCGCGCTGACACCGAGGCGGCCCACCACGTCCAGCGCCCGCACCACCGACTGGTGACTGGCACTGGCGTCCGCGCGGATCACCACGGGGTCATCGCCGCGGGCCTCGAGAACTTCGCCCAGCACCTGTTCCAGGGTTTCGGCCCGACGGTTCACCAGTTCCCGCCCGTCCACGAAATAACGGCCGTCGGCGTCCACCACGATGTCGATCCAGGCGCGATCGTCCACCTGTTCCGCTTCCCGGTCGGCCGATGGCAGGGTGATGTCGATGTCGGCGTGCCGGTCGAACGTGGTGGAGACCATGAAGAAGATCAGCAGCAGGAACACCACATCGATCAGCGGCGTGAGATTGACGCCGGGCTCCTCGCGTTGTGTGGGCGGGCGGAACTTCACGCCCGGCCTCCGGCCTCGACGCTGCTGGCACTGCGCTCGCCGTGCATGATCTCGACCAGCTTGGTGGCTTCCTGCTCCATCTCCAGCACCAGCTCGTCGATCCGGCCGCGGAAGTAGCGATGGAAGATCAGCGCCGGAATCGCGATCCCGATGCCGGTGGCGGTGGTGATCAGCGCCTGCGAGATGCCGCCGGCCAGATCCCGCGGACTGCCCACGCCGATCTCGGTGACCACCGTGAAGACCTCGATCATGCCGACCACGGTGCCCAGCAGCCCCAGCAGCGGCGTGATCATCGCGATGGTGCCGAGGGTGTTCATGTAGCGTTCGAGTTCATGGGCCACCCGCCGGCCCGCCTCCTCGATGCTTTCCTGGGTAATCTGGCGGGTACGGTCATGGGTCGCCAGACCCGCGGCCAGCACGGCCCCCAGCGGGGAATTTTCACGCAGGCGCTCGATGTCCTCCATCGACAGGCCGTGTTCGCGCATCTGTTCCCATACGCGCGCCAGCAGGCCCTGCGGTACCACTCGCCCTCGCCGCAGCGAGATAAAACGTTCCAGGATGATCGCCACGGCCAGCACCGAACACAGCAGGATCGGCACCATCAGCCAGCCGCCACTTTTCACGATCTCGAGCATTCACTGCCTCCTTGGAGTTACCACGCGATCCGGCCGCGCCCTCAGGCCCGGGAAAAGACGGCCATGGATTCCACGTGCGCGGTGTGCGGGAACATGTCCATGATCCCGGCCCGTTCCAGCCGGTAGCCATGATGATGCACCAGACGTTCGGCGTCACGGGCCAGGGTCGCCGGGTTGCAGGACACGTACACCATGCGCTCGATCCGGCGCGGGCCAAGGGCCTCCACGGCGGCGGCCGCCCCGGTGCGCGGGGGATCGAGCAGGACCCGGTCCCAGTCCTCGTGCAGCCAGTCGGCCCGCGACAGGGCCTCGGCGTCGTCCAGATCCGCACGCGCGTACCGGGTATTGGTGATGCCCTGGGCGCGGGCACTGTCCGCCGCACGTGCCAGCATGGCCTCATCCACCTCGATACCGGTTACGCCGGCCGTCCGGGTGGCCAGCGGCAGGGTCAGGTTGCCCAGCCCGCAGAACAGATCCAGTACCCGGTGCTCCGGCTCCAGCTCCATGGCGGCCACCGCCTGGCGCACCATGGCACGGTTGACCTCGGGGTGGACCTGCACGAAATCCATGGGCGTGAAGCCCACCTCGACGCCGAAATCCGGGTGACGATAAACCAGCGGGGCATCCGGCCCCGCCAGATGGACCACAGTCTCCGGCCCGCCCGACTGCAGGAACACGCCGATGTCTTCCTCATCGGCCCAGGTCGCCAGCCGCGCCTGATCCGCCTCGTCCAGCGGGTCGAGGTGACGGAACACCAGCGCCACGCGGTCGTCGTCATCCACGCCGACCTCGATCTGCGGGATCCGGTCACGCGCCTGCAGGCCGTCCAGCAGCTCCCGCAGCGCGCGGATGCGGTGCCCCACCGCCGGGTGCAGCACCTCGCAGTGGTCCATCTCCGCCAGATAGGGGCTGCCGCGTTCGCGGAACCCGACCAGCGTCCCGCCCTTCTTCGGCACGTGCTTGGCGCCCAGCCGCGCGGTCCGCCGATAGCCCAGGGTCGCCCCGGTCAGCGGCTCGAACCGCGCCTCGGGCGTCACGTGCCCGATCCGCTCCAGCGCATCGAACAGGGCCTGTTCCTTGATCTCGCGCTGCAGGTCGACCGAGGCGTGCTGCAGCTTGCACCCGCCGCACAGACCGAAGAACGCGCAGGGCGGATCCACCCGGCCGGCGGCAGGCTCCAGCACCTCCACCACCTCGGCCAGATCAAAACGGCGCTTGCGCCCGGTCTGCACCGCGCGCACCCGCTCGCCGGCCAGTGCCCCGTGCACGAAACAGGCCTTGCCGTCACGCCGGATCACCCCCTGGCCATCCAGGGTCACATCCTCGATCACGGCCTCGAACGGTGTGCGGTCGAACTTCTTGCCCATGCCGTCAGCCCCGCCAGGCTTCGAGAAATTCCAGGTGGTGCTCCGCCGGGCTGGCGGCCAGGTAATCCGCCAGCTGGTCCTGGCGGGACTTCAGCGCGTCGTCGGTCAGGTGGCCCCGCATGTGCTCGAAGCGCAGCCACACTAGGTAGGTATTGAGCACGTCGTGCTCCACGTAATCGTGAATCTCGCCGGCCCGGCCGTCGCGCCAGGCCGGCCAGACCATGGATCCGTCCATGCCCAGCTTGCCGGGGTAACCCAGCAGACTGGCCATGGTGTCCAGCCCGGTGACCGCGCGGCCCTGAAAGCCGGCGAGCACGTCCATCAGGTCGACATGGCGCCAGTGGAAGCGCGACAGGTAATTGTTGTAGCGGAATTCGCGGTCGTCGTCGCCCTGCTCCCAGTACCGCGGCGCCTGCACGCCATTGACCAGCGCGCGGTAGTGCAGCACCGGCAGGTCGAAGCCGCTGCCGTTCCAGCTCACCAGCGTGGGCGTACGCTGGTCGATCACGCCGAAGAACTGGCGCAGCAGCTCGGCCTCGTCCGGCGTGTGCCCGTCCTCGCCGTCGCGGCCGAAGGCCGACAGCTTGAGCGCTTCCCCGCCCTGGTACAGCACCCCGATGGAGACGATGCGGTGCAGCGGATGGCGCAGGAATTCCGAGCCGGTCTGCGCGCGGCGCATCGCGAACATCGCATCCGCGACCTCCCGGTCGGTCAGGCCATCAAAGTCGTACAGCCGGCGCGCGCCCTCGATATCGGGCACCGTTTCCAGGTCAAAAACCAGTACGGGAGCGGACATGCCAGCCTCAGTCGGGGTAGACGCCGGTGGAAATGTAGCGATCGCCACGATCGCAGATAATGGCGACGAAGGTCCCGCCCTCGACCTGTGCGGCGAGCCTCAGGGTGGCCGCCACCGCGCCGCCGGACGACACCCCGGCAAAGATGCCTTCCTCCGCCGCCAGCCGGCGCATGGTGGTCTCCGCTTCCTCCTGGGTCACGTCCACGGTGCGATCCACCCGCGCGGCCTCGAAGATCGTCGGCAGATAGGCCTCGGGCCAGCGCCGGATCCCCGGTATGGAAGCCCCCTCTCCCGGCTGCACGCCGACGATCTCGATCTCCGGATTGCGCTCCTTCAGGTACCGCGAGACCCCCATGATGGTCCCGGTGGTGCCCATGGAAGACACGAAATGGCTGATCGTGCCCTCGGTGTCGCGCCAGATCTCCGGCCCTGTGCCCTGATAGTGGGCATCGGGATTGTCGGGATTGCCGAACTGGTTGAGCAGGAAGCCCTCTCCCGCGTCCGCCATGCCCTGAGCGAGATCACGCGCCCCTTCCATGCTTTCCTCGCGCGTGACCAGCTTGAGCTCGGCGCCATAGGCCTTCATCGACGCCCGCCGTTCGGCCGACATGTTGTCCGGCATGATCAGGATCATGCGATAGCCCTTGATCGCAGCCGCCATCGCCAGCGCGATACCGGTGTTGCCGGAGGTGGCCTCGATCAGAGTGTCGCCGGGACGGATGTCACCGCGCTGTTCCGCCGCCCGGATCATGTTCACCGCCGGGCGGTCCTTGACCGAACCGGCGGGGTTATTGCCCTCGAGCTTGACCAGCACGGTCGACGGCAGATCCGCGGCCAGACGCTGCAGGCGCACCAGCGGCGTGTTGCCGACGAAATCCTCGAGGGTCGGAAAGGAATCGGGATGCAGTCGTTTCATGGCCGCAGAGTATAACGACTCGCGCAGGCTTTGCGGGTCCGCGGGCACGACGAATGCGACGTGAACCCCGTCAACAAAAAGGCCCCGGAGCTCGGCTCCGGGGCCCGAATGGCGCGAACGCCCCGCCCGTTTACATGAACAGGCAGATGTCGGAATCACCGGCGAACTCGAAGAACGCCGCCGCCCCCGCGTATTCCACGCCATCAATGAAGTGACTGGTGTCCATTTCGAACAGATCCACCGTCATCTGGCAGGCGATCATCCGCACTTCGGCCTCCTGGCACAGATCGCGCAGATCCTCCAGATCAGAGACGCCCTTCGCCTTCATCTTCTTCTTCATCATCACGGTCATCATCTTCTGCATCCCCGGCAGGGCCTGCACAAGAACCGGCATGGGCATCGGCATCGGCATGCCCGGATTGCCCAGCGAGGTCACCTGAAGATCCAGCTTTTTCTCCAGCAGCTTCAGCCCGTAGAAAGTAAAGAAGATCTCGCATTCATAGCCCAGGGCCGCCGCGGTGGAGGCCAGGATGAACGGGGGATACCCCCAGTCCAGACTGCCCTTGGTCGCGATGATGGCCATTTTCTTCTGTTCGTCGCTCATTGAGTTTTCCTCCTGTTGTTATACATGGCGAAGCCGGGTAGCGCCCCCTGCACCACCCGGCTCCGAATGGCGTGATTCGCGGATACTTCAGTGTCCGGCGTTGTGACGCGCTCGTCGCCAGTCCCGAACCAGGGCGCAACCCGCGCAAACGCCCAGGGCGGCAAGACTGGCCCAGACGGAAATCGGCACCAGAATCATCGCCAGCCCAAACATGACCCACGCCAGTACGGTCATTGCTCTCCTCCTTCGGTGCAGCCGGCCCTGGGCCGTCCCGCGACCGCTTTGCTTTTTTTCGACAGCAGGCAGGCACCAACCAGGGCAGCCGGAAGCCTACCGCGTTCCGTTGCTCCCTGCATCACTGACCTCGGCCGAACCTTCCTGATCCGGTCCGGATTCCGGCGCCGGCCGCCGTTCGGCGGCCTCCGCCGGACGGTGGACGTCCGCCGCGGACGCCCGGCCACTGCCTGGATCCACGGGACGTGCGTCCACGAACTGATTGTTGAGCTTCTGGATATAGGCCTCTGCCTGATCGCGGAGACCATGCAGACGCGCCAGACGCCGCCGCCCGAGTCCGCGCGGCGAGCGCGCGAATAGCGAACGCATCGGACGGGTACTCTTGAGAAAGGCCGCCTGCCAGTTCCCGGCCGCCGATTCCTTCGGCAGCTCGCGTGCGATTCGCCGTGCGAGCCAGCGCCGGTTGAAGAAATGGATCCCGCCCAGAGCCACCACCAGCAGGATCACGCCCGCCGAGGTCCAGACCGGGTTATCCAGCAGAGTTCCCCACACCCGCCCGTCGATCCACGGACGGATGCCGTCGGTCGCCTGATACCCGATCACCGCGAGCACCGCCACGAGCACCCCCATCATGCCCGCGTCGAACTGCAGCACCCGACGGCGCCAGCGGTCGAGACTGCGCTTGATCGCCGGCAGCACATCCATCTCGATGGACTCGGCAATCGCCTGCAATGCTCCAATAATGCGATAGGACCGCGACGAACTGATCTCCCGGATTTTCTTGTGGATCTCCTCGCGGTCGTGCGCGGATTTCTCCTCGTAGCGTTCCCGCACCTGCGGGTCCCCGATCTCCACCGCACCGCTTTCGTTGTAGATGCAGTAGAAACGCCCGGTTGCATTCCCCTGGCGCACCACCGCGCGCTGCCAGGCCGCGACGACTTCCTCGAGGTTGTCCTCGCGCCAGGTCGTGTCGATCTGGTTCAGGATAAAGACCAGCTTGGTGAAGTCGTTGCGCTCGGCCACCCGGTTGACCAGGTGTTCCAGGGTGTCGCGCATGGCGCCGGGTTCGGGGTGCCGTGCATCGAAGAACACCAGCACCAGATCCGACAGATCGATGATGTGGTCGGTCAGCTGCAGGATGGTGGTGCGTTGCTCGTCGGCATCGAAGCCGGGCGAGTCGATCAGAATGCGGCCCCGCAGCTGCTCCGCGCGCGCGGTCTTCATGGCCAGGAAATGATCCACCGTGCGCCCGCCGCCATCGGTGATGCGTTCGATCTCGTCGGACACCCGATAGAACGGGAAGCGCGGATCACCGTCGAGCGCCAGGCCCGGGAGCTCCTGCACCCGTTCGCTGCCGCCATAGGAGATCACGGTGAACTTGTCGTCCACCGCCTGACTGCCGCTGCGCTGCACGGTTTCACCCACGAACTCGTTGATGAACGTGGACTTGCCCGAGGAAAAGGTCCCCAGGACCGAGATCATCGGCCACCACGAAATGGTGAAGGCGTAGGACTCTTCTTCCGGATCCAGCAGGCCCGAGGCATATCCGACCCGATCCAGTTCCCGGAACGGATTGACCACGCCCTCGAGGACCGGGTTTTCCTCCGCCAGACGGTCACTCAGGAGCTTGAGCTGCTTGCGGACGCGGCTGCCAGGTCGATTGAACATTCCGATCTCCGTATTGGTTCGGGCCCGGGGCAGACCGCGCACACGACTAGCGCGGCGCCGACGGCGGACGGTATGGGCCGCCCGACCCCGGATAGGGACCGCCCTGCCCCGAGAGTGGGTTGAACATGTTCATCATACCCATGGGACCGCCCACATTGCGATTCAGGCTCCACATGTCGCGCTGCATGCCGATCACGGACCCGGCCATCACCTCGGTATCCCGGGTCATCGACCCGATGTCCGTGCTCATGCGGCCGGTGTCCTCGCTGATGGACGCAACGCTCTGCTCCATCTCGGCCGTGGACCCCGCAATATCCACCATGCGGCCCTCCATCGCCTCCATGTGGCGCACAATCGCCGACATGTCGCGGTCCACCACCCGGGTCATCGAGGAGATCTCCTCGGTCAGCTGTGACACGTCCCGGGTCAGGCTGGTGATCAACCAGAAACCGTACACCGCCAGCACGACGAATGCGACCAGGGAAGCATAGACGATCAGTTCGAGTCGCCGGGCCCGTCGTTGCGCATCGTCCGCCTCTTCCTTGACCTCGTAATACTGACTGTCGCCGTCAGCTGGCATGTCTTTCGCACCCATCGTTCCTCCGGTCGGTGACTACAGCACACGTGATGTGGAGGGTGCCGCAAACCTCAGCGGAACCGTTCCAGGTGGTCCGCCCCTTGCGGATGATGCCGGGAATAGATCGGACGCAGTGGGGCCATCATCGCCCGGCGTTCGCCCTCCGGAAGCTTCTCCAGCGCCCGGTCCCAGCTTCCCATGGCGGCTTCAACGTCGCCGGTGGCGTATTGCAGATTGCCCAGTTCCCCGAGGATGTCCGCCCGTTCCCGGCTTTCGTACGCCTGCGTTTCCAGCCCGCCTTCGAGGACGGTCCTCGCGGCTGCGGCACCCTCGCGCCAGTACGTCTCTCGAGCTTCGGTCAGCAGCGCTTCAACCTCCAGCGCCGGTTCCTCCGCGGCTTCTTCCCTGGCGGCTTCTTCCCTGGCGGCTTCTTCCCTGGCGGCTTCTTCCCTGGCGGCTTCTTCCCTGGCGGCTTCTTCCCTGGCGGCTTCTTCCCTGGCGGCTTCTTCCCTGGCGGCTTCTTCCCTGGCGGCTTCTTCCCTGGCCGCTTCCTCCCCAGCAGCTTCCTGGTCCTCGGCAGAGGGCTCTTCCTCCAGGACCACGCCGGATGCCGCGGGCGGGTCCTCCGGCTCGGCCGGCGCCAGCCAGTCTCGAGCGGACCAGGCGATCAACCAGAGGACGATCACGATCAGCACCCAGTAGCGATTGATGAAACCGTGGCGCGGCTTGTCTTCACCTGATCCCATTTGTCACCTCGTTTCCTGGAGGGGATTGCCCCTTCTTATCCAAATATCGCCCGGGCCAGTCGGTCCAGCTCCTCCGCCGCCTTGCCGGATGGCTCCAGCTCGTTTACCGCCAGCCCCTCGCTGAACGACCGCCGAAAGGCCGTGCGCTGCTTCAGCCGAGGGCGCAGAAAACGGATACCTTCGATCTGCTGCAGGGCCTCCGCAGTCTCCTCGGTCTCGCGCACGAACTGGTGCGTATCAGCGCGATTGATGAACACCTCGATGCCGGGGCCGGTGTCGCGATCGGTCCGAAGCTTCTGGATCTCGCGCACGAAACGGTGAGTGGACCACACGTCCGCCTGACTCGGCGGCACGGGGATCAGCACCCGGTCCGCGGCGGCGACCGCCTGCATCAGGGTCTCCATGGCGGAGGGCCCGACGTCCACCAGCCAGTGATCGAAATCCCCCTGCCGACCCAGCGCGACGTCGGCATCGGTCGTGGCGGGGAGCGCGGGGCTGTACCCCTCCTCCTGCCGCACTTCCAGGACATCGCCGAGAGTCCCCTGCGGATCCAAGTCCACGGCCTGTACGCGGTGCCCTTTCGCGAGCAACCAAAGCGCGAGATTGAAAGCGACGGTGCTCTTGCCCGTTCCACCCTTCAGGTTGGCCACCACGGTCAGCATTGCGGCTCCCGGATCCATTGAATTCGAAAACGGGCTGCCCGGCGAACCGGGCAGCCGATCATGCACGGGCGAACCCGTGCGAGCAGATCACTGCTCTTGCTGCTGCTGCGGCATGCCCTGCTGCGGCATTCCCTGCTGCGGGCCATAGCCGTACCCGGGGCCGTAACCGTAGCCCGGATGGCCATAGTAGCCGGGACCATAGCCATGACCACGACCATAGCCGTAGCCGTCACCACGGCCATGACCGTAGCCGTGACCATGACCGCGACCGCGGGCGGAGAAATCGAAATCGCCCATCATGTCGCCCATCATGTCGCCCATGTTGTGACCGCGGCCGTAACCCGGACCGCCAAAGAACGGCATGCCACCGTAGCCGGGGCCATAGCCATAACCGGGACCGTAGGGAGCCCCGTAGCCCGGGCCGCCATACCCCGGGCCGCCCCACTGCGCGGAAGCCATCATCGGGGCAGCGGCCAGACCGGCCATGGATGCCGCAAGAACGGCTGCTTTCAGAAACTTGCTCATAGTGTTACCTCCTCCTCTCGGAGACATGCCCTCCCGGTTTTGCCACCGATGCGCGGAGGGCGATCACGCACCGGCCCCTGCCCGAAGGCAGGTGATTCAGGGCCCCGAAAAGGGTCCCCATGCGCCCGGGCCGCCGAAGAACGGGAATCCGTACCCCGACATGCCCGGTTCACTTGCCCCCGGTCCCCGGTGGCCGCCATACGGATACGGACCGAACCCGTAACCGTAGGACGACATCCCCGGACCCGGGGGTGCTTCACCTGCGGGAACACGCGAGCGGTCCTCGCGTCCCCGCCGCGCCGGATCGTAGTCCGGCGGAGGGAACGATCCAGCCGACCGGGGTTCGCTCCGGGTGAAGCCTCCCGGCTCTCCCGCATCGGCCGCGGATGGCGGTCCGGCATGCCACGGGTTGTGACGTTCCCGGGCCTCGGCAGCCGCAGCGGCCCCCATCAGCCCGACCGTCACCAGGGCCACCAGAAGGACGCTCCGCCCCGCTGTTACTCCCCGCTGCATGCCGTAACCTTCAAACGCCATTCGCCTCGCTCCCATGCGTCACCCGGTGCTCAGTAGTCCCCCGAGTCGCGACGCTCTTCCATCTGCTCCATGCGCATCTCGCGCTGGCGTTCCATCTCTTCCATGTAGGCCTGGCGACCCTTCTTCATGGCTTCCATTCGGGCCTCGCGCATGGCTTCCATTTCCTCGATGCGTTCCTGCCGCTCGGCCTGCATGCGCTCGATACGCTCGCGCATCTCTTCCGGCATGTCCTCCGGCAGATCTTCGGGATCAAATTCCGGCATCTGGCCGTAGCCTCCGGGACCCTGCATACCGGGACCATAACCGGGACCGTACGCGGGACCGTGCATCATGCCGGGGCCATGACCCTGCTGCGGACCATAGCCGGCACCATGGCCCGGGCCGTATCCATACCGCGGGCCATAACCATGTCCCGGGCCGTAACCCTGACCGTAGCCCTGGCCATATCCCTGACCGCGGCCCTGGCCGTAGCCCTGCCCGTGGCTGCGCCCGGACATGCCGAAGCTGAAGTCACCGGAGGCATCGCGACGCTGCATCATCTCGCCGCCCTGATGCCCGCCCATGCCCTGTCCATACGGACCCGGCTGGCCCCAGGGACCGGGAACCGGAGCATGCTGGCCCATCGGCTGACCCTGAGCGCCCGGGTTCCCTTCTTCCGCCTGGGCCGCGCCCAGCACGGACATCGAGACCACTGCGGCGCCGGCCATTGCCAGGCCGAGCATGCGTGCGTTGAATCGCTTCTTCATCATTAACCTCCTTGAGGTTCTTTCAGTGATTGCTCATTTCAGCCGAATACCCCGGCGTCGGCGGCCACCCGACTGGCGTGCACCGGGGCCCGCCTCCGAGGAAGACGTTTCATTGCCATCTTCCCCCGAGTCCGACTTCTGTTCCGCCGTGGCGGAATCGTGATCCGGCGTCGCACTCGGCCCGGCGGAACGGGAAGCGCTGCCGGATTTCCGCGGCGCGTCCGTATCTCGCTCCTTCGGTTCATGCCCGTCGTCCGGCGCGGATTCGGCGTTCGCACCCGCATCCGCTTCACGGCCGGAGGGGCCGTCCGAGGCCCCCGACGCGGGGGGACCCGGCGCAGGACCGGACGACGGGGCTGGAGAAGGCCCGGAGTCCGAGCCGGAACCGCCGGATCCCGGGCCACCGCCCGGCCCCGGCCCCGGGCGCGCCCCGAAACGGCCGCGCAGAAGCTTCAACAAGGCGAGGAAAAGATCGCGCATGCCCTCGACGAAGGCGGCGGCCAGGCAGCGCAGATACAACCCGAGATACTGGACTGCGCGTGTGACCGGTCCGCCCTCGGCCGGGCCGAAGGGATTGTCGTCACGGCCGGTCCCGGCACTGCCATTCGTCGGGGTAGCACAGCCGGAGCCGTTGGTGCCGTCGCCGTCTTCCAGCGAGGCGGGACAGAACGCGCGCCGCCCGGAGATACAGCCCAGCGGGATGACGACCAGGGTCAGCAGCGTGGCCACGATGGTCCCGAACATCAGCGAGATCGCCATGCCCTGGAAAATGGGGTCGAACAGGATGACGCTGGAACCGGCGAGCAGCGCGAACGCGGTGATGATGATGGGCCGCGTGCGCGCCTGACAGGCGAGGATCATCGCCTCGCGGACGTCATGTCCCTGATCCACCGCCTGGCGACCGAAATCGACCAGCAATATGGAATTGCGCACGATGATCCCTGCGAGAGCGATGAACCCGATCATCGAGGTCGCCGTGAATTCGGCGTTGAACAGCCAGTGGCCCGGGATGATCCCGATCAGGGTCAGCGGGATCGGGGCCATGATGATGCCCGGCAGCACGAAGTTCCCGAACTCCCAGACCACAAGCATGTAGATGAGAATCAGGGCGATGGCGAACGCGATGCCCATGTCGCGGAAGGTCTCGTAGGTAACCGTCCATTCGCCGGCCCATTCGAACGCCGTGGAACCGTCGTTCGGCGGCGGTCCCAGCCAGTGCGGCTGCACCCGACTGCCGTCGGGAAGCTCGTAATCGGCGAGTTGTTCCTGCACCTCGAGCATCCCGTAGACCGGCGCCGCCAGACGCCCCACCACTTCGCCGGTGACATACTCCACCGGCCTCAGGTTCTTGTGATAGATGGGTTCGTCCTGCGGGCGCTCGACGAACCGACCCAGCTCGCCCAGGCTGACTGTCCCGCCATGCTGCGAGGCCACCGGCAGCTGTTCCAGACGCCCGATATCGGAGCGCGTGGGGCGTGGCAGGCGCAGCTCGATCAGGTGCGGCTCCACCAGCGAACGCGCCTTGATGTCGCCCAGGACCCGGCCACCGATCGCGGTCTCCAGCGTCTGGTTCACGGTCTCCACGGTGACACCGCGGCGCAGGGCCTTGTCGCGGTCCACGTCGAAATGCCAGACGTCGTGCGGGGCCTGCAGGAAGCTGTCGACGTCCGCCACGTGTTCGGCCCCGCGGAACATTCCTTCCAGGTCGCGCGCGACCTGACGCCGGGTATCGGCATCCGGGCCATACACCTCGGCGACCACCGACTGCAGGACCGGGGGCCCCGGCGGCATCTCCACCACTTCGATGCGGGCGCCGGCTTCGCGGGCCAGCGGTGTCAGACGCTCACGGGCCTCGGTGGCGATCTCGTGGCTGGAGCGCGCACGATCGCCCTTGTCCACCAGCTGAACCTGGATATCGCCCAGCCAGGGGTCCTGGCGCAGGTAGTAATGACGCACCAGACCATTGAAATTGAACGGCGCCGCAGTGCCGACATATGCCTGCAGCCCGGTCACTTCCTCGAACTCCCGCAGCTCGGACACCATCGCTTCGCTGAGCGAGGCGGTCTCGGTCAGCGCCGTGCCCTCGGGGAAATTGATCATCACCTGGAATTCGGGCTTGTTGTCCAGCGGCAGCATCTTCACCCGGACATCCGTGGTGTAGAACAGGCTGGCCATCAGGAAGAACACCACCACGATACCGGCCAGGAAGGCGTAGCCCCGGGCGGGATTGTCCGCCAGCCCGGGGATCACCCGGCGGAAGAACGTACCCAGCCGCTCGGCCTGCCGGTGTTCCTTTTCGGTGGCCTTCTCCAGGTAGGCCATGCTCGGGCGCAGCCGCTGGGTCAGCCAGGGGGTGAACACGAAGGCCGCGACCAGCGAGAACAGCATGGCGACCGACCCCAGAACCGGGATCGGCTGCATGTAGGGACCCATCATCCCGGACACGAAGCCCATGGGCAGCAGTGCAGCGATCACGGTAAAGGTCGCGAGGATCGTCGGGTTGCCCACCTCGCGTACCGCATCCACGTTGGTTTCGGCATCCAGGCCGCGCTTCATCAGCCAGCGGCGGTAGATGTTCTCCACCACGACGATGGCATCGTCCACGAGGATCCCGATCGCGAAGATCAGCGCGAACAGACTCACCCGGTCGATGGTGTAGTCGAGCAGCCACGCGCTGAACACGGTGAACAGGATCACAACCGGAATCACGATCAGCACCACCAGTGCCGCGCGCAGCCCCAGGAACAGCGCCACCAGCAGGGTCACCGCGAAGGTCGCGACAAACAGCTTGAAGATCAGCTCGTTGACCTTTTCGTTGGCCGTCTTGCCGTAGTCGCGCGAGATCTCGACGCCCACGTTGTCGGGGATGGCGGAGCCTTTCAGGCGCTCCAGGCGTTCGAGCACGCCATTGGCGACCGTGACCCCGTTACTGCCGGGCTTCTTGGCGATCGCGAGGGTCACGGCGGACGCACCCTCCGGTGCGGCATCGGGTGCCTCGGCGGCCGGGCCGGAATAGTGACGCACGAAGCGATCCACCTCCCCCGGGCCATAGCTCACGTCGGCCACGTCGCGCAGATACACCGGGCGACCGTCTTCCACCGAGATCAGCAGGCGTTCGACATCCTCGGCACTGGTCAGGAACGAACCGGTGTGCACCGACATGTGCCGTCCACCCGCCTCGATCGCGCCCGCGCCGCGTTCGGAATTGGCCTGACGCACCGCACCCGCGATCTGATCCAGGGTGACCCCGTAACCTTCCAGCCGTTCCGGCCGCACCTCGATGCGCAGTTTTTCCTCGCGGCCACTGACCACGAAGCTCTGCGCGGTGTCCGGTACCTCGTTGAGTTGCTGCTGCGCGTCCAGGGCGATCTGGCGCAGCATCGCGTCATCGACCTCGTGCGACCAGAAGGTCAGCGTCACCACCGGCACGTCATCCGCACCCTTGGGCTTGACCATCGGTTCGCTGACCCCCGGAGGCATCAGATCGCGGTTCGACATCAGCCGGTCGTGCACCTTGACCACCGAGGATTCCATTTCCTCGCCGACGTCGAACTGGACGGTAACCATCGCCTCGCCTCGCTGCGAGACCGAGTAGACGTTATCGACACCCGAGAGCTCGCTCATCAGACGTTCCAGCGGCCGCGCGGCCAGACTGGCCACCTGCTCCGACGGTACGCCCGGATACTCCACCATGATGTCGACCATCGGGACCGAGATCTGCGGGTCTTCCTGGCGTGGCGTGACGACCAGGCCGAGGATGCCGATCGCGATGCTGGCCAGCAGCAGCAGCGGCGACAGCGGCGAATGGACGAAGGCGCGGGCCATGCGCCCGGCGATGCCGGGATCGGTCGCGTGATCGCCGGGCCGTTCCTGGTTGCGAGGTTCCTGGTCGCTCATGTCTGGCGCGAACGTCCTGTCATTGTTCGATTTCGAAGCGCATCAATGGCGGCCGCCGGGGTGCCGCAGCACCCGCGCCCCGGGCTCCAGCCCCGAGGTCACGACCACGCCGCCATCACGCGACGCCCCCAGCCGGACCATGCGGATGCGCACCTCGTCATCGGCATCCAGCACGGCCACGCGCGGCAGGGCCCCGCCCGGGATGATCGCGCTCTCCGGGATCACCACCCGGTCTTCGCGCGTCACTTCGCCCGGCAGATGCACCTCGGCGTACATGCCCGGGCCGCCGCGGACCTCCTGCGGCAGATCGAACTTCACGGTCACGGTATGGCGTTGCGGGTCGGCCAGCGGGAAGATCCGCGAGACCCGGGCGCTGACTTCTTCCGCATGACCGTCGAGCGTCACCGGAACGATGTCGCCCACGTCCAGCTGACGCACCAGGCGAACCGGCACGGCCGCCTCCACCCGCAGATAATCCAGGTGCCCGAAGGTGACCAGAGGATGCCCGGGCTGAACGGTATCGCCCTGTTCCACGTGCTTGTGCATGATCACCCCGTCAAACGGAGCACGGGAGCGGGTGTCCTCCAGCGCGACGTCGAGCTCCTCGACGCGGGCCCGGGCCTGCTCCCAGCGCGCCCGGGCCTGATCGACGCCGATGTGGCGGGAAAAGAGATCCGTAGTGCGGTCCAGGGTCGGGTCACCGAATCCCATGAACTGCCCCATGTTGCGCGTGAACATCTGGTCGAACATCGACGGCATGCCCATGCCCGGCATCTGCCCGATGTCCTGTGAGCGCGGGGAAATGACCTCGCGGTCGTACTGCATGCGTGCTTCGCGGATCGCCGCCTCGGTGGTGCGCATCTCGGCGAGCGCCGCCTGGCGTTGGGCCTGCAGGCGATCGTCGGAGATCGCGACCAGTTCTTCTTCCGCTTCGAAGCGGTCGCCCTCGACCCCTTCGACCGCGATCACCCGGCCACCCGACTGCGCCCGCAGGGTCACTTCACTGAACGGGATCACCGTGCCGCTGACGGTATGGCGCTCCGCGGCGAGCGGCTGAGCAACATGGACCCCGGTATTGTCGGGACTCGTGGTTCCCGGGCTCTGGGCCGGCGTCCAGGCAGTCTGCGCACCGGCCGTGCCAACCACGGTGACCATGCACAGCATAAGGCTGGCCGTTCGCATCAGCGTCATTCGCACCTCCCCCCGACAGCGTGCCTGTTCCGTTGGTCTTGTTTCGTTGTAGAGAAAAGCACGCCCCGATACAAGCAAGAGAAATGCCAATATTAGAATATTATTAAATTTCAGATATTTGTCCTCGTGAAAAAACACCGCGCACTCAGGGTGTTGCAACACGCGCTACCCGGGAATTCGAATATAAGCATCTGTTACTTCGTAAATTTTTTTGTTGCAACAGCGGTGGCGGCGTTGCAACGCCGCTGCCATACTCCGGGTGAGTTTCCCGGAGAGGAAGGCGATGAAAATGAATCGTGGGGAGGGGCTGCCGGACGCGTTCCGTTCGGCCGATCCGGACTGCCATCACCAGATGGTCTTCGCCCGCCGGGCGGCGGGCAGCGACATTCGCATGCTGCTGCTGGGCGAGTCGGGAACCGGCAAGACCCGCCTGGCCCGGGGCATCCATGAATGGAGCCCGCGGGCCGCCGGACCCTTCGTCGAAGTCAACTGCGCGGCCATCCCCGACGAGCTGCTGGAATCGGAGCTGTTCGGCCATGTGCGCGGGGCCTTTTCCGGCGCGGTGAGCGATCGCGAGGGTCGTTTCGAATCGGCCCACGGCGGCACCCTGTTCCTCGACGAAATCGGTGAACTGCCGCTGCGTCTGCAGGCCAAGCTGTTGCGCGCGGTGCAGGATGGCCAGTTCGAACGCGTGGGCGAGAACACCACGCGGCAGGTGGACGTACGCATCCTTTCCGCCTCCAATCAGGACCTCCAGGCCCGCGTGGATGCGGGACAGTTCCGCGCCGACCTGTTCTACCGCCTGGCTGTCGCCACGGTGGAGCTGCCGCCCCTGCGGACCCGGCCGCGTGATCTGGCCGCTACCCTCGACCGCTTCATCGAGGAACACGCGCTGAAGCTGGCGCCGGCGTTAAGGCGCAAACTGGAAGCCCACCCCTGGCCCGGCAATTTCCGCGAGCTGGAGAACGTGTTCGCCTGCCTCCAGCTGCACGCGGTGAACGGGCGCGTCGAGGATTTCCCCCTGCCCGAAGGCCGGCCTCCCGGGACCGTTTCACCACCGGCGGAGGCTGCCGCCCCGGCTACGGCTTTTCCGGAAGGGGCTCCCACGGACACGGCCCCGCAGGTATCCCCGAGGGAGTCCGAAGAGGCGCGGCGCCTGCGCCAGGCCCTTGCCGCCCATAATGGCAACCGCTCGCGGGCCGCCCGCAGTCTCGGGATCGACCGCACGACCCTGTGGCGCAAGCTGCATCGCTATAACCTCGCCTGAAAGACCATCCGAACGCCTGCGGTCCTCGGGCCGCCGATGTTAGGATTGGCCATATCAGGAGACACTGATACCGGTCTCCCGTGGACGGGAACTTCAACCGGTGCACCGTCTCCAAGGCCCGGGCATCAGGCCCGTGCCCCATCCAGCCCAGGACCCGAGCGAGAACTGCATGTCCCGTGTCATGCCGCGAGTCGGCCGTGCCCTCATCCCCGTACTGATCCTCGCGCTCAGCGTGGCGGGATTCATGATCCTGCGCGCTACCGGTCCCGAGGCGCCCGCACCCGCGGGTGAGGAACGTTCCTGGCCAGTACGGGGGTTCGTCGCCGAACCGGGCACCCATCGGCCTTCCGTCATGCTCTACGGACGCAGCGGATCGGCCAGCGATGCGACCCTGCGGGCCGCCGTTCAGGGGGACGTGGGAACGGTTTCCGCCCGCATCGGACAGCATGTGGAGCAAGGCGACCTCCTGGTCCGGATCGACCCGGCCGACGCCCGCCTCGCCCTGCGCCAGGCCGAAGCGGAGGTGCGTGAACTTGAGGGGGCCCTCGAGAGCGAGGAACTCCGGGCGCGTTACGACCGCGAGGCCCTGATCCGCGAACGTGAAATGCGGGACATCGCCCGACGCGGCCTCGACCGGGCCCGCAACCTGCGTGAGCGGGACATGGGCTCCGACAGAGATGTCGACGATGCCCGCGAACGTCTCGAACAGGCCGAACTTACAGTACAGAACCGGGAAGAAGCGATCGCGGATGCCCCCATGCGCATCGCCGGCGCCGAGGCGCGGCTGGATCGCGCCCGGGCCGCGGTCGAACAGGCCGAACTGGACCTGGAACGCACCGAGATCCGCGCCCCGTTCGATGCCCGCGTGACCGCCGTCCGGACCTCGCCGGGCGAACGCGCCCGGGTGGGCGACGAACTGGTGCGCCTGTTCGACGTGGACGACGTGGAGATCCGGGCCGGACTTCCCGTGTCGCTGGAGCCGCGGCTGGAGGCGCTGCTGGCGGAGGGGAGAACGCTGGAAGCCTCGGCCCGCAACGGCGGCCGCGAGATCACCAGCGAACTGGTCCGCATCGAAGGCGAAACCCGGCCTGGCGCCAGCGCTTCGCACGGCGTGTTTGCGATCCGCGAAGGCGGGCGCTCGCTGGGTCTGAACCGCTTCCTTGAACTGGACCTGCGCCTGCCCGAGGAAGACGACAGCCTGGCCGTTCCGTTCGAGGCCCTGTACGGGCGCGACACCATGTTCCGCGTAATCGACGGCCGCCTGCAGTCCCTGAAGGTTGAACGTCTGGGCGAATACCGCAGCGAGGCCGGGGACACCCTGGCGCTGGTCCGCAATCCGGACCTGTCGGCCGGCGACGTCCTGATCGCCACCCGCCTGCCCAATGCGGTGGATGGCCTGCGCGTAGAGGTCGAGGACGACGAGGACCTCCCCACCGCGGCCGAAGCCGTGCGCGAAGGCGACCCGGACCTCCAGCCGCAGGACGCCGGCGATGAGTGAAACCAGCGCACCCATGCCGGGCGGCGCCCCGGCCGGGGGCGATGCGGAGGGCGCGGCCGGTCGCGGTCCGATCCGGCTGTTCCTGGAACACCGGCTGGCCGCCAACCTGCTGATCGCGCTGATGCTGCTGGCGGGCGCCTATGCCCTGAACCAGCTGAACTCGCAGTTCTTCCCCGATTTTGATCTCGACATCATCACGGTCCAGGTCGTGTGGTCGGGCGCTGCCGCCGAAGACGTGGAACAGTCGATTACCGACCCGCTGGAGCAGGACCTGCGCACGGTCGACGACCTGCGCGAAATGACCTCCACCTCCGCGCTGGGGGTGGCGACCATCACCCTGGAGTTCGAACCCGGCGCGGACATGTCGCATGCGCTGGAACAGGTCAACGACCGGGTCGATCAGCAGCGCAACCTGCCGGCGGATGCCGAGACCCCGATCGTCAATCAGGTGATCAACTACGAACCGGTCTCGCGCCTGCTGATCACCGGCCCCGACGACCCGGAACAGCTGCGGACCCTGGCCCGGCAGTACGAACGCGAGCTGCTGGACGCCGGCATCGCGCGGGTCGAATTCACCGGCCTCACGGAAGACGAGATGGCCATCCAGGTGCCGGCCTTCAATCTCTACCGCCTGGACATGACCCTGGCCGACATCGGCGCCGCGATCGCCGGCATGAGCCGCGACATGCCCGCCGGCTCGGTCGGACGCGACGACACCGCCCGACAGCTGCGCAGCCTGGAGCAGGCACGCGACATCGTGTCCTTCGAGCGCCTGGTGCTGCAGGGCGACCCCGAACGCGGTCGGGTGCTGCTGGGCGACATCGCCGACATCGACCTGCGCCCCCGGGACGGCGAGGTGCGTGTCCGCTCGCAGGGTACGCGGGCCATCGAGATGCAGCTGATGCGCAGCGAGACCGGCGACGCCCTGGAATCCGCGCGCATCCTCGAACAGTGGCTGGAGCGCACCCGGCCCGCCCTGCCCCCGGGTGTCGAGCTGCAGGAAACCGATGCGTTCTGGGAGCTGCTGTCCGAGCGCATCACCCTGCTGCTGAAAAACGGTGCCGGGGGACTCCTGCTGGTGCTCGGGATCCTGTTCCTGTTCCTGAACCGCCACATCGCCCTGCGCGTCGCCCTCGGCATCCCGATCGCCTTCACCGCCGCATTCGTGGTGTTGTGGCTGGTGGATGGCTCGATCAACATGATGTCGCTGTTCGGCTTCATCATGTCGCTGGGGATCATCGTCGACAACGCCATCGTCGTCTCCGAGCACGCCTACAGCCTGCATCAGAGGGGCCTGTCGGCCAGTCGGGCGGCACGTCAGGGTGCTCAGCGCATGGTCGGTCCGGTCGTCGCCGCGTCACTGACCACCGTCGCGGCCTTCATGCCACTGATGCTGATCGGCGGGATCATCGGCAACATCCTGTTCGACATCCCGCTGGTGGTGATCTGCGTGATCGTGGCCACCCTGCTGATCGCGTTCCTGATCCTTCCGGCCCATCTCAAGGGCGTGATGGATCGCCTCGAGGAACCGCCGGCCGGCAGCCTGCGGGCGCGCTTCGACCGGGGGTTCGAGAACCTGCGCAACGGCCCGTTCCGCCGTGCCGTCACGCACGCCGTGGACCACTCCGGGGTCACCCTCGCCCTGGCGGTGGGGGCGGTGATCCTGGCCATCGGCCTGGCGGCATCCGGACGCATCGGCTTCACCTTCTTCCCCTCGCCCGAGGGCACGGTCGTCAACGCGGGCGTGAACTTCGTGGCCGGCACCCCGCCGGAACGGGTCGAAGAGTTCCTCATCCACGTCGAACAGGCGCTGGAGGAAACCGACGAGGAACTCGGCGGCGGCCTGGTGCGTGCCTCGGTGACCCGGCTCGGACGCGGCATCGACCCCGGCGACGGCAACGCCCCGCAGGGCGACCAGTTCGGCAACATCCAGGTCGAGCTGATCTCGCCGGAGGCCCGCGAGGTGCGCAACCGGGCGTTCATCCAGGCATGGCGGGACAACGTCCGCGAGGCCCCCGGCATCGAGACCTTTTCTATTGACGAGCGTCAGGCCGGCCCGCCCGGGCGCGATCTCGAAGTGCGTCTGACCGGCGATGACCCGCATATCCTCAAGGACGCGGCACTGGACGTGGCCGATCTGTTCGACGAGTTCCCGGGCACCTTCGCCACCCAGGACGACACCCCGTTCGGCCGCGAGCAGCTGACCTTCCGCATCCTGCCGGAAGGCCGCGCCCTCGGACTGACCACGGAGCAGATCGGCGCGCAGCTGCGCGACGCCTACGACGGCCATCTGGCGCAGATCTATCAGGATGGCCTGGAGGAGGTCGAGGTACGCGTGCGTCTGCCCGACGACGAACGCCACGCGACGGAAAGCCTGGACCGCCTGCAGATCCGCCTGCCGGACGGCGAGCTGACCCCGCTGGAGAACGTGGCGGAACTCGCATCCCGTCCCGGCTTCGAGACCCTGCGGCATGCCGATACCCGCCTCGCGATCGAGGTATCCACCGAAGTCGACCGCTCGGTGAACAATGCCGCGCGCATCCGCGCCGCGCTGGAAGACGGTCCGCTGGACGCGGTCGCCGAGCGCCACGGGGTGGACTGGTCCTTCGAGGGCCGCGCGGCGGATCAGGAGGAGACGTTTGCCGACATGCGCACGGGCCTGGTGCTGGCGCTGGGCCTGATGTACATCATCCTCGCCTGGGTCTTCGCCTCCTGGGGCTGGCCGCTGATCGTGATGGCCATCATCCCGTTCGGGATCCTCGGTGCCCTGCTGGGCCACTGGATCCTCGGGGTGGAGCTGACCGTGCTGTCGATGTTCGGCCTGTTCGGCCTGACCGGGATCGTGGTCAACAACTCCATCATCCTGGTCAGCTTCTACCAGGGATTGCGGGAGAGCGGTCTGGCCCTGCGCGAGGCGATCATCGAGGCCTCCTGCCAGCGCCTGCGCGCGGTCATCCTGACCTCGGTCACCACCATCGCGGGCCTCACCCCGCTGCTGTTCGAGCGCTCGGTGCAGGCGCAGTTCCTGATCCCGATGGCGATCTCGATCGTGTTTGGGCTGGCAGTGGCCACGGTGCTGGTACTGTTCGTGATCCCGGCGCTGCTGCGCCTGTACGAGGGGGCATTCGATCGCGGCGCCACGTCCACCCACCACGCGAGCTGACCGCAGCCCCGCGGAAGGGGGGGCACGGGGCGGCGGGGCGCGTCGGGGTCAGGCGTCGCCGCCGCGCCGACGCAGGCGGATGGGGGCGTAGGGTTCGCTCTGCCCCCACTCCACCAGCCCCGCCTTGGCCAGCTCGAGGATGGCGAGGAACGACACCACCACGCCCTGGCGGCCCTCGGCCCGTTCCAGCAGGCCGACGAAGTCGGTGAAGGTCTCGCTGTCCAGCTCGTGCAGCAGCCGGGTCATGCGCTCGCGCACCGACAGCTGTTCGGTCGCCACGTGGTGGTGGGCGTTCAGGCTGGCACGCCGCATCACCCCGGCGAGCGCATCCATCAGGGCATCCAGCGACGGCGCCGGGGGCGGCGGGCCTTCCAGTGCGTCGGTCGCGGCGCCGGCGGCGAAGAAATCCCGCTCCATGCGCGGCAGTGCGTCCAGGCGTTCGGCCGCGGTCTTGAACTGCTCGTATTCCTGCAGCTGCCGAATCAGGGCCATGCGCGGATCACCGGCGTCTTCCTCGCCCGACTCCGCCGGGCGTGGCAGCAGCATGCGCGACTTGATCTCGGCCAGCAGTGCCGCCATCACCAGGTATTCGCCCGCCAGCTCCAGGCGCAGGGCACGCATCACCTCGATGTAGGCCATGTACTGGCGCGTGATCTCGGCGATGGGGATCGCCAGGATGTCGAGGTTCTGCCGGCGGATCAGGTACAGCAGCAGGTCCAGTGGCCCCTCGAAGGAATCGAGGAACACTTCCAGTGCATCCGGAGGGATGTACAGGTCCTCGGGCAGCTCCGCGACCGGTTCGCCGTGAACACGCCAGACGTGCTCGCCCTCCCCGGCGGCGGCCGGATCAACGGGGTCGACGGTGGCGTCTTCGGCATGTTCGCTCACCGGTTCTACCGCAGGTAGTCCAGCCCCATCGCGCGGCGGACCTCCTCCAGGGTCTCGCGCGCCTCTTCGCGGGCGGCCTCCGAGCCCTCGACCATGATCGAGCGCACCAGCCCGGGATCACTGGCGTATTCGCGGGCGCGCTGCTGAATCGGTTCCAGTTCCTCCTGGATGGCCGCGATCAGGGGCTTCTTGCAGTCCAGACAGCCGATCCCGGCGGTGGTGCAGCCCTCGTAGAGCTCGCCCCGCTTTTCCTCGCCGGTGTAGACCTGATGCAGCTCCCACACCGGGCATTTTTCCGGCGTCCCCGGATCGGTGCGGCGCACCCGCGCCGGATCGGTGGGCATGGTCCGGATCTGGCTCTCCACCTCCTGCGGCTCGGACCGCAGGCTAATGGTGTTGCCATAGCTCTTGGACATCTTGCGCCCGTCCAGCCCGGGCATCTTCGCGGTGGGCGTCAGCTTCGGATGCGGCTCGGGCAGGATGATCTTGCCCCCGCCCTCGAGGTAGCCGAACAGCCGCTCGCGGTCTTTCAGCGAGATGTTCTGCTGGGATTCCAGCATCGCCCGGGCGACCTCCAGGGCCTCGTCCTCGCCCTGCTCCTGGAAGCGCTTGCGCAGATCGCGGTAGCGTTTGGCTGCCTTCTTGCCCATCTTGTCCACGGCCTGCTCGGCCTTTTCGGCAAACCCGGGTTCGCGCCCGTACAGATGGTTGAAGCGCCGCGCCAGCTCGCGCGTGACCTCCAGGTGCGAGACCTGGTCCTCGCCCACCGGCACCATGCCGGCGCGATAGGCCAGCACGTCGGCGCTCTGCAGCACCGGATAGCCGAGGAAACCGTAGGTCGCCAGGTCCTTCTCGCGCAGCTGTTCCTGCTGGTCCTTCCACGTCGGCACCCGCTCCAGCCAGCCCAGCGGGGTGATCATGGACAGCAGCAGATGCAGCTCGGCATGTTCCGGCACGCGCGACTGCACGAACAGGGTGGCCGATCCCGGACTCACCCCCGCGGCCAGCCAGTCGATCACCATCTCGGTCACGTATTGCTGCAGGTCGCCCGGGTCCTCGTAGTGCGTGGTCAGCGCATGCCAGTCGGCAACGAAGAAAAAGCACTCGTAGTTGTGCTGCAGCTCGATCCAGTTCTTCAGGACCCCGTGATAATGCCCGAGGTGCAGGCGCCCGGTGGGCCGCATCCCCGAGATGACACGCTGGTTCGTCCCCTGATTGGTGGTCACGGTCGCGATCCTTCCTGATGGTTGACTGATGAGACTGAGGTGGTCGGTGTCAGAACATGCCGCCGGCGGCGGCGAACAGCAGGCCCAGGGCGCTGGCCGTACGATCCCGGTCGTTGACGTGGATGCGGCCGTCCCGCATCGCCAGAGTCCCGCTCAGGATCTCGCCGTCCCGTTCCAGCCAGGCATCCGCCTCGGCCGCGGCCAGAACCCGATTGAACGGTTGCGGGTCGGCCAGCCCGACCAGCGACTCGGGCCATTGCAGCCCGACCGCGGCCTGCATGTCCAGCGCGATCGCTTCCACCGGGCGCATGCGGAAGCCGTCGGGCGTCCCGGAAAAGACCAGGTTGCCCTCCAGCTCCAGCCGACGCTCCGGCTCGTCGTTCATGATCGCCCCGAGCGTCACCGCCGGGCTGCGCTCCAGCGACTGGCTCACGGCATCGATCATCGCGGCATGGGTGAGATCGCGGCGTTGCTCGGCCTCCTGGCGCCGGTGCGCCGGGTCACGCAGGGTTCCGGCGAGCTGCTCCACGGCTGCGCGGTCCCAGCGCTCCAGCCCCAGCTGCAGATCCATCGGCCCGCTGTGGCGCACGACACGCTGGGTGCCCCGCGTCACGGTCATCCGGTCGATTTCCAGGCGCGCACGGGAGTCCAGCCGGTCTCCATGGGTGCTCTGGAACGCGTTGATCCGGGCACGTTCCAGAAGCAGACTGCCCTCGCATCCCGGCCCCATCCATTCCATCCGGTCGGCCGCCACGCCGCCTTCATAATCCGGAAGCACGCCATAGGCCCCGTCGGCGTCCGGTTCCAGCGCAAGGACCTGCCGCAGACCTTCGAACACCAGGGTCCCGTCCGCGTGGTCGAGTCGCAGACGCGGGATGGACAGACTCGCCATCGCCTGCTCCTCCGACCACGCGAACTGGCCCAACGCCTCCTCGAATTCCAGCCACAGGGGGCTCTCCGACTCCCGGTCTTCCGCCACGGCGGACCACTGCGCAATATCCAGCCGCGTTCCCTGCACCTGCACGCGCGTCGTCACGCCGCCTCCGAGGCCACTCCGACTTTCCGCTTCCGGTTCCAGCCGCTGCAGCACGGCAGCCAGCGCGGCATGGTCAGCCAGGGCATCGTCGAGGGCCGCGTGATCCAGCCGGGTCTCGACCCTCGCTCCGAGAACCCCGTGCCGAACTTCATGCCGCAAGGGGATCTCGTAGGTCGTCGTACCATCCCTGACGTGCAACGTTCCCTCGGACCGCGCCTCACGATAGCTCCGCTCGTAGATTCCGGGTTCGTGGCGCAGTTCCAGGCCGCCCGCCCGCAGGTCCATCTCGGCGCTGAGGGTGTCTTCCACTTGCCCCCCGACGTACCAGGGCCAGAGTGCGGCCACGGCCAGCAGCACCAGGACCAGGATGATCCATTTACGCATGACTATTCATCCAGGAAGGCCGCGTCGCCAAGCCCGTGACGTACCACTTCGACTCCTTCGCCGGACAGGTCCAGCACCGTCGTCGCCTCCAGTGTCCCCGCCCCGCCGTCGATGATGGCATCCACGGCGTGCCCCAGCCGTTCCTCGATCTCCCAGACCTCGGTCAGCGGGGTGTCGTCCCCCGGCAGCTGCAGGGTGGCGGACATCAACGGCGTACCGAGTTCCGCCAGCAGCGCGGACACGATGGGGCTGTCCGGCACCCGCAGTCCGATCGTCCGGCGCCTGGGATGCTGCAGCCGCCGCGGGACTTCGCGGGTGGCGGGGAGAATGAAGGTGTAGGGCCCCGGAGTCCGGTTCTTCATCAGCCGAAAGGCACTGTTGTCCACCTTGGCGTACACCCCCAGTTCGGACAGGTCACGGCACAGCAGGGTGAGATGATGGGTCTCGTCCACCTCGCGGATGCGGCGGATGCGATCGGCGCCGGTCTTGTCACCGGGCAGGCACGCGAGCGCATAACAGGCATCGGTGGGCACGGCGATCACCGCACCTTCCTGCAGCCGGTCGCAGACCTGGCGGATCAGCCGTGGCTGGGGATTCTCGGGGTGGATCGCGAACGTACTCATGGGGGAACCGCAGATCGGACAAAGCGCGCAGTGTAGCGCAACTGTGACCCGACCATCACGCCGCACCCGCCCGTGACGTTACAATGTCCGCCTGTCCCCCGACACGGAATGCCGATGCTCTACATGATCCAGGGCCACGATGCCCCCGATTCGCTGGACGCCCGCCTGGCGGCGCGTCCGGAACACCTGGAACGCCTGCAGGCCCTGCGCGATACCGGACGCCTGGTGCTGGCCGGGCCGTGCCCCGCGATCGACAGCCCCGATCCGGGGCCGGCCGGCTTCAGCGCCAGCCTGATCGTCGCCGAATTCCCGTCTCTGGAAGCGGCCCGCGAATGGGCCGATGCCGATCCTTATGTCCGGGCCGGGGTGTATGCCTCGGTGGATGTCCGCCCCTTCAAGCAGGTGTTCTGAATGGCCGCATCAACGTTTCCACTGCCCGCACCCCGCGGCCTGCTCGCGGCCGCCATCCTGGTCGCCGTTACCTCACTCGCCGCCTGCGGCGACGGCCCCCGGGATGACGAACGCAATGGCCACGAAACCGGTGCCGCCACCACCACCGAAGACGCCGAAATCCTCGCACGCATCGATGGCGAACCGATCACCCGGGCCGATGTTTTTACCTATTCCGGCCTGGACGACGACCCCGGGCTGGCCGGCGATGATGGCGTGATCGACGAACTGATCAGCCTGCGGCTGCTGCGTCAGGAAGCCGAGCGGCGTGGCCTGCACGAGGAAGAAGAAACGCGCCGGATCCTCGAGATGGTCCGCACCAACTTCCTCGCCTCCGAGATGATGGAGCGCCTGACGGCCGAGCTGGAACTCACCGACGACGACCTGCGCGCCGAATACGAGCGGCAGGTGGAGCAGATGGCCGCCGAGGAGTACCGCGCCCGCCACATCCTGGTCGAGAGCGAGGAGACCGCCCGGGACCTGCTGGCCGAACTCGAGGACGGGGCGTCGTTTGCCGAGCTGGCCGAAACGCATTCAACCGACCCCGGCTCCGCCCAACGCGGAGGTGACCTGGGCTGGTTCGAAGCCGGCCGCATGGTGCTGGCCTTCAGCGATGCCGTGCAGCGCCTGGAACCCGGCGAGACGACGACGGATCCGGTGGAAAGCCGCTTCGGCTGGCACCTGATCCGGCTGGAAGAGACGCGTCCGGTCGACCCGCCGCCCATGGAAGACGTGCGGGCCGAACTGATCGAGATCCTGGAAAGCCGCGCGATTCAGGAAGAGATCGAACGCCTGCGCGAAGCCGCCCGGATCGAGATCCCCGAACGCCCGGCGAACTGACCCTGCCCGCGGGGCCGGAACCGGTCCCGCGGCTTCAGGTGAACGGTTTCAGGCGAGGTTGTCGCGGATCGCCTGCGACACGGCGTCCAGCTCCGCGGGCACCCGCGTCGGCTGGACCACGCTCTGACTGATCGCGGTGTCCGGGTCCTTGAGGCCGTTGCCGGTGAGCGTGCAGACCACGGTGGACCCCGCCGGGATTCGCCCCGAGCGAATGTCGCGCAGGGCGCCGGCCAGCGAGGCAGCGGAGGCCGGTTCGCAGAACACCCCCTCCTTCTCCGCCAGCAGTTTCTGCGCGGCCAGGATCTCGTCGTCCGCGCATTCGTCGAACCAGCCACCGGATTCCTCACGCACCTTCCACGCCATGTCCCAGGACTGCGGGTGACCGATGCGGATCGCGGTCGCGACCGTGTCGGGATCGTCCACCATGGCCCCGCGCATGAACGGCGCCGAACCCGAGGCCTGATAGCCCACCATGTGCGGCCGGTTCCCGACCATGCCGCCGCCGGCATACTTGCAGTGCCCCTGGCAGTAGGCGCAGGCGTCGGTCACGTCCTCGCTGCTGCGGGCGGCCATTTCGCTGTAGCCGATCCAGTGCGCGGTGATGTTGCCGGCATTGCCCACCGGCAGGCAGTGATAATCCGGTGCCCGGCCCAGCTCCTCGATGATCTCGAACGCCGCGGTCTTCTGGCCCTGCAGACGGTACGGATTGACCGAATTGACCAGGGTCACCGGCGTGTTCGAGGCGACTTCCTTGACCAGGCGCATGCCATCGTCGAAATTCCCGGCGATCTGGATCACCGTTGCCCCGTGCATCATCGCCTGGGCCAGCTTGCCCATCGCGATCTTGCCGTCCGGGATCACCACGAACGCGGTGATCCCCGCGCGGGCGGCATACGCCGCGGCGGCGGCCGAGGTGTTGCCGGTAGAGGCGCAGACGATCGCCCGCGAACCCTCTTCCACGGCGCGGGTGACGGCCATGGTCATGCCCCGGTCCTTGAACGAACCGGTGGGGTTCAGGCCCTCGTACTTGACGTAGATCTCCACCTCGCTGTCCAGCTCGCGCGGGATGTTGTTGAGGCGGATCAGCGGCGTGGCGCCCTCGCCGAGGGAGATCACGCGGGTGTCGTCGTGGACCGGAAGGCGATCGCGGTAACGGTCGATCAGGCCGGTGTAGCGGTGTCCGTGGGCCATGCGGATTCTCGTGTCGTGGATCGGATCAGTCGATTGTTCAGAGCGCTTCCATGCGGATGCGCGTGATCGGCGTCAGCAGGTGCGGCAGTGCCTCCACCGCGGTGATGGCCTCGTTCATCGCACCTTCCCGCACCGCGTGCGTCAGCATGATGATAGTGGCCTCGCCGCGCTGCGGATCGGGTTCGCGCTGCAGAATGGCCTCGATGCTGATGCCGTGCTCGCCGAGGATGCGGGTGATATCGGCCAGCACGCCCGGCCGGTCCTGGGTACGCAGGCGCAGGTAGAACGAGGTGTGTACGTCTTCCATCGCCAGCACCGGGTGATCCGACAGCGCATCCGGCTGGAACGCCAGATGCGGCACGCGGTTCTCGGGATCGGTGGTCAGGGCGCGCACCACGTCGACCAGATCGGCCACCACCGCCGAGGCCGTGGCCTCGGCCCCGGCGCCAGCGCCGTAGTACAGCGTCGGGCCGACCGCGTCGCCCTGCACCAGCACCGCGTTCATCACCCCGTCGACATTGGCGATCAGCCGGCGTTCCGGAATCAGGGTCGGATGCACGCGCAGCTCGTAGCCGTTGTCCATGCGCCGGGCGATGCCAAGGTGCTTGATGCGATAGCCCAGCTCGGCGGCGAAGCTCACGTCCTCGCGGGTGATCCCGCTGATGCCCTCGACCGCCACGCGATCGAACTGCAGCGGGATGCCGAAGGCGATGGAGGCCAGGATCGCCAGCTTGTGGGCCGCATCGATGCCCTCCACGTCGAAGGTCGGATCGGCCTCGGCGTAACCCAGCGACTGAGCCTCCGCCAGCACGTCCTCGAAGTCACGACCCTTGTCGCGCATCTCGGTCAGGATGAAGTTGCCGGTCCCGTTGATGATCCCGGCCAGCCACTCGATACGGTTGCCCGCCAGCCCCTCGCGGATCGCCTTGATGATCGGGATGCCACCGGCCACCGCCGCCTCGAAGGCCACCATCACGCCGCGCGCATGGGCCCGCTCGAAGATCTCGTTGCCGTACAGCGCGATCATCGCCTTGTTCGCGGTCACCACGTGCTTGCCGGCATCGATCGCCCGCAGGACCAGATCACGCGCGGTTTCGGTACCGCCCATGAGCTCGACAACCACCTCGACTTCGGGATCGTCAACCACCACGCCAGGGTCGGTGGTCAGGCGGATTCCGGAAGTGTCGCAGTCGCGCTCGCGCTCGATGTCACGGGCTGCCGCGGCCACGACCTCGATCCCGCGTCCGGCGCGCCCGGCGATGTCGGTGCCGTTGCGGGCCAGCACGTTCACCGTGCCACAGCCCACGGTACCCAGTCCGAGAATTCCGATCTTTACCGGCGTCATATGATCCTGTTTCCCTGATCGTCCGGATGCACCGCATCCGGGTTTTGGTCTTCGAATGCCTGGTTACGCGGAGGCATCGGCGAGGACGGAATCCGCCCGGAACATCGCCTTGATCCCCCGCAGGGCCTGGCGCGTGCGCTGCTCGTTCTCGATCAGGGAGAAGCGCACGTGGTCATCCCCGTAGGAGCCGAAGCCGATCCCGGGCGAGACCGCCACCTTGGCGTCGCGCAGCAGCTTCTTGGCGAACTCCAGCGACCCCATCTCGCGATAGGGCTCGGGGATCGGCACCCAGACGAACATGGTCGCCTTCGGCTTTTCCACTGCCCAGCCCAGCTTGTTCAGGCCGTCGCAGAGCACGTCGCGGCGCACGCGATAGGTCTCGCGGATCTCCTCGACACAGTCCTGCGGGCCTTCCAGCGCGGAGATCGCCGCCACCTGAATGGGCGTGAAGGTGCCGTAGTCGAGATACGACTTGATCCGCGCCAGGGCGGCCACCAGCGTGGGGTTGCCGCACATGAAACCGACCCGCCAGCCGGGCATATTGTAGGTCTTGGACAGGGTATAGAACTCCACCGCGATGTCCTTGGCGCCCGGCACTTCGAGGATCGAGGGGGCCCGATAGCCGTCGAACGCGATCTCGGCGTAGGCCAGGTCGTGCACGATCCAGATCCCGTGCTCGCGGCAGATCTCCACCACCCGTTCAAAGAACTCCAGATCCACGCACTGCGTGGTCGGGTTCCCCGGGAAATTCAGGATCAGCATCTTCGGCTTGGGCCAGGAATCGCGGATCGCCCGCTCCAGCTCGGCGAAGAAATCGACGTCCGGCGTCAGCGGCACGTGGCGCACGTCGGCGCCGGCGATCACGCAGCCATAGGGGTGGATGGGATACGCCGGGTTCGGCACCAGTACCGCATCCCCCGGCCCCAGGGTGGCCAGCGCAAGATGCGCCAGGCCTTCCTTGGAGCCGATGGTGACGATCGCCTCGGTTTCCGGATCGAGTTCTACATCGAAACGATCCTGATACCAGCGGGTGACGGCACGCCGCAGCCGCGGGATCCCGCGCGACACCGAATAACGGTGGGTGTCGCCGCGCTGTACCGCCTCGGTCAGCTTGTCGACGATGTGTTTCGGCGTCGGCTGGTCCGGGTTGCCCATGCCGAAGTCGATGATGTCCTCGCCGCGAGCTCGTGCCTCGGCCTTCAACTCGTTCACGATGTTGAAGACGTAGGGGGGCAGTCGCTCGATGCGGGGAAAGACGTCGGTCACGGGTCGATTCCTGATTGGGCCCGGGATTACCGGGCGTAGGCTTTGCGGCGCTGGCGACCGGCGCGATCAGGATACGCGCACCCTGATCCGGCGCGCGCCGGGAAACAGGTCAAACTATAACCCGCATCGGAACCTGTCAACGCACACCGCCGCAAGGCTTGTTTCGCCACCCGCGCTTTCGCTATGATTCGCGCCCGTTCGTGGCCGGGTGCCACGAGCGCATGTTGAGCCATACGAGGTATGACGACACCCATGGACAGTTGCAGTTGCCGATGCACGAAGGCCGCCGGCGCGGCGGATGACGTGTATCCAGCTGTCCGTCGGACCCGGACCCGCCGCCTCCTCGTCTGAACGAGGCCCCGGAACCCGGTCCGTCGTGACGTGGATACACGCCGGATACGGGTTCCCGCACATCCCGGTAGCGACCGGGTCGTGCCTGCCCCACCGCCCGCTCCCCGATCGGGGACCTCCGGACGGCCTTCGCATCGTGTGTTTTTCCGTTTCACCGAACCGATGCGAGGAGACCGAACATGACCGAACTGGCAATGGATACCGTGCAGGATTTCCACACCGGCGCCGAATTCCGCGGTGAAAGCGCCGTACCCGGGGTGCACTGGGCCGACATGCGCCCCGACCCCGCCGTAGCCGGCATCCAGGGCGCACTGGAGGCCGGCCAGCTGGCCGCCGCGCGCATGCGCTTTCTCAACCTCACCGAGCGGGCCCAGGCCGACGTTCTCGGAGCGCTGGATCCGCATTCCGTGGCGCGCCTCGCCGACCGCCTGCCCAGCCACGGGCTGGCGCGTGCCTGCGAGCAGCTGCCGGCCGGCGTACGCCGGGAGGTGCTCGACGCCCTGCCCGCCGGCAAACGCCACGGGGTCGGGGTAATCCTGGATCATCGCGCCCGGCTGTGAAGCCAGGCCGCTGGTCCCGGCGAGGCCCGCTCCTGCTCGCCGGGACCCTGATCGGAGCCGCGGCGGTTGTGGCCTTCATCGCATGGAGCCTGGGACAATGGCGTCCCCAGCCAGAAGGCGGCGACTTCACCCTGGAAAGCGCAGCCGGTCCAGTGTCCCTTGTCAACCGCCGGGGTCAATGGACAGTGCTGTATTTCGGCTTTACCCATTGCCCGGATGCCTGTCCGGTCAGCCTCTCCCGCTGGGCCAAAGTCTTCGATGAACTGCCGGCGGACAAACGCGACGCAGCGGGCCTCATCCTGATCTCCGTCGACCCATGGCGCGATGATCCGGAACACCTCGCCGAATATGTCGATTTCTTTGATCCGGCCTTCACCGGGGTGACCGGCTCGCCCGAACAGATCGCGAAGGTGGCCGGGCGCTACGGTGCGGAATACGAGCGGGTGGAACTTGACTCGGCGTTGGCATATACCGTCGACCACTCCACCTGGAGCTACCTGATCAACCCCCGAGGCGAGATCGTGCACATGTATCCGGACGACACGCCGGCTTCGGTGCTTGAAGATTCCCTGCGGGAACACATGCAGGCATCGGATCAACACTGAATCGGCTCTGCCAGGGCACTGCATCGGCGCAACGGCTTTCGCTTCGCCTTCTCCCGCGTGAAACGATCCGGGAGGATGTCAGCCCGTGGCTGCGCGGGACGGATCATAGACGCTGACCACGCCCTTGCCCTGACCCTTCGCCTGATAAAGGGCTACGTCGGCCTGCTTCAACAGATCATCCACATCACGCGCCCCCTGGCCGACATGGGCAATCCCGACGCTGCCCCCGACCTGGACAGTAATGCCCGCAGTCTCCAGCTCCATGGTCCGCGCCATGTGTTCCAGCAACCATTGCCCGACTTCCCGGGCCGCCTCCCCGTTGCCATAACCCTGCAAGACCACGACGAATTCGTCGCCGCCCAGGCGCGCGACCAGGTCGTCCGCCTGGACCGCATGACGCAGCCGCTGCGCCACCACGCGCAGCACCTCGTCCCCGGCGTCGTGGCCGTGGGTGTCATTCACCGGCTTGAAGCCGTCCAGATCCATCAGCAGGACGGCCAGGGGTTGGCCGTCACGCTCCCACGCCCGCAGGCCCTGCTCCAGAACCTGCAGCAGTCGGGTACGGTTGGGCAGGTCCGTCAGCATGTCGTGGAACGCCAGGCGCTGCATGGTCTGTTCGGTCCGCCGGCGCTGGGTGATGTCCTCCATGGTCAGGATGGCCATCACGGGCTGGCTTTCCTCGTGCAGCACCACGGAAACCTCAAACAGGCCTTCCTGCCCGTTGGGGAGACGCAGGCTGATCTCCTTTTTATCCAGCACGCGATCGGGCGACGACTGCAGTTCGGCCACCAGTTCTTCCCAGGTCCCGGGCACGGAGCAGATCAGGGTATCGCGCACGCTGGCCCCGGGCGCCGTCAGGCCCATGTTGGTGCTCCAGGCCTCGTTCGTGTTGACCACCGTCTCGTTGTCCAGGCGGATCACCGCCGCCGGCACGGGCATGACCCGGAGCAGATCCAGCAGCCGGTTCTTCATCTGCACCACGGCCTGGATCAGGGGCGCATCCCGCACATCGTCCGGAAGCTGCTGATCGGAGATCAGATCCCCCTGCATGATGTCCTGTGCCATCTCGATCACGTGCTGGTCCTGATAGGCCTCGCGGCGAAGCCAGATGGACAGGTAGATCATCATTGCGATGAACGGCAGGAAATAGGCAACGTGGACCCAGAACAGGGTCCAGAATTCGGGTCCGTCGAACACGTACACCGGCACGCCCAGGGTCTGGGTATACCCCAGGATCAAGTGATGCAGGTAGATCACCAGCGTCGCCATGGCGATAGTGCGCCAGTCGCGGTAATACAGCAGGATGCCGATCAGGCCGAAGGCGGCGAAATGGGCCTCGGTCATCCCCTCGCTCTGATGGATGATCAGCCCGGTGAACACCATGAACGCGGCTGCCATGTACAGCCGAGTGATCAGCGTCCCCGCGTAGCGGGTCCCCAGTATGAAGGCGAGGATCAGGGTCGGCACGCCCACCGTCAGCACGGCCAGCCAGGTCCCGTACCACGGCGCCAGGGCCACACAGACTGCCAGCAGGAAGGCGTTCATGCCGATCATGATGTGATCGGCGCGCTCGCGATAGGTCCTCAGCAGGACGTCAAAGCGGGCCTCGTGTTCCAGCCAGCGGGGAAAGAGGTTCATGCGCCGGCACTCAGACAGAAGACTCCGCGCTGGGCGCTTTCATACGCGAGATAGCCAAGCATGGACATGGAGTAAACCAGCCATGTCAGGACCCAGGCGACCGGGCGTCGCCAGAAGGCCGGCGCGGCTTCCTGCGCTACGGTCGCTTGCTTGCTGACGTCGCGCCCCATGGATGCCCCCGTGTCGTACGTCTCAAGACTCAATCGCGCATCCCCTTGCCCGGGGACACAAGGTCATGCCCTCGATCAGAGCATGGTATCATTAGGGTTGTCTCGCAACACGCCCGTGTCCCGGGATCGCTCACGTCGGCATAATCCCGATTCACCGTCTGCCTGAAGACCCGCTGCCTTGCGTTCGTTCATCGCCCGTCATCCACTGCTCGCCGGAGCCCTGTTCCAGGGTGCACTCATCCCCGTGGCGTTCGCGCTGGCGGCGCTCGCCGGAGTGCCGCTTCTGGGCGCGATGGACTGGAGCATCGAGGCCGTGGCCCTGGGCCTGCTGGTCACCACCCCGATGTTCCTGCTGGTCGCCGTGCTGGGCTGGACCGACCACCCGGCGTTTCGCGACATTCGGGCACAGCTGCAGGAATTCCTGGATCTGCTGTTTCGCGGGGCCCCGGCCGGCTCGGTAGTGCTGATCGCGGTGCTCGCCGGGGTCGGCGAGGAGCTCCTGGTACGCGGCGTGCTACAGCAGTGGCTGGGTCTGCACCTGCCGCCCGGGGCCGCGATCCTGCTGGCCTCGGTGCTGTTCGGGCTGGCGCACTACGTAAGCCATCTGTACTTCGTCTTCGCCACCCTCATCGGCCTGTATCTCGGCTGGGTCTACCACGTGACCGAGAACCTGGTGGTGGTGATGATCGCGCACGCGGCCTACGACTGGGCGGTCATCCGCTGGTATCTGGCCCGCCCCGTCTGAGGCGCCCGCGAACGCGTCCGCGCTACTCTGCCGGATCGCGGGCGTGCGCCTGCAGCACGTCCAGCGGGATGATCGCCAGGGTTTCTTCGTGGGTCGCCCGCAGATACACCCCCGGCGCCACACCGGCCCGATACGCCTCGACCCAGCGGCCGGCGCACAGGCACCACCGGTCTCCGGGCTTGAGCCCGGGGAAGCCGAAGGCCTCCATCGGCGTCACCAGATCGTTGCCCTGCGCCAGGGAATAATCGAGAAACGCCTGCGTCACTTCGGCACAGACCGTATGGATACCGGTGTCGTCGTGTCCGGTGGCACAGCGCCCGTCGCGATAGAACCCGGTCACCGGGTCGCGGCCACAGGGCTCGAGTTCCTCACCGAAGACATTGCGCGAGGCAAAGGGCTGCATTGATGGCTCCCTGAGTACGGATTCAGATTCACAAGGATACCCGATCTGCGCATGGCGTTTCGCGCAACCGGACTCGCCGGGCGGATCCGGCGCGATTGCACCGGGCGAATTTCCATCGCCATAATGAGCCAATGGCGATCGGGCACCAGGCAGGGATCAAGGATGAAAACGGATCAACATCAATACGGGCCCGACGATACACTGGTCATCGATTACCGCAGCCTGATCGAGGACCACCCGCACATCATCACGGTGTACCGGCCGGACACGACCATCCTGTTCGCCAACCGCATGGCGCGGGAATACTTCGGCGCCGATCTGGTCGGCCGGCGCTGGATCGAGGATCTGCCCCCCGAACACCAGAAGGCCAACCTCGCCGATCTGGCCCGCTTCACGCCGGAACACCCGGTCCGGATCATCGAGAACCCGGTCATTCGGGCGGACGGTACACAGCGCTGGGTCGAGTGGACCTCCCGTGCCTTCTTTGACGAGCACGGGCGGATCACCCACCTGCAGACCCTGGGCATCGACTCCACCGAGCGCCACCGTGCCCGCGAAGCGCTGGAACAGCGCGAGGCCGAACTCGCCGAGGCGCAGCGCATCGCCCATCTGGGTTCCTGGATCTCGGATTTCGAAAACGACGAAATCCGCTGGTCGGACGAGGTCTACCGCATCTTCGGCATGACCCGGGAGCAGTGGGGCGCCAATCACGAGTCCTTCATAACGGTCGTGCATCCGGATGACCGGGAACACGTTCAGCAGGCGGTCAACGCGGCTCTGCGCCCCGATGGTCCGGAATATGACATCGAACACCGCATTCGCCGACCGGACGGCACCACGCGGGTGGTCTACCAGCGCGGCACCGTGAGTTTCGACGACCATGGCCGCCCACGGCGCATGGCCGGGATCGTGCACGACATCACCGAACGCCGCGAGACCGAAGACCGCCTGCAATACCTGACCTGGCACGACCCCCTGACCGGCCTGCCCAACCGCGAACTGTTCCTGCAGCGGCTGAACGAAAGCATGGAATACGCCTGCGGCCGCGGCTGGCCCCTGCTGGTTGTGCACCTGGGGCTCGACCGGTTCAAGGGGATCAACGAGGGGCTGGGGCACACCACCGGCGACGCACTGCTGCAGCGTGTCAGCCAGCGTCTGGAAGGTGCCCTCGAGGAAGGCGACACCCTGGCGCGTATCGGTGGCGATGAATTCGGCATCGTACTGGGCCACAGTGCCGAGGCCAAAACCCTGGTCCGCCAGGCGGCCGGTTTGGTGGATCATTTGAAGGAACTGTTCGCGATCGATGGCGAAGAGGTCTACGTTCCCGGGTCGGCCGGGGCGGCCCTCTACCCCGACGATGGCAGCGAACCCCACGAGCTGTTGCGCCGCGCGGGTGCCGCCATGGATCAGGCCAAGCGGGAAGGCGGTAACGGGCTGCGTTTCTGTTCCGGCGAGCGCAACACCACGGCGCGCGCACGGGTCGCCCTGGAAGGCCAGCTCCGGCGCGCCGTCTACCGCCAGGAAGGCTTCTTCCTGCACTATCAGCCGCGGGTCGAGGCCGGGAACGGGCGCATCACCGGTCTCGAAGCCCTCCTCCGCTGGCAGGATCCCAACGGACAGGTGCTGTCGCCGGGGACCTTCATCCCGGTACTGGAAGAAACCGGACTGATCCGTGAACTGGGGGAATGGATCCTGCGCGAGGCCTGCCTGCAGCATCAGCGCTGGAAGGCCAGCGGACTGCCCTCACCACGGATCTCCATCAACCTGGCCGCCCCGCAGTTCCGTGATCAGGATCTGCCACGCCGGATCCGCCGGATCCTGGCCGAAACCGGCACGCCGGCCGATGCGCTGGAGCTCGAGGTGACCGAGAGCATGCTGATGGCCGACGTCCAGCGGGTCATCCACACCCTGGGGGCATTTCGCGACATGGGGCTGCGGGTGGCCCTGGACGACTTCGGCACCGGCTACTCGTCACTCGCCTACCTCCAGCGTTTCCCGCTGGACGTACTCAAGATCGACCGCAGCTTCGTGCGCGACCTCGACAATGGCGGCAGTGGCGAGGCCATCGTGCGCACGGTGCTCAGCCTTGCCGCAAACCTGAACCTGGAGACCGTCGCCGAAGGCGTGGAAAACCTCGAACAGCAGCGTTTCCTGGAAGCCGCCGGCTGTGACACTCTCCAGGGGTTCCTGCTCGCCCGCCCCGCTCCCGCGGCACAGTGCGCCGGGCTGCTCGCACGGGGCGTCATCGCCCCGGACAAACGCTGAGGGACTCAGGCTTCGGGGCGCATGTGCGGGAACAGCAGCACGTCGCGGATGGAGCTGGAGTCCGTCAGCAGCATCACCAGGCGGTCGATCCCGATGCCCTCCCCGGCGGTGGGCGGCAGGCCGTGCTCCAGGGCGCGGATGAAGTCGGCGTCAAAATGCATGGCCTCGTCGTCACCCGCGTCCTTCTCCGCGACCTGCTCGCGGAAACGCTCGGCCTGATCCTCGGCATCGTTGAGCTCGGAGAACCCGTTGGCGATCTCGCGCCCGCCCACGAACAGCTCGAAGCGATCGGTGACGAACGGGTTGTCGTCGTTGCGCCGGGCCAGCGGCGAGACCTCGGTGGGATAGGCGGTGATGAACGTCGGGTCGTGCAGCTGGTGCTCGGCGGTGGCCTCGAACAGCTCGGTCCACAGCTTGCCGAGACCGAACCCCGGCTTCACCTCGATGCCCTTGCGCTCGCAGTGCGCGCGCACGCGCTCGATGTCGTCGAGGTCGGCATCCGCGATATCGTCGTTGTGGGCGAGGATCGCCTCGCGCACGGTCATGCGCGCAAACGGTCTGCCGAACTCGTAGGTCACGCCCTGGTATTCCACGGTGGTGGTCCCCAGCACGTGCTCGCACAGCCCGCGCAGCAGCGCCTCGGTGCGATCCATCAGCGCATGGTGGTCCACGAAGGCCTCGTAGAACTCCAGCATGGTGAACTCGGGGTTGTGCCGCGTGGACAGCCCCTCGTTGCGGAAATTGCGGTTGATCTCGAAGACCTTCTCGAACCCGCCCACCACCAGGCGCTTGAGGAACAGCTCCGGCGCCACGCGCAGGTACAGCGGCATGTCCAGCGCATTGTGGTGGGTGACGAACGGACGTGCAGTGGCCCCGCCCGGGATCACCTGCATCATCGGGGTCTCCACCTCGAGAAAGCCCGCATCCTCGAAGTAGTCACGGATGAAGCGGATGATCCGCGTACGCCGCCGGAACAGCTCGCGCGATTCCGGACTGGTGATCAGGTCCACGTAGCGCTGGCGGTAGCGCGCCTCCTGATCGGTCAGGCCGTGGAACTTCTCCGGCAGCGGCCGCAGGGCCTTGGTCAACAGGCGGAATTCGGTCAGATTGACGGTCAGCTCGCCGGTCTTCGTACGGAACAGCGTGCCGCGCGCGCCGACGATGTCGCCCAAATCCCACTGCTTGAAGGCCGCATACACCCCTTCCGGCAGGGCATCGCGCTGCACGAACAGCTGGATGTCCCCGCTCATGTCCCGCAGGCGCACGAAACTGGCCTTGCCCATCACCCGTTTGCCGATCATGCGCCCGGCCACGCAGACCTCGATGCCCTCGGCCTCCAGCGCCTCGCCCTCGGTTTCATCGTGCGTGGCGTGCAGCTCGCCGGCCAGGGCATCCCGGCGGAAGTCGTTGGGGAAGGCGTTGCCGGCCGTGCGCAGCTCGTCGAGCTTGGCGCGGCGCTGCGCGATCAGCTTGTTCTCGTCGGTTGTTTCGGTCATCGAGGGTTTTCCGGGGGTTACAGCCCGCTCTTGAGGCTGGCTTCAATGAAGGGATCGAGGTTGCCGTCGAGCACGCCCTGGGTGTTGCCGACCTCCACGCCTGTGCGCAGATCCTTGATCCGCGACTGGTCCAGGACATAGGAGCGGATCTGGCTGCCCCAGCCGATGTCCGACTTGGTCTCTTCCTGCGCCTGTTTGGCCGCGTTCTGCTCCTGGATCTTCTGCTCGTACAGCTTGGCCCGCAGCTGGTTCATCGCCATCTCGCGGTTCTTGTGCTGCGAGCGTCCGGCCTGACAGGCGGCCACGATGCCGGTCGGCTCGTGGGTGATGCGCACCGCCGAGTCGGTAGTGTTGACGTGCTGCCCGCCGGCCCCGGAGGAACGGTAGGTATCCACGCGCAGGTCGGACGGATCGATCTCGATCTCGATGTTCTCGTCCACCTCGGGCGAGACGAACACCGACGCGAACGAGGTATGGCGGCGGTTGCC
Organism: Thioalkalivibrio sp. ALE21; assembly: GCF_003208255.1. Lineage (NCBI taxonomy): Bacteria > Pseudomonadati > Pseudomonadota > Gammaproteobacteria > Chromatiales > Ectothiorhodospiraceae > Thioalkalivibrio > Thioalkalivibrio sp. ALE21. Next base: position 64,327 of record NZ_QKMA01000009.1, read on the forward strand.
GGAGTCGAACGGCGACTTGCGCACCAGACGGTGCACGCCGGTCTCGGTACGCAGCCAGCCAAACGCATGATCACCCTCCACGTACACCGTCGCACTCTTGATTCCCGCGGTGTCACCTTCGGAGAGTTCGGTAACCTCCGCCTTGAAGCCCTTGCTTTCGGCCCAGCGCAGATACATCCGCAGCAGCATGTTGGCCCAGTCCTGGGCCTCGGTGCCGCCGGAACCGGCCTGGATGTCGAGGTAGGCGTTCGCCTCGTCCATCTCGCCGGAGAACATGCGACGAAACTCCAGCGCCTCCACTCGCGCCGTCAGCCCCGCGACATCCGCCTCCACCGAAGAAACGGTTTCGGCGTCATCGTCCGCCTCGGCCATCTCCAGCAGCTCTCGGCTGTCCTTCAGGGCTTCGGAGATCTCACGGATGTTGAAAACCACGCCCTCCAGCTGGGCGCGTTCCTTGTTCAGGGCCTGGGCCTGCTCCGGTTGATTCCAGATGTCCGGGTTTTCTTCCAGCTCGCGCTGGACTTCTTCCAGCCGTTCTTCCTTGCCAGCGTAGTCAAAGATACCCCCTCAGGCCGTCGATGCGGCCTTGCAGGTCTTCGATCCGGCTGTAGAGCGGACTCAGTTCCATGGTGTGTCCCCGTGCGGAAAAAACCCGAGAGTATACCAAGCCCGGCCGCCTGCGTGGTATCACTCATGCACGGAGTTACAGACCGGGCCAGGGCATCCGCCGGCGCCACAGCGCCCAGGTATCGCGTCCGCGCAGTATGCGACGCGGGCCCTCCGCCGGTGGCAGCAATGGATCCTCGATCTCCAGACGCCCGGTTCGGCCGAAGCGCAGGCCGGCGGCGCGCGGGGCGATGACCTCGAGCACCAGCGAGGTCAGCAGCTCGGCCATGCGTTCCGGGCTCGCCGGACCGTCCAGCGAATCCATCACGATCACGTCGCCACCCGACGCCGGATCGGGATTCCAGTCCGCCCCCGCGGTCTCCGCCAGCCAGCGGCCGTGGATGCCGCCGCCGGCGACCCGCACTGCCGGCGCAGCGGGCGGCGGCTCGCCCGGCGACCAGAACCACAGCCCCTGCACCGGGTCCAGACCGCTCTGTTCGCGCTGCTGGTTGACCGGATGCTGAAACCAGGCCATCTGGATCGCGTTGCCCAGCACCTGCAGGCAGCGGGCGGCCTCGCTGTCCAGGCCGGCGGCCGGCATCGGCCGGCCCCAGCCTGCCGACGGGCTGCGGGTGCCGTCGGCACCCGCGGCGGCCATCGACAGCAGCCACAAGCCCTGCGGCGACTGGTCCAGCCGCGCCCCGACCTTTTCCAGCTCCGGTGCGGCGGCCGCCCAAAGGGCCTCCCGATCGGTATCGGCGACCCCGTCCACCGGACGGGCGGTCAGGTCCCGCATGCCGGCATTCAGTGCTACCGGACTGGCCAGCCAGGTACGCAAGGCGGACCCCGTCTCTCCTCCGTTTCCGGGTTCCGTATATCCCAGCGCCTGCGCGAGGGTCCGCTCCCAGCCGGGCGGTTCGTCCGGTCGCACCCCCGTGACGGTTTCAGCGGGCGTCGCCGCGCGCGAACGCGCGAGCAGCTGCCGCAGCCAGCGTACCGCCAGCCCGCCGCCCCCGGCGGCGCGTGCCGCCACCAGGGCATCGCGCAGCCCCGGCACCAGAATCCGCACGTCGCTCATCGCAGCCACCTCCGCGGAACAGCCAACCGCGCGCTTTCGTCTCTCATGCAAGGATCCCTCGGATGAACCCGCGCATGGTAGCAGCCGAGCGCGGCGATCATGGAGAAGCCCCGCAGCCAGGGTCTATGCTTTACGAAAGAGTCGACCGCGAGACGCGGTCCAGGAGCCCGACATGGGAACCGCAACTCAACACGTTTCAACTGCCCGCAACGGCTTGCGCGCCGCAGGTACCCTGCTGATCGCGGCGCTGTGGCTGTTCGTCGGTGCGGCGTCGGCGGAAGACTACCCCGCGGATTCGCAGATCGAATGGAACAGCTTCGATCCCGAACTGTTCGACCGGGCCGAGGATCAGAACCAGCCGCTGTTCTTCTACTTCCACGGGCAATGGTGCACCTGGTGCATCGACTTCCAGAACGAGTCGCTGGAAAACCCCATGGTCGTGGACATCCTGAACGAGGAGTACGTCCCGGTCCTGATCGACCTGGATCGGCGCGCCGACCTCTTTACGCGCTATGGCGGCCGCGGTCTGCCCTTCGTGGTCATCACCACCCCGGACGATGACGTGATCTCGCGCTTCACCGGGCATATCCGCGCCGACGGCCTGTACCGGATCCTGGAGCGCCAGCAGCGGGTGGTGTCGGTGACGGGGCGCGAGGAAACCCCCGCCGAGGAGCCGATCACCACGGTCGACGGCTTTCTTGAGATGCTCGACCAGGTGTACGTCGCCGACGCTGACCGCCTCAGCGGCAGCGCGCTGTTCGGTACCCTGAGCAAGCGCCCGCAACCCTGGACCTACCGCTTCCTGCTGGATCAGGAGAAATGGGCCGGGCGCATGCCGGGTCTGCTGGATCAGGTGGCCGAAGACCTGCACGACCCGGTGGATGGCGGCTTCTTTTTCTTCTATGACTTCGACCAGCGCGACCCGGACCGGGCCCTGGAGACCTCCAAACGCCTGGATCAGAATGCCGCGTTTTTGTGGCTGTTCGCCCGCGCCTGGGAAGAAACCGGCGATGAACGCTACCGCGAGATCGCGGAAGACGTGATCCGCTGGCTGCGCGATGCGATGTGGGACGAGGACCAGCGGCGCTTCGGCAACTCCCAGTACGCCGACAATGCCTATTACCGACTGGATCCGGATGAACGCCGCGCCACCGATCCGCCGCGGATCGACCGCACGACCTACGCCCATACCTCGGGGCAGGCCATCGCGGCACTGGCCGCCAGTGCGCGGATCTTCGACGATGACGAGCTGCTCGAGTGGGCCGACACCGCCCTGCGCGGCGTGGATGCCTATCTGGGCATCCCGGTGGGTTTCCTGCATGCGGTCACTGAGGAGGGCCAGCCCGAACTGGAAGGCTATCTGCCCGCGCAGATCTGGCCGGAAATCGCCCGTCTGGAACTGCGCCGGGCCGCCCGGGCGCTGGAGCGCAATCCGACGGACACCGCCGCCGGCAAACCCGACCCGCAGGCGCGCCTGGACCGGCTGCAGCCGTTCTTCGACGAGGATCTGAACGCCCATGCCGAGCGACTGGACGGGGAACTCGAACCCTGGACCGAGGTACCCACCCAGGCCGCACTGGCCTGGTGGCTGCATTACCTGCCGGCGGAGGCGGTGGCGGCCAGCCACGTGGACCCGGCGGCCGTGGAAGCCCAGCTGCAGATCCATCCCGGTGCCGACCCCGATGACATCGCGCTCGGATTCGCCGCCCTGCAGCGCGGCATGCCGGGCGAGGATTAAGAAGCGATCATTCCTCGCCCTCGGCCGACGCGGAGGGATCCTCCCGGGCCTCCAGGCGCTGGCGCAAACGCTCCGCCTCGGCCCCGGTGCGCACCTCCAGCACCTTGATGCCTTCGCCCGCGGCCTCCGGGGGCGGAGCATCGGACCAGGGATCCGGGTCCAGGTGTCCGCTCTGGTAGGCCCAACCCAGATAGCCAAGGTTGGCCAGCAGCAACACAAAAACCGTCCAGCGAATCATTCCCCCGCCCTCCCCGTCCATGACTCGTCCGCCAGCTCCAGCCCGGCGAGCACCGCCAGCCCGTCCAGCACGGGCCGGGGATCCGTTCTCACCGGCCCCGGCAGATGCTCCATCAGCATCCGGGCATCCCCCCCCGTCAGGAGACAGACCGGCACGCGCGCCACCCCCGCAGAGCCGGTACTCCCCTCCTCGGGGTACGGGGTGTCCGCGAGCGATTCACGGCCGGCCGCCACCACGGCCGCCACGCCCGCCGCCCAGGCCGTGGCCCAGCCCCGGTCCAGCGCCATGGCCGTACTCTGCCCCGGCGAGCGCTCGGGCCACGGATCAAAACCCGCGCCCGGCGCACGCGGGGCGATGCGGTCGCTCAGCAGCTTCTGCATCCCGGCCCAGCCGCCGTGCAGCCCCGGCAGGATGTAACCCCCGAGGTGCACACCGTCGGCGCGCAGTACGTCCACGGTGACGGCGGTTCCGGCATCCACCAGCAACACCGGCTGCCCCGGATCACGCGCGCGCGACGCCAGCAGGGCACAATAACGATCCACGCCCAGCTGGCCGTGGGCATACCGCGACACCAGCACGTCCGACCGCGCCGCCGCCCCGGGGCCCACGCCGGACTCCGCCTCCAGACGGGGTTCCACCTCCTCGACCGTCAGACCGGGCCAGGCCGTGGCCAGGGCCTCGCGCAGGCGCTGCGAGCGCTCCGGCGCCCCGACCCGCGCCAGCCACGCGGCCACCGGCGGAACCGCCACCGTCCGCGCCAGCTCCGCCACGCCGGCCGTGATATCGGCGTCGGCACCGCTGGCCCGTTCCACCCCGGACTCGTCGCGCAGGGACCATTTGAGGCGGCTGCTGCCCAGATCCAGCAGTAGCGTCAGACTCGGATTCCCGTCACTCGACATGTTTCCACCTGCGCACGCTGACCTCTCCGGAATGCAGAGCCTGTTCCCCGCCCCGTTCTCCGCTTTCTTCGCCGCGCACCCGGAGCGTTCCGGCCTGCGGATCGATCCCCAGCGCGAGGAATCGCTCGCCGGTCTCCAGGCGTTCCACGCGCTGCCCCGCCAGTACATCCACGGCACCCAGCCGCTCGCCGGCCTGACTCAGACCGTGTGCCATCAGCCATGGATGCGCCCTGAGCAGACTCGCGGCGAGGCGCCCCGCCAGTTCCAGCCAGCCCGGCGGCGGGACACCCTGCGCGGCCAGGTCCGTCACCGCACGCCCCAGCTGCAGACGCTGCGACCCGGCGCGGTTCAGCCCCACGCCCGCCACCAGCCGCCCGCCGACACCGTTCGCGACACGCGGCGCCTGCTGCTCGACCAGGATGCCCCCCAGCTTGGCTTCGCCGACCACCAGATCATTGGGCCATTTCAGGCCGACCGCGGCGTAGCCCAGCTCGTGCAGGGTCTCGCCGAGCACCAGTCCGGCGCCCACCGGCCACGCCGGCGGCACCCGCTCGCCCGGTTCCAGCGGCCACGCCACGGACAGTGCAATGCCGTCTTCCGGGTGCCCGACCCAGTCCCGGCCACGCCGGCCCCGACCGGCGGTCTGCTCGCGCGCCAGACACACCCGTCCGGCCCGCGGCAGCGCATCGGCGGACACGTCCTCCAGGAGATAGCGACTGGTGGAATCCACTCGATCCAGGACTTCCACCCGGGCCGGCCCCGCGTGCGCGGATTCATCGCGCAAAAGGCCTTCCAGCGCCGTGGTTTCCGGCGCCATAATGGCGGCAGTCGAGGAGAAGGCGGTCATGGGGATCGGCAGATCGACGGGAGAACCGGCTTGAACACGGTCCATCATCTTACGGCGTTGCGCAGGGGGTTGTCCGCCCTGACCCTTGCGGTCGGGTCACTGGCCCTGGCAGGGGGTCTCGCGGCCCCGGTACCGGCGCAGGCCGAGTTCTACACCTGGATCGATGACGATGGCGCCCGCGTCATCAGTGACGAACCGCCCGAACACGGCGATTATGAGGACGTTCCCGGTCCCTCGTCCTCGCGCGGCAACACGACCACCGGCGGTGACGACGGCTGGTCGCCGACCGAGATCTTCGTCTTCGAGGGACCCGACGGCGAACGTCTGGTCACCAACCTGCGCAACCAGGGGCCCGGCATGGAGCTGATCGCCCAGTACGGCCGTCCGCCGGCGCGCGCCCGCTGCGGCCGCAACGCCCAACGGGCAATGGCCAGCGGCGGCGGGAAATACGCCGACATCATCCACGACGCCGCCGGCCGCGAAGGCGTGGATCCGGAACTCGTCCTGTCCGTGATCCACGTGGAGTCGTGCTTCGATCCCGAGGCCGTGTCACGGGTGGGCGCCCACGGCCTGATGCAGCTGATGCCGGCCACCGCGGCAGAGCTGGGGGTGACCGACCGTTTCGATCCGGCCCAGAACGTCCAGGGCGGTGTGCGCTATCTGGCCGCCATGCTGCAGCGCTTCGACGGCGACCTGGACCTGGCCCTGGCGGCCTACAACGCAGGTCCCGGTGCGGTGGAACGCCATGGCGGCGTCCCGCCCTACGAAGAAACCCGCGAATACATCCGGCGCATCGGTCGGCACTATAACGGCGACCAGCCGCTGGTCCGCGCCGGCTCCGGCTGACGCTGCTTCAGCGCCGCTCGCGCCCGCAGTTCCAGCACTGGGTGAACTGCGGCTCGATCCGCTCGCCGCAGCTCGGGCAGGTCCATTCGGTCGCGTCACCCACCGGATCGCCCTCGAGGTATTCCATCACCAGTTCCCGCGCCTCGGTGGCCTGCTCCTCGTGCACCACCACGATGCGCGCCCAGCACTCGTTGGGCGGGATCTCGCCCGAGGCGCCATAGAGCCCGGCCTGATGCACGTGGGCGGGGATGCCCGCGTCGTTGAGCATGCCGCCGATGAACTCGGCCATCACCGGATCGGCGTTGTGGTAGACGGTCTTCATGGATCAGTGTTTCCCATGCCCGCCCGGCGGCGCTACTGGACCGTGCCCTGGTTGGCGGCCTGGAAGTACTCCATGGCCTTCTGGATGGCGTACATCGGCCCGTCATCCATCGCCTCGCGGGTATGCGGCAGCTGAATGTCGGCGTGGTACTTGCGCAGCGCCAGGACATGGATCGGCAGCTCGCGCCCGAACTTGTCGTTGGCATAATTGAAATGTTGCGCCAGCCCCAGTACCAGATGCACCCGATCGTTCGCCTCCAGTGACTCGGGCGACACGGCGACCTCCGGCATCTGCCCCACCTGCCCGGTCACCTGCACCTCGATCCGTCGGTCGCCGTCGGCCGGTGCGGGGCGTTCCGTCTCGTCGGTCACCAGTTTCAGGTTCTCGGAGAGGTCCAGATAGCCCTTGTTCAGGATGTGCTGGTGCGGCTGGAACACCTTGCTGGACATGTTCACCGCCCACAGCTCGAGGATCTCCTTGAGATCCTGCGCCGGCTGGGTGTCACCCAGCGCGAACAGCTGCTGTGCGTAGAGGATGTCCCACACCCACACCTGCCCGTATTCGGGCAGCTCGTCGCCGGATTCGTCCACCGAAACCGTCTGCAGCTCGGGCTGCTCGGGATCGGGGGCATGCAGGGTGAGGGTAAAGGTGGCCAAGGAACTGCTCCAGTCAGACGTTTTCCCCATTGTAGCGATGCGACGCCGGCCGCGGGGAGATCTTTCATCCCGCCCGGGGCCTTCGCACCGGTTGCAGGGCCCGCCACAGCCGCCAGCCTAGGAGCACCGCCAGCACTGCAGCATAGATCCCCACTTCGACGTAGTCCGCGCCGCGGGTCAACCACAGCACGTGCAGGATGGCCAGCACGCCCGCCGCGTAGGCCAGGCGGTGCAGGCGCGGCCACCAGCGTCGCAGCCGCCGCTGCGCCCCGCGCGTGGAGGTCAGCGCCAGCGCCAGCAGGATCACCCAGGCGGTGAACCCGACGGTGACATAGGGCCGGTGACGGATGTCATCGAGGATCAGTACCCAGTCAAAGAACAGATCCAGCCCGACCCAGACCAGCAGATGCGCGCTGACCCAGGCAAAGGCCACCAGCCCCAGCATCCGCCGCAGCGCGCTGATCCAGGCCAGGCCAGTCCACTGGCGCAACGGCGTGACCGCCAGCGCCACCAGCAGCGCGATCATCGCGTGGGTGCCGGTATCCGCCAGCAGCCGCTCGATCGGGTTGACCCCCAGCCCGCCGAACCACCCGGCCGCGCGCAGGGTGATCCACGCCCCCGGCGCCAGCGAGGCCGCCAGCACCAGGGTCCACACCCCGCGCGGAGGCCGGGCCGATGCGCGCCGGCGTCTTTCCACTCAGAACTTCTCGGTCAGGTCCATTCCGGCATACATCGATGCAACCTCTTCCCCGTAGCCGTTGAACATCTCGGTGCGCCGGCGGCGGAACTCGCCGATGCGCCGCTCGGTGGCCTGCGACCAGCGCGGGTGGTCCACGTCGGGGTTCACGTTGCTGTAGAAGCCGTACTCGTTCGGCTGCATGCGGTTCCACGAGGTCGGCGGCTCGTCCTCGACGAAGCGGATGCGCACGATCGACTTGATGCTCTTGAAGCCGTATTTCCACGGCACCACCAGCCGGATCGGCGCCCCGTTCTGGTTGGGCAGCACATGGTCGTACATCCCGACCGAGATGATCGTCAGCGGATGGCGCGCTTCGTCCATGCGCAGCCCTTCCACGTACGGCCATTCAAGCACGCTGCGACGCTGCCCCGGCAGGTTGTCCGGATCATGGATGCTCTCGAAGGCGACATAGCGGGCGCTGCCGGTCGGCTCGGCACGGTCGATGATGCGGTTGAGCTCGAAACCGATCCACGGGATCACCATCGACCAGCCTTCCACGCAACGCAGGCGGTAGATCCGCTCCTCCAGCGACCAGGGGTCGATGAAATCTTCCAGCGCATACTCCCCGGGGTTGTCGCAGAGCCCCTCCACGCGGATGCTCCAGGGGTCGGTCTGCAGCCGGTCGGCCAGACGATGCGGATCTTCCTTGCCGGAGCCCAGCTCGAAGAAGTTGTTGTAGGTGGTCGCGTCCTCGAACGGGGTCAGCGATTCGTCGGTGGAGAACTCGCCCGGCTCCGCGTCCAGGGGCTTAAGCTCGTCGCGCAGGTCGGCACCCGCCGGGCCCGCAAGCCCCAGCGCCCCCAGGCCCAGCCCCGCCCCGAGGGCCAGACCGCCCTTCATGAACTCGCGGCGGCGCCGGTAGACCGCCTCGGGCGTCACCTCGCTGCGCGGGATCTCGCTGCGGCGGCGCACTCGTATCAGCATGGGGCACTCCTCGTTCAAGGATCTGTACCAATCGACCCCGCAGCGGCGACGGAGTTCGGGCGCCCGGCTAATGCCGAACCATCCTCGCGTTGCGGCCCGGTTCGCCTGCAAGCAGGCATCCTACGATGCCTGTTGGGACCTGCTTGCAGGCGAGCCGGCGGGATCCGCGAACCACCACTGTTATCATGTTTCACCGTCGAATCACGGAGACCGCCATGAGCCGCACAGAACCCGCCCACCGCGACATCCCGGTCAACCTCGTCACCGGCTTCCTCGGGGTCGGCAAGACCACCACCATTCGCGCGGTGCTGGCCCAGCGCCCGCAGGACGAGCGCTGGGCGGTACTGGTCAACGAGTTCGGCGAGATCGGCGTGGACGGCGGCCTGCTGGCCGACACCGGCGTGCGCACCGAGGAGATCCCCGGCGGCTGCCTGTGCTGCGTCTCCGCGCAGATGTTCACCGTGGGCCTCAACCGCCTGATCCGCCAGCAGCAGCCCGATCGCATCCTGATCGAGCCCACCGGCCTCGGGCATCCGGCCGAGATCATCCGTACCCTGACCGCCCCGCCCTACGACACCGCGCTGGATCTGCGCGCGACCGTCACGGTGATGGACGCGCGCCACCTGGCCTCGCCGCGCCATCGCGAGCACCCCAACTGGAACGACCAGATCGCGGTGGCCGACGTGCTGATCGCGAACAAGGCCGACGCCTGGAGCGAGGCCGACCGCGAGGCCCTGCATGCGTTCGTGGCCGGCCTGCCAGCTCCGCGCCCGCGGGTGATCGAGACCCGCGAGGGGCACATCGATGCGGCGCTGCTGGACGCCGCGCGCCTGGAGCACGGCGGCGCCCTGTTCCCGGAGGCCCGGGCATACCTGTCCGCGAACGCGGACGATGGCCATGACCACGGCCACGATCACGACCATGGGCATGAACACGAACATGACCATGCGCCCGCATCCGACACGGGCGACTGGGTCGTGATCGACAATCGCGGCGACGGGTTCGTCGGCCGTTCATGGCGCTTCCCGACGTCCACCGTGTTCGATCACGCGGCGCTGGAGGCCCTGATCCGGGAACAGGACGCGGACCGCCTCAAGGGCGTGCTGCAGACCGAACGCGGCTGGCAGCAGATCAACCGGGTGGAGCGCGATGGCGGCCTGGAAGCCCTGGCGACGCCCCCGGACACCACCCCGCCCCGCCTGGAGCTGATCCGTGCCGAAAGCGGCGACCGCGGCGGCCGCGAGGAGCTCGAGGCGCTCAACGCCGTGGACCGCGCCCTGCGGCGCGCCGCCAGACTGCCCGCGGACGACTGAGCCGCACTCTGTCTGCCGCGGCCCCCGGGCCCGCTGTGCCCCCGGGGCCTACTGCGGACCCGGGGGCACCTCGCGGTCGCTGAACTCCGCGCGGTAGAACCACTCGTTCCCCGGCAGGCTGTTGGGGTTGGGGAACACGATGAAACCGTCCTCCGGCGCGCGCACCTCGGTCCCGTCGGCGCGCACGCCGATCAGATCACCCCGGGTCAACGGATCGAAACTCTTCCACTCGCGGGCGAAGGCATCATCCGGGTGGTCGCGATCGATCACCTCTACCAGGCGCAGCACTTCCGGGTCAGCCTGCCCGGGCGTGGCACGCCGTGGCAGCATCGCCAGCTGCGCCAGCGCGTTGATGATGGCGTTGTACGCCACCTCCGGCGCCTGCGGGTCGTCGTGCTGGCCGCATTCCAGGGTCACCCCGTAGCCGCCCTGGCTGCGCATGTACTCGGTGGTGCCGATGCCGTAGCTCGGATCGGTGGACAGGATCTGCGCCCGGTGGCTGGCGTTGGGGTTCTTCATGCGCTTCTCCACCCCGCGCGCATAGGTGTCCAGCCAGCCCTCCACCATGCGCCGCGGTCCCAGGCAGGCCGCCAGCGCCTGTTCCTCGGCCGCCTGCGCAAACGGCTCCAGCTCGCCATCGTTGTCACGCGGGCCGAGCATGATGAACGGCTGCCCGCCGGTGTGGAACGAGTGGAGGTCCAGCAGCACGTCGTGCGCCGCCAGCAGCGGGCACAGCCGGTTGGCAATACGGTCCTCGAAATCCTGCGGATCCTCGGTCACCCGCAGGTTGCGATTGAGATTGCGCTCGCCCATGCGCTGGTTGCGCTGCACCGCCAGCGGGTTGGTGCGCGGCACCAGCGTAAGCGTGCCGCGCAGCAGCTCGCGTTCGCCGGATTCCAGTTCCGCCTGCAGCCGCTCGGTCGCCTCGGTGCCGCACAGCTCGTTGCCATGCACCGCACCCAGCACGATCAGGCGCGGCCCGGGCTCCAGGCCGTGGAAGGTGACGGATTTCAGCGCCGTGGGCTGACCGGACATGCGCACACTCCTGCTTGCGTGGAAAAGGCGCAGTCTAGCCTTCGTCCCCGCGTTCCTCCAGCCACAGGATCAGGCCCGCGTGGTGCAGCGGATTGCTCTCGATGCCCTGCCCCGGCTCCAGCGGATAGTCGGCCAGCGCGGACTCCAGATCCGCATCCGCGGCGGCGTGTTCGGCCGTCAGCTGCAGGACGGCGGTGGTCCCCGACGGGCGGTGCACGGCCGGATGGAAACGCTCGGCGATCATGCCCGGCAACGGCGGGTCCTCGGTGGTGCGGAACCCGTCCTCGCCGGAGAAACGCGTCCAGGCGGTACGCAGCAGGGCGCGCACCCGCTCGCCGTCGCCGCTGTCGGTGGCGGCGTCCCAGTCGTGAAGGCCGCGGGCCACGTACGCGTAGTCCGGCAGCGTGGCCGGGCCGACCTCCTTGGCCGGCAGACCCAGCAGCGCCGGCAGGTCCTCCGGCTCGTCGGCGCGTGACGCCAGCCAGTCGCGCACGTCCCGGCCCATGGTCTCGTACTCCTCGCCCAGGTCCTGACGCACCGCCTCGGCCAGCGCCGACAGCAGCATGCCGTGGGCGCCGGTCAGCACCTTCTCGTCACGCGGCAGGCCGCGCTCCTGACGCGCCTCGATCAGCGCCTCGCGGCCCCGGTCGACGTACTCGCGCACCCGGTCCTCGTCGAGGTCGAAGCGCTCGGCCAGTGCCGCGGTATCCATACCATCGGCCGGCAGGTGGCCGTCGCTGAACGACGGCGAGCCGTCCATGCCGAAACGTGCCCGCACCAGCTCCGGCTCGGGGTGATCCTCCAGCGCGGCGTCCAGCGCGGTGCCCGGCCACAGGTAGGCACCGCCCTCGCGGCCCTCGTCGTCCAGCGCCGACAGGCTGGAGGCAAAGCCCCGGAAATCGCTCTCCGGTGCGCCCGCCGCGCCGGGGTCGGAATCGCGCAGGGCCATCTCGCGGCCGACGAAATCGAGGGTCTCCAGGCCGATCCGCGTCCAGTCCTCGCGCCCGAAGAGCTCGCCAGCACGCAGGTAGACACGCGCCAGCTGCGCCTGATCCTCCAGCATGATCTCGAAGTGCGGGGTACCCCAGTCCGGGGTTTCCGAATAACGGAAGAAGCCGCCGCCCAGCACGTCGCGCAGCCCGGATCCGGCCATCTCTTCCAGAGTGATGCTCAGGAATTCTCCGACCCAGTCCGGCGCGCGGGTGTCTTCCTGTGCGGTCAGCAGTGCATCCAGATAAGGGGAATGCGGGAACCTGGTCTCCTGCCCGAAGCCCCCGCCCAGATCATCCGCTTCGCGTTCCATGCGGCTCCAGAGGACATCCGGCAGGCGTGCCGCACGCTCCGCCGAAAGGGGTTGTTCCCCGTCGCGCAGACGCTGTTCCAGCTCGCGCGAGCCGGCGGCGGCCAGTTCGGCCAGGCGCTCCTCATCCGCCCTCAGCCGCTCCACCACGCCGTCGAGGAAGTTGGCAAAGCCATCCCGCGGCGCATAGACCACCCCGGTCAGCGCATGGCCCTCGGGCATCACCACCACGTTCAGCGGCCAGCCGGCGCTGCCCCCGGTCGCGCGCTGGAACTCCAGCAGGTAGGTGTCCAGCGCGGTATGCACCTCGCGGTCCAGCTTGACCGGGATGAAGTGCTCATTGAGCCGCTCGGCGATGCCCTCGTCGAGAAAGCTTTCCTCGTGCATCACGTGACAGTAATGGCAGGAGAAATAACCGCTGGAGATCAGCAGCGGCCGGCCGCTTTCGCGCGCCTCGTCCAGCAGGCCCCGATCCCAGGCCCGCCACTGCACCGGGTCCTCCGCGTGCAGACGCAGATACGGGGAAATGCTGTCGGCCATCTCCGGATTCGCCGGCTCGGCCGCCAGCGGATGGGCTCCGGCCAGGACCAGCGCCAGACCTGCCGCCAGAACCGCAAGCGTGCGGCGCATTTCGGACACGGGATTCATGAAACTCATGGCCTACCTCAATCCGGACGTGTAATGTCTGTGAGACCGCTCAAGTTGATCAAGCATTCCCTCGCGGAATTCCCGAGCCGGCATCCACTTTTTTCGTACATGGTCTGTACAGATCCTGTATAGTTCGGAGCATGGCCATCGCAACCGACAACGACTCGAACGAGCAGGCGGGGCTGTACCCGATCCGGCACGTCTGTGCGGAGACCGGCATCAATGATGTCACCCTCCGCGCGTGGGAGCGTCGGTACGGGCTCATCCGCCCGATGCGCACCCCCAAGGGACACCGCCTCTACAGCGAGGAGGACATCCGGCGGGTCCGTCGGATCATGGAACTGCTGGACCAGGGCATTCCGGTCTCGCAGGTCCATCGCGTGCTGCAGCGCGACGAAGACGCCGCGGCGCAGGATCCCGCCGAACCCGAGGGGGACGACGGACCCGCCTCGCCGGCACCCGGCCGACGGCCCGCGATCAGTGGCCCCGGGATTGCCCCGCATACGGCCGACCCCATTGCCGACGCGCTGTACCACGCGGTGGACCCGCTGGACGTGGAGCAGCTGGACCGCGCCTACGCGCGGCTGGTGATGCGTCACGGATGGGACGGGGTGCACGAACGCGCCTTCCTCGAGGTCTATCGTCAGTTGCGCGAGGAGTCCCGCCATTCGCCCGAGGGCGAGGTACGCCTGGCGGTATTCTCCGCCTGGGCCACCGCCGCCCTGGCCGACCAGCTGCGCAATGCCCTGCGGGCCTGCGAAGGGCCTGTGGCGCCCTGCCTGGTGCTGGGCGGCGGTCATCAGCAGGTCGGCGGCATGCTGCTCCAGGTCAGCTGTGCCCGGCGCGGTCTCGCCACCCTGTCGTTGTTCGACGCGACCAGTGCGGCCGCGCTGGAGTCGCTGGTCGGCACCCTGGGTGCGCGCGGGATTGTCCTGCACGGCTCGTCGCGCCTGCTGCGCAGCCCGGACCTCAATCAGGTGGAGGGAATCCTGGCGGCACCCGGAGCGCCGGTCTACCTGGCCGGCTCCGCCGCCCTCGAGCTGTCAAAGCTCGACAGCCAGCGCCCGGTGGAAATCCTGCCCGGCGCGCCCCTGGAAGCCGCCGACCGGCTCTGGCAGTACCTGGGCCGCGGCTGAACCCCTGGATGGGCCCGAGGCGATGGCGACGCCCCTGCGCACGCTGCTGATCGTCCTCGGCGGCGCGCGGGAACACGACCTCGCGCGGGTGAGCTGCGCCGGCGCCTGCGCAAAGGAGACCGCCTGTGAGTACCCCGCCCCCCGCCCTCGTCTGGCTGCGCCGCGACCTGCGCCTGGCCGACCAGCCCGCGCTGCACGCCGCTCTCAGCCGCGGCGGCCCGGTAATCCCGGTGTACATCCACGCCCCGGACGAAGAAGCGCCCTGGGCCCCCGGCGCGGCGTCGCGCTGGTGGCTGCATCACAGCCTGCAGGCGCTGAGGGGCGAGCTCGAAGCCCTGGGGGCCACGCTGACCCTGCGCCAGGGCCCCAGCCTTGAGCAGCTCCGCACGCTGGTGCACGAGACCGGCGCCGGCGCGGTCTACTGGAACCGCCTGTACGAACCGGCGATCACCGCGCGCGACGCCACCATCAAGGCCGCGCTGCGCGAGGACGGCCTGGAGGTGCACAGCTTCGCCGCTGCCCTGCTGCACGAACCCTGGGAACTGGCCACCGGTCAGGGCACGCCCTACCGGGTCTTCACCCCGTACTGGCGCGCCGCCTGCAAACGCGGGCTGGAACGCGACCCGCTGCCGGCCCCGAGCCGCATCCCCGCGCCGCCGTCGCCCCCGGCCTCGGAACCGCTGGAAACCCTGGATCTGCTGCCGCGCATCCGCTGGGACAGCGGGCTGGCCGCCGCCTGGAACCCGGGCGAGCGCACCGCGCTGGAACGTCTGCAGAGCTTCATCGATGACGGCGTGGGCGCCTACGCCGAATGCCGCGAGCGCCCTGACACCGACGGCACCTCGCGGCTGTCACCGCATCTGCATTTCGGCGAGATCAGCCCGACGCAGATCCTGCGCGCCCTGCGCCAGGCCGGGTACGAGCCGACCGACGGCCCGGCCGAGCCCTTCGTGCGCGAACTCGGCTGGCGCGACTTCGCCCACCACGTGCTGTACCACTTCCCCCACACCCCGGAGCAGCCTCTCAATCAGCGCTTCGAGGCCTTCCCCTGGCGCGAGTCGGCGGAAGACCTGGAGCGCTGGCAGCAGGGCCGCACCGGCATCCCGGTGATCGACGCCGCCATGCGCCAGCTGTGGGAGACCGGCTGGATGCACAACCGCATGCGCATGGCAGTCGGCTCCTTCCTGACCAAAAACCTCCGGCTGCACTGGCACGCCGGGGCGCGCTGGTTCTGGGACACCCTGGTCGACGCCGACCTCGCCGCCAACACCCTCGGCTGGCAATGGGCCGGCGGCTGCGGCGCCGATGCCGCGCCCTACTTCCGCATCTTCAACCCGCAGCGCCAGGGGGAACGCTTCGACCCCGACGCCGCCTACATCCGGCGCTTCGTCCCCGAACTCGCCCGCGCCTCCGCGCGCGACATCCACCAGCTGCGCCCCCGCCTCGGCGCCCACTATCCCGCCCCCATGGTCGACCTGAAACAGAGCCGCCAGGCCGCCCTCGATGCCTTCGCCAGCATCAAGCAGAGCGGGTAGAATGGGCCGCGATCCCATGAACCCAACAGCGAGAATCCGGCGATGAGCACCTTTTCGGAAGGCAACCTGCAGTACCCGCGCAACGTCTCCTACAATTTCAGCCGCTACGAGGACACCACTCCGGTGCGCGTGGAGGCCGAGGGCAAGCGCTACGTGGGCCAGCTGCTCAACCACGAGCCGCCCTACCGCGTGCGCGTGACCGAAGAGATCGTGACCCCGGGCAGCGCCCGCTTCATCCCGGTGCGCGAGATCCATCTGCAAAGCCTCGACGGCGTGGAATACCTGCACAAGGGCCACCACGCGCACTGAGCCACAAACCGCGAGCCGGCTCCGGCCGGCTCAACGGTTCACACGCCCGCGATGTGGTCGGGCGTGCGCACCGGGGCAGACGCGATCAGGGCGATCACGAACAGCACCAGACAGAACAGGATGGCGTTGGCCAGCCCCAGCCAGGCCTGCAGCAGGCCCAGCCCCAGCAGGCCGAAGATCGCCGCGGCCTTGGCCGCCAGGCCCCAGAATCCGAACCAGCGCCCGGCCTCGCGCGGCGGGGACATGATCGCCACCAGCGCGCGGCCGGCCGACTGCGCCGCCCCCAGGCTCAGCCCGGCGACCGCACCCACCGCCAGAAACACCTCCTGCGCCTCCACCGGGCGGCCCACCAGTGCGGCCAGGGCGTCCGCCAGCGTGGGCGTGGCGTAGATCGCCAGCACCGCCAGGCACCACATGATCAGCGTCAGGCGGTAGATCCGCACCGGCCCCGCGCGATCCTGCAGCCACCCAAACCCGATCGCCCCGACGATCGCCGTGATCTGGGTAATGACGAACATCGTCACCCGCGTGGACTCGTCCCACTCGATCACCTGCGAGCCATAGATAAAGGTGAAGGCGATGATGATGTAGATCCCCGCCATCAGGAAGAAGATCGACACGAACAGGCTGCGCAGCGCGCGATCCTCGCGCAGGCGCTGCAGCGCCTGCAGTACGCGCCGCCAGCCCAGCCCCAGCTGCACCCGGCGCGCAAGCTGGCGCCGCGTACCGCGCTCCTTCAGGAACAGGAAGGTCGGCAGCGCCGAGACCAGGAAAAACGCCGCCGCGAACGGCCCCACCCAGCGGATGCGGTCGAAGTTGTCCTCGGTCACCTCGCCCAGAAGCCCCAGCGCAAACGCCGTGGCCACCAGACCGCCCAGATACCCCAGCCCCCAGCCCAGCCCCGAGATCCAGCCCAGCCGCTCCGGCGGGCCCAGGTCCGGCAGGAAACTGGCGATGAACGACTCGCCGATGGCGTACCCGAAGTTGGAGGCAATGATCAGCGCCATGCCGAACCAGATCAGCCCCGGCTCGACGAAATACAGCAGTCCCGTGGTGACCACCGTCAGCAGCCATGAACCCAGCAGGAACCGCTTGCGCGTGGCCGTCGCATCCATGATCGACCCCGCCAGCGGCGCCAGAACCACCACCAGGCCGTAGCTCACCGCCAGCGCCACGCTCCACAGCAGGTTGCCCAGGCGGTAATCCGGCCCGTCCCCCACGATCACGCGGGTGAACAGATCGCCGAAGATCACGGTAATGATCAGCAGGGTGTAGGCCTGGTTGGCGAAGTCGAACATCGCCCAGCCGAAGATCTCCCGGCGGGGCGCCGGCGCCTTGGGCGGATAGCGCCGGATCAGCGACATGCCGGCACTATTTCGCTCCCACAAGCGATACGGGCACCGCCGTGGAATCCAGTCCCATGCGCTCCACCGCGAAACGCCGCACCCGCTCGTAGGTGTCCAGCAGCATATCCGTGTGCGCGCGGGTACGACAAAGGTCTTCGGCGAAGGTCTCCGGATCGCGCATGTACTCGTGCACCAGCCGGTTGCGCAGCCGCCGCACTTCAAGCCAGTCTTCCAGGTCCTCGATCACACCCAGACGTTCCGCCCGATTGAGGACCTCGATCTGACTGCCCGGTGTTTCCGCCAGCGCGAGAAGCCAGCGTGGCAGGAGCTTGTCGGCGATGGTGTCCTGCATGCGGCCGAAACGGGACACGAATGCTTCCATGCGCTCCGCTCGCTCCGGGGCGTCGTCCAGCGCTCGCACCCATTCAGCGTCGATCGATTCCGCTGCCAGCCGCCCGCGACTCCAGTCCAGATGTTCTCCCTCCCGGCGCACGATCTCCAGCGTCTGCAGAAAGCGATCGACTGGCAGCAAACTTTCCTCGTTCACAGCGGCACCCCCGTGCGACGGGCTTCGCGATGAATCGGCTCGCAGGTCGTATCGGGATCGATGGTGACCACATCGAATTCGCGATCCCCCAGGCGCCTCTGCAGGCGCGCCACCAGGGTCAGCTCCCGCGACCGCCGATCCGGCATCGACTGCGGCAGCTCCACCAGCAGGTCGATGTCCCCGCCGCGCGCGGCATCATCCGTGCGCGAACCGAACAGCAGCACGCGAGCCTCCTCGCCAAAGACCTCCCGCACCGTGGTGCGAATCGTCTCGCGGGTTTCGTTCGACAGGCGCATGGGCATGGACTCGACGTGGCGAGGGATTCCGGGATCGTAACAAATCCCCGGCACCGGAACGGACCGGTCGGGGCCCAGCCCGGCTTCAACCGGTGGGAGGCCAGCCCTCTGGCCGATCGGGCGCCGAGTCCGGGCTCGCGTCGGCGAGCAGGCCTGCATCCCGGCCGAGGCGCTGTACCAGCCGGGCACACCGTGCACGCGCGGCGGCAGAATCCGGCAGGCGACGCGCCCACTCCAGGGCGGTCGCGGGGTCACGGCGCTGATGCTCGTGGTATTTGGCCAGGGCCTCGATGGCTTCCGGGTGTCCCTGTTCGGCCAGAGACTGCCACAGAGCGACCGCGCGTTCCCAGACACCCGCGCGGCGCCATTCCCGGGCGAGCCACAACCGCCCGGCGGGGTTCAGCCGTTGTTCGCATTGCTGCAGCAGCCGGCGGGCTTCCACCGGCCCCCGAAGCCGGTGTAACAGACGCGCGGCGCCCTCCGGCGAAGCCAGCTGCGCCGGCGGGTCCGCCAGCACCCCGGCGAGCGCGGGACCCAGAACGGCCAGACTGAAGATATCGTCGGCATTGTGCCGCACCACACGCTGCAGCAAATCCGCCTGACCGAAGCGCAGATACGCCTGCCACGCCCACGGCGCGTCGGAGCCGGGGAGATCATCGGTGCGCTGCAGGCCCAGAAGCCGTTCTTCCGCGGTGCGCAGGCGGCAGTCGGGCCAGGCATGGCCATACAGCGCGCGTACCGGATGGAGAAAGTCGGTGTGGGCGCTGTCCGCCGGATCGTTTCGACGCTGCATGCGCCGGCGGTCGCGCAGCAGCGGCAGGTCGAAGGTCTTGCCGTTGTAGCTGACCAGGCGCTCGCAGCCGGCCAGCGCGGCGTCCACCGACTCCAGCATGGCCGCCTCGCCGGCGAACGCGGTCATCAGCCACTGGCGCAGGCGCAGGCCCTCGCCGGTCGGCGTCGCCAGGCCCACCAGAAACGCCACGGTCCCGGCACCGCCGGCCAGCCCCGTGGTCTCGGTGTCGATGAAGCCCACCCGTTCGCCGGCCTCCCAGAACGGCCACGCCGACTCCAGGGCCTCCCCCAGAGCCAGCCGGCCATGTTCGTGCCCCGGTGGCAGCTCGCGATCCAGCAGGATCACGTGTTCGCCAATGCGGCTGCCGCCGAGACGTTCGGCGAGTTCGTCAACGGATACGGCCGGGCCATTGGGGATCGCGGTCGGTGCCGTCGCCCCGTCTGACTTCCCATCTGCGGGGGATACGGCGGAGTGCCTGACATCCTGCGCGCTGGGCTGTTTCGGCGCAGCCCCCATACGCCGGATCCGTTCGCGCAGCTCGGCCAGGGCGCGGGCGCGCTGCGGGCTTTCGCCCTGCCCGGTCGCTGGCGCCCGGCCTTCGCGCACGGACCCTTCGTTTCCCGACGCACCCCCCGGATCTGCGGAGGCGTCCGTCATCGAACCGGTTTCTTGCCCGGATTCGATCCCGGGGGCCGTCCCGCCTGCGGCATCCGCAGGGCCGGCTTCCGAACCCCCGGGGGCCGAACCGGAGGGTCCGGCCCCGTCCCGGACAACCTCGTCCGCGGTGCGCCGTTCCGGGGTCACGCCGGCCTGCCGTCGCAGGGTGTTCAGCCGGTCGGACAGGCTCATGCCGCCGCCCCCTCGCCAAGGGCCTCCAGCACGGTCAGCGCCGCCTGTTTGGGCGAGAACCCGCGCACCTCGTCGCTGGCGAGAATCGGGCCGATGCAGGCGGGACAGCCATGGGCACAGCCGCAGTTGTGGATCAAGGCCAGGGCGTCGCGGACCACCCGCGCCCGCGCATCGAACAGCGGCGACGACAGCCCCACGCCCCCGGGATAGTTGTCGTACAGGAACACCGCCGGTCGGAAGCGCGCTTCCTGCTCGGGGTCGCGCTCGCCGCCGTCGAGGGTGCGCAGCTGTCCCCGCCCGCCGGCCCCCACGGTGGCAAACCAGCGGGCGTCGCCGTCACCCACCGCACGACCGAGATCCTGCGGTTCCGACATCACCACCAGCGCGGCGACGTGATGCATCGCGTAGGCCGCGCCGAGAAAGCCGTCCAGCGCCTCGTGGCGGGAGGCAAAATGCTCCTCCAGCGCCTCCGGCGCCATCTGCCACCACACCGAGGTGGTGTGCATCTCCTGATCCGGCAGATTGATATTGCCGTAGCCAATGTTCTCGTGGGTGTAGTAGCGGATCTTCTTGTAGCCCGGGATGCGGCGGACGATATGCACCTCGCCTCGCGCGGCCTCCCCCTGCCCGGCCGCGCTGCGCTCGAAGTCGTCGAGGATCTTCAGCCGGGTGTAGTCGATGGCGTCGGTGTAGTAATCGGCGCGGGTGCGGGTGACGAAGGCCTTGCGCCCGTCCCAGTCGAGGTGCTCGACCTGGTAGGGCACCGCCTGCACCAGGTAGATCGCCCCCTCGTACAGGGTCTCGGCGGCACTGGAGAAATCCACCTCCGCGATGATCTTCTGCTGCCCGTCGCTGGTATCCACCACCACGAAGTTGCCCTCGGCCACCGAGCGCAGGCTGACGCTCTGCGCCGGGTAGCTGTCCTCGGTCCAGTGCCAGGTGTCGGACTCGCGGTGCAGCACGCCCTCCTCTTCCAGGTAGTCGAGCAGGGCCTCCAGGTCCTCGCCGCCGAAGGTCTCGCCGCGCCGGAATGGCAGCTCGAACGCCGCGCAGCGCACGTGGTCCAGCAGGATCAGCAGCTGGTCCGGGGCGATGCGCGCCTGCTCCGGCGACTGCCCGAGGAAGAACTCCGGGTTGCGAATGATGTACTGATCCAGCGGCTCGGAGCTGGCCACCAGCACGCCCAGCGAGGGCCGGTTGCGCCGTCCGGCGCGACCGAGCCGCTGCCAGGTGCTGGCGATGGTGCCGGGGTAGCCCGTCAGCAGGCACACGTCCAGGCTGCCGATATCCACGCCCAGCTCCAGCGCCGAGGTGGCGATCACGCAGTCCACGTTGCCGCCGCGCAGCGCCTTCTCGGTCTCGCGGCGCTCGTTCGGCAGATAGCCGCCACGGTACGCGGCCACCCGCGCCGCCTTGCGCGGGTCGTTGTCGAACACGTCCTTCATGTAGCGGGTGATGATCTCCACCATCAGCCGCGTGCGCGCGAAGATGATGGTGGACAGCTTCGCCCGCATGGCCGTGCGCGCGATACGCGTGACCTGCGAGCGCGCCGAGGCGCGGATGCCGAGATCGGCATTCACCACCGGCGGATTCCACAGCAGCAGGTGGCGTTCGCCGGCCGGCGCGCCGCTCTCGGTGATCGCCTCCACCGGTGCGCCCACCAGCCCTTCCGCCAGCTCCTGCGGGTTGGCGATGGTCGCGGAGCTCAGGATGAACACCGGATCCGCGCCGTAGAAGCGGCAGACCCGGCGCAGCCGGCGCATCACGTTCGCCACGTGCGAGCCGAACACCCCGCGGTAGCTGTGGGTCTCGTCGATGACCACGTACTCCAGGCTCTCGAAGAACTGCGCCCACTTGGTGTGGTGCGGCAGCACGCCCTGATGCAGCATGTCCGGGTTGGTGACCACGATGTCCCCGCGCGTGCGCACCGCCTTGCGCGCATCGCCCGGGGTATCGCCGTCGAAGGTATAGGCGCGCACGCCCAGATCGCCGGCCTCGTTGAGCTCCATCAGCTCGGCCACCTGGTCCTGTGACAGGGCCTTGGTGGGGAACAGGTACAGCGCGCGCGCCTTGCGCTCGCGCGCCGCCTGCAGCACCGGGAGGTTGTAGCACAGGGTCTTGCCCGAGGCGGTGGGGGTGACCACGACGGTGTGATGCTCGGCACGCACCCGATCCCAGGCCGCCCGCTGGTGGCTGTACAGCCGCTCGACGCCGCGCGCCCGCAGCGCGGTGGCGATCGCCGGATCGAGGTCGTCGGGGATAGGCGCGGTGCTGGCCGGCCGCGCGGGCATCACCAGCTCGCCGGTGATCCGCTTGCGGTAACGCGCCTTCAGCCGCTCCGCCAGCCGGCGCGCGCCCTCCACTTCGGAATCGGCTTCGGGGACATCGGATGGCGGACGGGCCGATTCGGGCACGGAATGCTTCTCACGGGAGCTGATCACTGGCGATCTTAGCCCGCAGAACCAGAAGCAGCCAATGACATGAGAGGGCCACCGTGATCTCTAAACGGGTCGTCTGTCATGTCTCCGCAATGGTCCAGCCACGGGCGCGCATGTCAGTCAGGAATGCCTGAACGACAGACTGCAACGTCGGCACGAATTCGTGCCCCGTTTGCAGGGCGTCGGCAAGGGTCACTGGGTCCTCGATATATTCGTGCACCATCTGGTTGCGCAGTTTCCGCATGGCCAGCCAGTCGTCACTCGAAGGCATCAGCCCCAGCTTTTCGGCTCGGTC
Organism: Thioalkalivibrio sp. ALE21; assembly: GCF_003208255.1. Taxonomy (NCBI): domain Bacteria; kingdom Pseudomonadati; phylum Pseudomonadota; class Gammaproteobacteria; order Chromatiales; family Ectothiorhodospiraceae; genus Thioalkalivibrio; species Thioalkalivibrio sp. ALE21. The sequence goes on from NZ_QKMA01000009.1 coordinate 87,060, forward strand.
AAGGTTGTCAATGGCGGCGCCAACATGTTCTCCCAGCGCTTCGAGGTAGAGCGGGAGCAGTTTGTCCCCCAGGGTATCCTGAAGGCGGCCAAATCGGCTGACAAAGGCTTCCACTCGTTCGGCCTCGTCTACTTTCTCGGCGAGGTCGCGCGCACGGGCCTGGGTGAATGGCTCGTTGAATACGCGCTGGTCGGTGGTCAGAAGATGCTGTTGCTCACGCTGTACGACACGCGCGAGAAACCGCAGACGTTCCAGTTGTTCGTGCCCGAGCTTCACAGAAGCTGCCCTTCTCTTTCGGCAATGTCATGAACCGGGCTCCGGGTGATGTTCGGGGCGGAGAGGACAACGTCCACTGCACGCCCCTGGAGCCGGCGGCTGATCATGGCCGAGAGACGGGCGGAAAGCATGGCCGGGCGCTCGACCGGGTCATCCAGCTCAACCAGCACGTCGACATCGCCACCTCGCCCTGCATCGTCCAGACGCGAGCCAAACAGCCGAACACGGGCGCTCGCACCGCATTCTCGGCGCACGACCTCGCGGATTGCTTTTATATGCTCGGGACGAAGGCGCATTCCGTTGATTGTAGGCCAGCCGGTGCCCCCCTCCAAACGGAGGGTCGGCTGATCGGGGCACATCCGTGTGCCTCGGCGAAACTGCGATAAATCCGGGTCGATAAACCCGGGTCGATGAACCGGCGTTTACCTAACGCCCCGATCCGGGGCGTCCCGCCCACGATCTTCGGGATCCTGCTCGCCAGGGCCTGTTGTCGGGGCATCACTGTCAGCCCCTTCACCACCACTGCTGGCGGCACCGGCCGTCGCCATATCGTCCGTCTCATCGGAACGCCCGGAGCCGCCCGTCCAGGCCGCGGCCTTCTGCCGCATCTCGCCGAACTTGCCGGTCAGTTTTTCCAGCCGCCCTTCCCATTCCGGGTCGGGCTCCTGTCCTTCGGTCACGCGGTTGAACACCTGCATCAGCGCGACCATGCCGACCGGCTCGATCACCGCCTGCTTCACGCCCCAGGCCAGCACCAGGGCGATGATCACCGTCAGCGGGCCGGCCAGCGCCGGGATCAGCGCCACCAGGCCGGCGACGGGGGCAAGGATGACGAGAAACACGAGGAAGGTCATGCCCCAGATGAAGAAGGCAAGGAAGAACGCGTTCTTCAGGAACGCCTTGTAGTTCTGCGCATACAGGATCAGCGCGGTGCGGCTGGCTGCCCACGGGTTCTCGGCCCGGGTGCGGATGTTGTAGGCGAGGATCACCTCGTCCAGATAGGTGAGCGACAGGTTAATGACCGTGTTGATGAAGCTCGCCAGACCCTTCGTACCGGGCAGCGGGATCAGCGCCGCAATGCTGAAGAAGGCCCGGTTGAAGACCTTGAGCACGCCCTTGATCAGCTGATCCACCGCGAACAGCACCGAGGCCTGGGCAAAGCGCTCTTGCACCACCTCGCGCGCGTGCTCGATCTGGCCGCGGCCCTGCGGCAGCTCCTGCCCGTCCATGCGCTCCACCAGCACCGCGATATGCCCGGCCTTGACGATGTACAGCAGGTATTCGCGGAAGAAGTACACCACCGCGCCCACCAGGCCGAAGCCGATGAAGCCGCCCCACAGACCGAATACCCCGGGGTTGTCGCCGATATATCCGATCCCGTAGCCGAGGCCCGCACCGACCCCCGTGCCGATCACGTACGCCAGCGTGATCCCCACGTAGATGACGAAACGGAACACCAGAAACGGTGCGGTACTGCGCAGCAGACCCAGGGTCTCCCGCATGCTGAAGTCCTTCATGGCGTTGCCCCCCGAAAAGGTTCCGTTGTGATCTCCACCAGCATCACCCACCTGGGACACTCCTGTCCCCCTCCGGATACAGGGGGCGGCCCCACTTCTCCCCTGTATGCGGCGATGCGACCATAGGGCCCCGAATACCGGAAAGGGATCTCCATGCCCGTTCGAATCCTCGCCGTGGGCGACATGCACCTGGGGCGCCGGCCGGCCAGCCTGCCAGCCGCGCTGGCCGACGACGGCGCCAAACTGGGCCCGGCCGAGGCCTGGGAGCGCTGTGTCCGCCTGGCCATCGAACAGCAGGTGGACGCGGTAGCACTGGCCGGTGACCTGGTCGAGCGCGAGGACGACTTCTTCGAGGCCTACCGCCTCCTGCTGCAGGGGATTCGGCAGCTCGATCAGGCCGGCATCACCGTGGTGGGCGTCGCCGGCAACCACGATGTCACCGTGCTGCCACGCCTGGCCGACGAACTCGAGGGCTTCCACCTGCTGGGCCGTGGCGGGACCTGGGAGCGCCTCACCCTCGGTACGGACGAGGACCGGGTGACCCTGCACGGCTGGTCGTTCCCGTCGCGGCGGGTGACCACCAGCCCGCTCGCCGGACATGACTTCCATGCGCGGGGCGAAGGCGCGGCGGCCGGCGTTCAACTGGGCCTGCTGCACGCCGACCGCGACGCGCGCGACTCGCACTACGCCCCGGTCAGCTCCGCCGAACTCGCCGCCGCCGGGCTGGACGCATGGCTTTTGGGGCATATCCATCGACCCGATGCCCTGGACACGCTCGCCGGACCGGGAACCTCGTCGGCTGCGCCGCGTTACTCGGGCGGCTACCTGGGGTCCGTTACCGGATTGCACCCCGGCGAACACGGCTCCCGCGGCCCGTGGCTGATCACCGTCGAAGGCGACCGCATCCGATCGATCGAACAGCAATGCCTGGCGCCGCTGCACTGGGCGCGACTGGATCTGGACCTCACCGGGCTCGAGGCCCCGGAGCAGGCCCGCACGCGCCTGCTGCAGGGCCTGCGCGAGCTGGAAGCCCAACTCGATGCGCGCCCCGCCCCGCCACGCGCCCTCGGCCTGCGCCTGCGCCTGACCGGACAAACCACCCTGGCCGGCGAGGTCGCGCAGCAACTGGAGGAGCACCGCGAGGAAAGCATTGCCGCCAGCCCCGAGCGCTTCACCTTCATCGAACGCATCCTTGCCGACACCCGCCCGCCCGTCGATCTCGACGAGCTGGCACGGCGCCAGGACCACGCCGGCCTGCTCGCCCGCCGCCTGCGGCTGCTGGAACATCCCGTCGACGATCCCGACCGCCGCGCCCTGCTGGAACAGGCACGCGAGCGCCTGGCTTCGGTCGCCACCGACGCCCGCTGGCGCGGCCTGCCCGAGGCCGGACTGGATGACGAGGCCGTCGCTGCGCGCCTGGCCGACAGCGGCAGCCGGCTACTGGAACACCTGCTGGCCGATCCGGACACGGAGGCCCGCCCGTGAAACTGCAGCATATCGACATCCGCCGACTGCCCGGCATCGACCGCAGTTTTTCCGTCAACGAGCTGGACCCGACCATCAATTTCGTCACCGGACCCAACGCCTCCGGCAAGAGCAGTCTGATCCGTGCGCTGCGCTACCTGCTGGCCGGTCACCGCGCGGGCGATCCGCACCAGCTGTCCCTGACCGCGGGCTTTCACGATGGCGAGCACCGCTGGACGGTGGACCGCAACGGCACCCACGTCACGTGGCAATGCGACGGCCGGCCCGCGGATCCGCCGGCTCCGCCGCCCCCCGACCTGCTGGACAGCTACCTGATCGGCGTCGAGGACCTGGTCCGCATCCAGGGGCGCGGGGAACAGGCCCTGGCCCGCCACCTGCGGCGCGAACTCAACGGCGGGCTCGACCTGCCGGCCCTGCGCGAGGCGCTGTTTACGTCCGCCCCGCGCGCCGGACATCGGGAGCGCCGCGCGCTGGAGCAGGCGCGCCGGCAACGCGAGGAGGTGGAACGCCACCAGCACGGAGTGGCCGAGCAGGAACGTCGCCTGCCGGAGCTGGACCGGGCCATTGCACAGGCCCGCGACGCGGAGCAGGAAGGCCGTGCCCTGGACGCCGCCCTGCGGCTGTACGAAGCCGAGCAGGCCCTGCGCGGCCTGGATGCGCGGCTGGCGGAATTCCCGCCGGACATGGACCGCCTCACCGGCCGCGAAGCCGCACGCCTGGACGAGCTGGAGCAGCAGCGCGAACGCGTCCGCGACGACCTGGACCGCGCCGGGCGCAGCCGCGAGCAGGCCCGCGAGCAGCTCGCGGCCACCGGCCTGCAGGAACGGCGGCCGGACGAGGCCGAACTCGACCGCCTGCGCGGGCGCCTCGACGAACTGCACCAGCAGGAACAGGCGCTGGCCACCGCCGAGCGGGAATGCACCGACGCCCGCAGCGCGCGCGAGCACGCGATCGCCCGGCTGGACACCCGCGCGGCCGCGGCCCGCGAGCTGCCCCGTCTGGACGACGCCAGCCTCGACCGCGCGCGCGATCTCGCCCGCCGCCGCCGCGAGCTGGAAGACCGCCACGCAGCCCTGCAGGCCCGTCTGCAGGGCGCCCCGGACACCTCGCCGGAAGAGGACCTGCAGCGCCACGAGCGCGGCGCCCGTCTGCTGCACGACTGGCTGACCCTGGCGGAGCCCGCGGAACCCGCGCGTCCCGTGCTCCCCACGGTGGTCGGGGCCGGGCTCGGCGGCAGCATCGCGGTGGTCGGCGGGATCCTGGGACCGGGCTGGCTGGCCGCGCTCGGCGGCGGCCTGATGCTGCTCGCGCTGCTGCCGCTGGTCTTTCCCCGGCTGCTGCCGCCACGCCTGCGCCGCACCGACGAGGGCCGCGCGCGCGACGCTCGGCGCGACGGCCTTGCGCGGGATTTCGCCGCGCTGGGCCTGGAGCCGGCTGCCGGCGAAGCACTGCGGGAAGCGGATGCGGACGCCGTGCGCGCCCTGCTCGAGACCGTCGAACGCCGGCGCGACGAGCTGCGCATGACCCGCCGGCGCTTCGAGGAGGCCGAAACCCTGCGGGGCGAACGTGACCGCGTGGATGCCGAGCTGCGGGAACTCGAGGAGGAAGCGGCGGCATTCACGCGCGAGGCCGGTTTCGACCCCGCGCTGGCCGGACGGCTGGACGACTTCCTCGAGCGCACCCGCGCCCTGCAGCAGGCGGAGCTGACCCTGCACCAGGCCGAGGCCCGACGCGCGGAGATCGCGGAACGCACCCGCACGCTCGCACGCGAACTGCAGGACGCCCTGGCCCGCTGGCCCGACCCCGAGGCCCGGGCCCCGGCGGTGGAGGCCCTGCGGACCCGCGCCCGCGACGCCGCCGAGGCCGAACGCCGCATCGCGGAGATGGACCGCGAATGCCGCCGCCTGGAGACCTCGCTGGAGGAGATCGACCGTCAGCAGGCGCGCGAGATGGCCGATGCCGGTCTGGAACCCGACCAGCGCGATCTCCTCGATCACCGTCTGCAGCAACGTGAAGCCTGGCAGGCGCTGCGGCAGGAACGGGACGACGCCCGCCGGCGGCGGGACGACGGGGTTCGCGAGCTGGAATCCCGCCCGGACCTGCTGACCCTGGCCGGTTCCCGAGACGGCCCCGGCGATCGCGACACCCTCGAGCGGCGCCGGAACGAGGCCGCCGACCGGGCCGCACGACTGGAGGCCCTGCAGGAGGAGCGCAGCCAGATCCGCGAACGCATCGAGCAGACCGGACGCCAGCAGGAGCGCGAGCAGGCCCTGGCGGCCGAGCAGAATGCCCGCGAAGACCTGGAACGTCGGCGCGACGAAGCCCTGGACGCCGAAGCCGGGCGCTTCCTGCTCGACGACATCCAGGAGGAGTTCCGCCGCGAGGAAGAACCGGAACTGCTGCGCCGCGCGCGCGAGGCCTTTGCCCGCTTCACCCACCACCAGTGGGCGCTGCGGCTGAGCGAGGACGAGGACGGTTTTGTCGGCGAGGACCGCGTGCAGGGTGCACTGCGCCCCCCCGGCGAACTCTCCACTGCAACCCGCATGCAGCTGCTGCTGGCGCTGCGCCTGGCCCGGGTCGAGACGCGCGAGGCGACCGAGGGAGCAGGGCACTGGCCGCTGCTGATCGACGAGGCCCTGGCCACCACCGACCCCGAACGCGCCCGCGTGATGTTCCGTACCCTGCAGGAACTGGCCCGCGACGGGGATCGCCAGATCCTGTACCTGGCCGCCAGCGACTACGAGGTTCAGCTATGGCACCAGGCCACCGGCGAATGGCCGCACCGCGTGGATCTGCAGGCGCTGCGCGGGCTCCCCGCGGAGGCGACCGAACCTGCCCGGTTCGAGCTCCCCGCGGCTCCCGCCATCCCGGAGCCGGCCGGCAAGGACCTGGCCGCCTGGGCACGCGAACTGGGGGTGCCACGACCGGACCCGACGGGGCCCGCCGAAGACGTCCACCTGCTGCATGTATTGTTCGATGATCCCGCGACCGCGCGCGACCTGATGCAGGTCTGGCGGGTCGATCGGGTGGGCCCGCTGCGCAGCCTGCTGGATGGACGGATCGCACACCGCGCCCTGCCCGACGAGCACCGGCGCGCCACGCTGGCATATCGCTCCCTCGCGCTGGAACACTGGCTTGCGGCCCGGCGCATCGGCCGCAACCGGACGGTGGACCGGGGCCTGCTGGAGGAGGCCCGTGATGCCGGCGTGCTCACCGACAACGCGCTGGAGGGCGTGGCGCAGCGCGCCACGGAACTCGAAGGCGACCCGCAGGCCCTGCTGGAAAGCCTGCAGCAGCACCCGATCACCATGGCCAGCGGCACGGAACAGCGCCTGCGGGCAGGCCATCGCGAACAGCTGCACGAATTCCTGCGCGAGCGTGGCGTGCTCGACGAGCGCGCCCCCCTCACGCCGGAAGCGCGCCGCCAGCGTGTCCTCGAGCGCCTCCCCGCCGCGGCCGACCCCGCCGACATCCAGCGCCTGATCGACCACCTCGAGCACGAAACCGCCGACTGACTCCCGGACGATGTGCGGAACCGTGAACGGTTCCGCATTCCGGTCGTCCCATCCGCGCCGCAGGCAGGCCAGAATTGGGATCGCTTCATCCCTGAATACCCCCTCTGCCGCGGCGCTCCGCGTCGCTCGGAGAGACGAAGATGACCAAAGCGGACGTGATCAAGCGGATCCACCGCGCCCGGCTGAGCCACAAGATGTGGGTCAGCTACGCCCACGGACTGATCGAAGGGATCCCGCTGGACCAGGACAAGGTCCCGGTCGCCCCCACCGACTGCAAGTTCGGCCAGTGGTACTACGGCGAAGGGCGCGGCCTGTCGGATCTGGCATCCTACTGCCGGATCGAACCGCCGCACGACGAACTCCACGCCACCTACCGGCGGATCTTCAACATCCTGTTCGAGGAACAGACCGAGAAGCCGACACCGCTGGCACGGCTGTTCGGTTCCACCGGGTTCGACGACACCCGGCGGCTGGACCGGGCTCGGGAGCTGCTACCCCATCTCAAGCAGTGCTCCGCGACCATCCTCACGCACCTCGACCGCCTGGCCGAAGATATCCGGGCGATGGACGAGGAGGAGGTCCGCCGGCGGCTGGGCGGATATCCGGACGACGCCTCCGCCGACGCCGTCTGCGAGCATTGCGAAAGCTGAGGATCTGAGCCGGTCCCCGGCCGCCTCTTCGGCGATCAGCCGTTGGCGGCCTTGCGGCGGATGCCCAGGGTTCCGGTACTGTTCTTGCCCTGGCCCTTGCCCGAAGCCCGTCCGGGGCCCTTGCCCGTCGCCTGATACGCGGGGCGCTTGCCGGTGGCCGGCTTGCCGCCGGCAGGCTTGCGGGATGCGGGCTTCGACTTGCGCGCCGGCGTGTCGTGGCCCGGGCCCTGCGGCGCCGGGATCTCCAGCGTCAGCCCGAGGCGACGGTTCGCGACATGAATGCCGCCCAGCTTGCGGATCGCGCCCTCGTCCAGGCTCTCCGGCAGATCCACGTGCGAGTGTTCCTGCTGCAGGCCGATGCGGCCGATGTCGCGGCCCTTGAGCCCGCCCTCGTTCGCCAGCGCGCCGACGATCGCGCCCGGCGCCACGCCGTGGGTGCGGCCCACGGGCATGTAGTAGCGCACCATGCCGGATTCGGGACCTGCATCACGATCGCCCTGGCGGCCGCCTTCGCGGCGCTTGTTGTTGCGCTCGCCCTTGTCGCGGCCACCGGAGCGCTCGTCGCGCGCAGCACGGGCCGCGCCGGCCAGCGGGTCGGCACCGGCGGTGGCGGAGGCATCCAGCGGGGAGCCCTCGGTGGCCAGCGCCACCAGGGCACCGGCCAGATCCTGCGGCGAGGTCTCGCCATCGGCCAGCAGGCGTTCCACCAGGGCCGCGTGACGCACCCCGGCGTCATCCGCCACGGCAGCCCGCACGCGTTCGGCGAAGCGATCCTCGCGCCGTGCCCGCACCGCCTCACGGTCGGGCACGGCCTGTTCACGCACGGATTTGCCGGTCAGGCGCTCGATGTCTTTCAGCATGCGCCGCTTGCGCGGCTCCAGGAACAGGATCGCGCGGCCCTTGCGCCCGGCGCGGCCGGTCCGCCCGATGCGGTGCACGTAGACCTCGGCATCGCCCGGGGCATCGAAATTGAACACGTGGCTGATGCGCGGGACGTCGATCCCCCGTGCGGCCACGTCGGTGGCCACGATCACGTCCAGACGACCGTCGCGCAGGTTGGCGACCACGCGCTCGCGCTCGCCCTGCTCCATGTCGCCGTTGAGCGCCGATGCGGCCACGCCGGCGGCGCCCAGCCGATCGGCGATCTCGACCGTCGCCGCCTTGGTACGGGCAAAGACCACCGCCGCGTCCAGATCCGGCTCGGTCTCCATCAGGCGGGTCAGGGCCTCGAGCTTGTTGCGCTGATCGACCAGGCAGTAGCTCTGGTCGATGTCGACGCCGGCCTCGTTGCCCGCACCCACGCGGATCTCTTCCGGCTCGCGCATGTGGCGGTGCGCGATGCGCCGGATCGGCGCCGGCATGGTCGCGGAGAACAGCGTGGTCTGGCGCTCGGCCGGGGTCTGCTCCAGCAGCCACTCGATCTCCTCGACGAAGCCCATGCGCAGCATCTCGTCGGCCTCGTCCAGCACCACCATGCGCAGGCTGGACAGATCGAGGCTCCCGCGGCGGACGTGATCCGCCACGCGGCCGGGCGTGCCAACCACCACCTGGGCCCCGTCGCGCAGGGCGCGCAGCTGCTGGCCCATCGGCTGGCCGCCGTAGACCGGCAGGATCTCGATGCCGTCCAGACCCGCCGCGAAACCGCTCAGGGCGTCGGCCACCTGACCGGCCAGCTCGCGGGTGGGGGCCAGCACCAGGGCCTGCGGCGCCTTCAGGGCCGCGTCCACGCCATCCACCAGCGGCAGGCCGAACGCACCGGTCTTGCCGGTGCCGGTCTGGGCCTCGCCCAGCACGTCGCGACCACCCAGCAGGGCGGGGATGCAGGCGGCCTGAACCGCGGTGGGGGTGGCAAAGCCCAGATTCGACAGGGCACGGACCAGCGGCTCGGACAGACCGAGCTGGTCAAAGGAGGGAGATTCGGACATCACACAGTACTCACACGGGCCGGAAACAGCGACGGCACTGGCGTGCCCCGGGCCCGGCGAAAAGGAATGACCACACGGTCAGCCGCGCACTATACACGAAACGCGAGAGCCGTGGGGGTCAGCCGCGCTCCACGCGATCGCGTCCGCCGGCCTTGGCGGCATACAGGGCCTGGTCCGCACGCGCCATCAGGGTTTCATGAGTATCCCCGGCACGAGCCTCCACCACGCCCAGACTGCCGGTCACGGAGACCCCGTCGGGATCACGCAGGCCGTGGATCTCGCCACGGAGGGTCTCCGCAAGCTGCGAGGCGACGGTCAGATCCATCTCGTGGGCGATGATGACAAACTCCTCGCCGCCCCAGCGCCCGACGTGGCCCGCGCCCTCGACAGCCCGCGCCAGGATGCCGGACAGCGCCTTCAGGATCCGGTCTCCCTCAAGGTGACCGTGCACGTCGTTGATCCGCTTGAACCGGTCCAGATCCAGCAGAATCACGGCCAGCGCCGAGGCCCCGCCACCCGTCCGCGCAAGGGCCCGTTGCAGGGTTTCATCGATGCTGCGACGGTTGGCCAGGCCGGTCAGCGAATCGGTGCGAGCGAGACGATCGATCCGTTCCAGCGCCTCATGGAGCTCGGCCGTGCGCTCGTCCACCCTTCGCTCCAGCACCGCATTGCGGTCTTCCAGCTCCTTGACCGGGTAGGCTTCATCGTCCCCGTGCTCCACACCGGGGAAGGACACGTGGATGTGCTCCAGGCGCCAGACGTCATCGTGCCGGCTCCACACCAGGCTGTGCCGCACTCCGTTGAAGCGCACGGCCTGACGCGCAATGGTCGTGTGCAGATCCAGCACACAGCTGGCGATCGCCACCCCTTGCGCCGGAAACGACACATGCAGGTCCCGCAGGGAGTATTCCACCGGATTCGGCGCCTGCTCGATGTCGTGCCGGTAGAGCTGCTCGGACGCCTCCCGGGTAAAGCAGACCTCGCCGGAACCGGTCCCGATGCCGTGCATGGAGGGGCTCAGCAGCTCACATGTAGCAACGAGGTCGCGCTCGCGGAAGTAGCGATCGAAGTACTGCTCCACCGCCGCCCGGACCTCTGCTTCGGGTGATAAAGCCGTCATTGCCGATGATCCATCTCCGGGGTGCCGCCTGAGGCGTCCTGCAGGCCAGAAGGAGGCGTATTGTGCACCGGGCGGGGGCATACGGGCGAATCCCGCCACCCGGAGCCCGATATGGACCTCGTGGCCTGTTACACTGTGAACTTCTTCACAGGCAGGTCCGAGCGATGTCCGACGCGCACGACCCCGCCTTCCGGGCGCAACTGCGACACCTGCGGAAGTACGTGGCGCTGGCGGCGCTTGTGTGGACCCTGTTCTTTGCCGGGCTGAGCCTGTGGCTGCTGGACCACTTCCGGACGATGACCCTGGATCTCGCCTATCAGGAGGCGCAGGCGAACTTCAACAAGGATCAGGCCTTCCGTTTCTGGGGCACCCTGCACAGCGGGGTCTACGTGCCGGTGAGCGATCTGGTCCAGCCCAACCCGTACCTGGCACACCTGCCGGAGCGGAACATCACTACGCCCTCGGGTCAGGAGTTGACCCTGATGAACCCCGCCTACATGCTGCGCCACCTCAACGAGCAGTTCGGCGACCTCTTCGGGGTGCGCGGCAGCATCACCAGCCTGCAGCCCCTGCGGCCGGAAAACGCCCCCGATCCCTGGCAAGAGGAGGCATTGCAGGCCTTCCATGAAGGCGCCGAAGAACGCCTGGAGGTGGCGGACATCGACGAGGAGCCCCATCTGCGCTACATGGCGCCCATGCGCGTGGAGCGCGGCTGCCTGGAATGCCACGGCCATCAGGGATACGAGGTGGGAGAGATCCGCGGCGGCGTGTCCGTGGCCGTGCCCCTGGACGACCACCGCGAACGCGAGGCGGAGACCGCCACGGTCACGCTGGCGGCGCTGTCCGGCGTCTGGCTGCTGGGCCTGGCCGGACTGAGTGCGGGCGCCCGGCGCCTGAGTCGCGACGTCCGTGCCCAGCATGCCGCCGCACAGCAGATCCGCGAGCTGAACACCGGACTGGAGCGCCGCGTCGAACAACGCACCGCCGAACTGGACGAGGCCCGGCGACAGGCGGAAGACGCCAATCGCGCCAAGAGCGTCTTCCTCGCCAGCATGAGCCACGAGCTGCGCACCCCGCTGAACGCGATCCTCGGGTTCTCGCGCCTGGCGGCACGGGGCAGCAACCTCACGGGCGAACAGCGCGACCACCTCGGCCTGGTCGAACGCAACGGCGATCACCTCCTGTCGCTGATCAACGACGTGCTCGACATGGCCCGGATCGAGTCCGGCCGCCTGACCATGGAGCCGGTCACGCTGGACCTGCCGCAGACCCTGGAGGATGTGGTTGCAACGCTGGGCGCACGAGCCCGGGAGAAGAACCTGACGCTGACCCTGGACACCGATCCCGAGCTGCCCCGCTTCATCCGCAGCGATGCGCGCAAGCTGCGCCAGATCCTGATCAATCTGGTGGGCAACGCCATCAAGTACACCGAAACCGGGGGCGTCGAGCTCCGCGCCGAGACGCGGGAAGATCCGGCGGGCGAACGGCGCCTGCAGCTGGGCGTGGAGGACACCGGCCCCGGCATCCCGCCGGAACAGCAGGAATCCATATTCGAACCCTTCGTTCAGGGTGGCGCGGCCGGCACCACCGAGGGGACCGGCCTGGGGCTGTCGATCACCCGCCAGTTCGCGGAACTGCTGGGCGGTTCGGTGGATGTCTCGAGTGCGCCGGGTCAGGGGTCGCGTTTCAGCGTGGACCTGCCGCTGGAAGTGGTGGACGACGCCACCCATACACCGGCCCCCGCCGCGCGTCGGGTGCTGGGCCTGGCGCCGGATCAGCCGGCCTGGCGCATCCTGGTGGCCGACGACTCCGAATCCAATCGCATCCTGCTGCAGCGGCAGCTGGAAGAGGCCGGATTCGATGTCCGTCTGGCGGCGGATGGTGAAGAGGCCGTGGAGGTCTACCGCGAATGGCAGCCGCACTTCGTGTGGATGGACATGCGCATGCCGCGCATGGATGGCTACCAGGCCACGCGCGCTATCCGCGAGGCCCCCGGCGGCCAGGACACGGTGGTGGTCGCACTGACCGCCTCGGCCTCCCTCGCCCAGACCCGTGAGGTCCGCGAGGCAGGCTGTGCCGATCTGATCAGCAAGCCCTACAGCGATAACGACATCTTCGGCACGCTGGAGCGCCACCTGGGCGTGGAATTCCGATACGCCGACGCAGACCCAGACTCGGGACCGTATACGGACGCCGGCCCCGACGCCGGGGCCAGAACCGGGGCCGCGCACGATGAGGCCCTGGACACCCGGACCCTGGCCACGCAGCTGCAAAACCTGGCGTCGGAACGCCGTGACCGGCTGGCCCGCGACGTTCGGTCCGGCGATCTGCAGGCCCTGGAAGCCTGGGTCGCAGCCCTGGGGGACGAGCACCCGGAGACGGCCATCGCGCTGCGCCAGGCCGTGGACGCATTCCGCTACCAGGACATCCTCGACGCGCTCGGAGCCTCCCAACCATGAGCCCGGCGGCCCCTTCCGGCCACATGGATCCGGCAGTCCCCGCCAACGTGGGGGAAGGGATCCTCGTGGTGGACGACAACCCCAGCAACCTGCGCCTGATGGTCGACGTGCTTCAGCAGGCGGGGCTGGCGGTGCGCGTGGCGCCGGGCGGCCGCATGGCGCTGGAATCGGTCGCCGAGCGGCGGCCCGCGCTGATCCTGCTGGACATCCGCATGCCGGACCTCGACGGTTTCGAGGTCTGCCGGCGCCTGAAGGAAGCCCCTGAAACCGCCGACATCCCGGTGATCTTCCTCAGCGCCCTGCGCGAGCCTGAAGACAAGCTGCGGGGCTTCGCCGCCGGGGCGGTAGACTACATCACCAAGCCCTTCGTCGCCGAGGAGGTGCTGGTACGGGTCAAGAGCCATCTGGCCATGCGCCAGTCACAGATGGCCCTGGAGGCCCTGGTGACCGAGCGTACCCGCGCCCTGCACACCGTATCTGCCGGCAACCGCGCGCTCGTCCACGCGGAAGGTCCCGATGACCTGCTGCGCGGCATGACCGCCGCCATCATCACGACTGGCGGCTATGCCGCCGCCCGGGTACGACTGCACGACGGCCGCGACCGGCTCGCCGGCCTGGACGTGGCACCGGTCACGCCCGCCACCGACGCGACGGAGCCGGACGGGGCCTGTCTGGTGCCCGTCGCCGACCCGACGCTGCTCGTACTGATCCTGCCACTGGTCGACGACCGGGGCCGGCTGGGCGATCTGCAGGTTGCCGCGCGATCCCGGGAGGCCTTTGCCGAACCGGACAACGTGGCGCTGCTGAACGAACTGGCGGGCGATCTGGTATACGGGCTGCGCACCCAGCAGTCGCGCGCGGCGCTGGAACACTCGCTGGAACGGACCATCGAGGCGATGGCCGCCACCATCGAAGTCCGCGACCCGTATACCGCCGGGCACCAGCAGCGCACCACGCAGATCGCCGACGCGATCGCGGTCGAACTGGGCCTGGAACCGGAACGGCGCAAGGGCCTGCATGTGGCCAGCGCGGTGCACGACATCGGCAAGATCTCGGTGCCGGTCGAGATCCTGGCCAAGCCCGGCCGTCTGTCGGCGGCGGAATTCGAACTGATCAAGGGACACGCCGCTTCCGGCTACGAGATCCTCAAGGGCATCGACTTCCCCTGGCCGGTGGCCACCGTCGTGCGCCAGCATCACGAGCGTCTCGACGGCTCCGGCTATCCGGATGGCCTCACGGGCGAGGCCATCCTCCCGGAGGCGCGCATCCTCGCGGTGGCCGACGTGGTCGAGGCGATCCACTCGCACCGCCCCTATCGCCCGGGGCTCGGCATCGACGCAGCGCTGGAAGAATTGCGCAAGCAGCGCGGCACGCTGTACGACCCGCAGGCCGTGGATGCCTGCCTGCGCCTGGCCGACCAGGGGCGCCTGCCCCTGGAGACGGCCTGAGCCCCCGGCTCCTATTCCACCTCCAGCGGGATGCTCTCGAGCACCTCGCCGCTGTCGGAAGCGCGGTAGCGGATCTCGTAGCTGCCCGCACTGGAAGGTGCGAACAGCTGCACCGGACTGCCCTGCGAGGCCCGTGCATCCTGCACCGCGCTGGCGTCCGGGTCCGCGCCGGCCTCGACGATCTCGATCAGATCCTCGAAGCGCCCCGGCCCGGTGAAGCTCACCTCCACCGTACTCCGGGCGGCCACGGTATCTTCGGCCGAAAGGGTCACGTCGGTACCACCGACGGCAATCGGAATGGCCTCCAGGGTGCGGCCGGAATCGCGGATCACGTAGCGGATCTCGTACTCGCCCTCCTCGTCCGGCGCGGTCAGGGTCTCGGTGTCGCCGGAGACACGACTGCTGGCGCTGCGGCTGTCGCCGCTGTCACCCTCGGGCGCGTTCGGCTCCACGATGGCCACGAAGTCGTTGCGATTCTCCGGTCCCTCCCACCGCACTTCGAAATCGGCACCCGGCAGCACGGTGTCCGGCGCTTCCAGCGACGCCTCGACCGGAGTCAGCGTCACCTCCTGCGAGGCCAGCACCCGGCGACTGTCGCGCAGCACGTAGCGCACCTCGTGGGTGCCGAGCGCATCCGGCGCCTGGATCTTCACCGGCTCGCCGTCCTCCGAAACCCGGCTCGTGGCGCGGCGGGAATGCCCGGTTTCATCGTCCGGCGCGCCCGCTTCGACAATCGCAATGTAGTCGTTGCGGTTGACCGGGCCTTCCCACTCGACTTCGAAATAGGCCCCGGCCGGGACCTCCTCCGGTGCGGAGACGGAGGCCTCCACCGGGGTCAGCGTCACCTCCTGCGAGGCCAGCACTCGGCGACTGTCACGGAGGACGTAGCGCACCTCGTATGAACCCAGCGCATCCGGGGCCTGGAGGGTCACCGGCTCGCCGTCCTCCGAAACCCGTGCAGTGGCCCGCCGGCCATGCCCGGTGTCGTCGTCCGGGGCCCCGGCTTCCACGATCGCGATGTAGTCGTTCCGGTTGACGGGGCCTTCCCACCCGACCTCGAACTGCGCACCGGCCGGGACCTCCTCCGGTGCGGAGACGGAAGCCTCCACCGGCTCCAGCTCGATGGTCCGGGTGGCCAGGACCGATCCCGTTTCCCGATGTACGTAACGCAGTTCGTGGGGCCCGAGGGCGTCCGGCATCTGCAGGGTTACCAGCTCCTCGCCCTGCACGCGGTCCCTGGCGCGACGTGAATGGCCCGCATCATCCCCGGGCGCGCCGGGCTCCACCACGACGATGAAGTCACGATCCTCGCCGGGCCCGTCCCAGCCGACGTCGACCATGGAACCAACGCCGGCGGTGTCCGGGGCATGGAGCTCGGCGTCCGGCAGTTCCTGTTCGAGCGTCACGACCACTTCCCGGTCTTCCGCGAGGGTCGCCGTCTCCCGCGCATCACCGCTCGTCGCGCCGCGTTCGGCGGAGATGCGGTATTCCCCGGGCTCGAGGTGCAGTTCCAGCGGATCGGCATCCTCGCTGCGGACCTCGATCGCGTCCTCGGTCTCCACGTTCAGCGCGACCCAGTCGACCCCGCCCAGGGCTTCCCCGGTTTCGGCGTCCTCGGCGCTCAGCTCCAGCGTGGCCTGCGTCTTCGCCATCATGATGTCGACCGGCTCGTCGGTCTGCGGGGTGATCCCGAACTCGGTCTCGCCGGCGAAGACCTCCGCTTCGGCCTCGACCGTGTAATGACCGGGCATCAGCTCCAGGTCGATGATGCCCCGCGACTCCCCGGAAAAGATCGACTCGCCCGCCTCGTCGGCGACCTCCCAGTCCACCCGGCGCACGTGCTCTTCGGGATTGCGTTCGTCCAGCGCGCGCAGCTGCACGCGCAGCGCCTCGGGTTCCGCGACCGCGATCTCGTCCAGTGCGGCACTGAGTTCCTCGCCGGACTGCGTGGTGAACAGCTGGCCACCGGTCTGCTCCGGCACACAGGAAAGGGTCTGAACCTCTTCCTCCTCGAGCGCAAAGCCGACCACATGGGCCCGCAGGTCGATGCCCTCCTCCGCCATCTCGGCGGCCAGCGCACAGGGATCGCCACCGCAGTTTTCCAGGCCATCGGTCACCAGGATAATGTCCGCGGACTCCGCGGTGCGCGGGATCATCTCGCGAGCCCTGGCCATTGAGTCGGTCAGCGGCGTCATGCCCTGCGGGTTGAGATCGTGGATCGTGCGCGCGATCTCGTCACCCTCGTGGGTGTCCAGCGGCAGGACGGCCTCGATATCGTCACAGTCGCCACGGCGGGTATGCCCGTAGGCCACCACACCGAAGGGAATGCCGGCGTCGCGACTGGCCGCGAACTCGTCGACCACCTCGCGCGCCACCTCGATGCGCGACTTGTCGTCTTCCATCCGCGCCCACATGGACCCCGAGGCATCGAACACCATGATGCTCACATGCTCATCGGCCACCACCGGCGACGCCACGCCGAATGCGCCGGCCAGCAAACCGCCGGCCACGGCCCGGCGCCAGAGTTTTCCGTACATTGTCCGCTCCCCTCAGTGCCATTGATTGGCCCGATGTTCCCCTTGAGAGGATCGCGCAATGCACAAAAGAACGCCCCCTCCAAAAGGAGGGGGCGACGCGGCTCAGAGCCCGCTCAGCGTGGCCGGTCCCGGCTCTGCCGCCGCGCGATCCACGGCAGAAACAGCAGGCTCTCCAGCGGACCGCGCTGGAACCGTGAACTCCACAGGACCGCGAAAGCGGCGAAGGCCGCCATCGCCAGCAGGGTCACCACGGTCGCGATCGCGGGGGAGTCCATCACGTGGTCGTCCAGGCCCGAACTCTCGAGGGTTTCCCGCAGCAGCCAGAGCACCAGCAGGTGGGTCACGTAGAAGGTCAGCGCCAGCTGCCCGGACGCGATCAGGGGCCACAGCCAGCGGCGCGCCCGATCGGCGAGGAGCAGGCACAGCCCCAGCACCGCGCCGGCGGTCAGCACGGAGCCGGCCAGCCACAACAGCATCTGACTGTGGGGCTGCGTGACCAGCAACCGGTTCCAGCCCCAGTCGTCGGCATCCACCCCCAGCGCCCGCTGCAGCCCGGCGCTGGCCAGCAGCACCCCGGCCGTCCCTACCGCCCCGACCACGACCAGACGCCGGCGCACGGCGGTACTGCGCAGGTCGAGCCGGCCCAGCCACATCCCGACCGCAAACGGCACGATCCAGGTCACCAGCGGATACGGGCCGGACAGCACCAGACGGTGCAGCATCTCGCCCGCAGCAAGCCCCGGCATCACGGGCGAACGGTCGAACACGTCGGGGCTGGTCAGCTGCCCGTGCAGAAAGATCGCCGGACCGAGGGCCAGCATCAATGCAGCGATGGCCAGCAGTCCGGGTGACGGCATGCGCAGCATGGCGATCGCCAGCACGAACAGTGCCGCGTAGGCCGGCAGGATCACGTAGATGGCGTCGGGCTCCAGGGCCTGCAGCCCGAGCCCGATCAGGAAGAGCAGCGCGGCCCGCCACAGCAACTGGGCCTCGGCCCCGCCGCGTCGCGGACGCCGGGAGGCGGCCAGGAAAGATACTCCCACCCCGGCCAGCAGCATGAACAGCACCGACGCCCGACCCTGAGGCAACGCGTACAGCTGCCCGCCGAGCGTCTCCAGGCCCACCGGCCCCACATGCGCCGACAGCATGCCGGCCACGGCCAGCACACGCGCCAGATCCAGGCCCTCCAGGCGCGATGCCGAGACGGCGGTCATGCGGCCACCCTGCTCGCGCCAGCAACTTCGGCCCCGAACTCGAAGTTCGGGGTTATGTGTCGAAACGCGACGGATCCGCACGACCCATGTGGCACATTGCCACGCCGGCGGTACCCGGCCGTACGGCATCGCCGCCGGGCTCGCCCGCGTATTCGATCTGTCCCTGGGCAGTCCATGCCGGAGGGGCTAGCAAATCGCCGGCCACTCCGGGGACGGACAGGTCTGCGGGTCGATCAGGCCTGGATGTTGACGCTGGAACCGGTGGTGTCCGGACCCGTGCTGGCCAGGCTGCCGTCCGCCATGAAGGTGGAGCCCATCTCTTCCTCGGCGCCCGGTTCGTCCTGCGCGGCACCGTTATCCGGGTTGCCAGAGCCGGTGTCCGTGGAGGAGTCGCCCGCCTGCATCTCCGAATCGACGGACAGTCCGGTATCGATCTCGCCCGCGGACTGCGTCGCTTCGGTGCCGCCAATTCCGGAAGTGCTCCCGGTATTGCCGGTGGAACCGGTCGGAGCCGCCGGGCTCTGGGTAGCGGCCGCCTGGGTGGCGTTCTGTCCGGGCTGGGCCTGTCCCATGGCCGGGCTGGCCGCGGCCTGAGCCGGCTGCGCTGCCTGCATGCCGCCCTGCGCGCCCGCTTGGGCCGGCTGGGCCTGCTGCGCCGCGGCCATGCCGGCGGCCTGCCCGGTCGCCTGGCCCGCCGGGTTCTGCCCGGCCGCGGCCGCGGGGCCCTGGTTCCCGGCGCCATTCGGTCCGTTCATGCCCGCCGTCTGGGCCATGGTGGCCGGATTGGGTCCGATGCTGTTGATCATGGCGTGCTCCTGCTCGAAGGGTTTTCCCGCTCCGCATGAACGAAGCCGGGGCAGCCTTTCCAAGCGAAACGCATGCCAGAATCTTCCCGAGCACGACCTCGCTGCTCCATGCGGCGACCCGGATCCTCACACACCCCGGGATCGTTCCAGTACCCCCGGAGGCTCCTTGCCGAGCACTTCCGGCATTCGGCATGCGTCAACCGGGGCATTTCTGCCCCAGTTCCTCCAGTGCCGTCTGCAGTTCACGGACGATCGCCCGTTCATCTCCGCCGGCGGTCGTCGGATCCACCGGGGCCCCGATCACGATGCGCACCTTCCCGCCCGGCCGCGGGAGACGCTGCCCCGGGGCCATCACCTCGCGCGTGCCCTCGATCCACACGGGTACGACGGGGACGGGCTGCGCGGCCAGCACCAGCCCGATGCCGGGACGCAGGGGCTGCAGGCTGCCGTCCGGCGAGCGCTGGCCCTCGGGAAACCAGATCAGTCCGTGACCGCGCTGCAGACTGGCCGCCGCGAGGGCCAGGCTGCGACGCGGTGCGGCCCCCGGGTCCACCGGCAGGATCCGCGCCGTGCGGCTGAAGGCCCGCGACAGCGGGCCAGTGAACAGATAGCCCTGCAGCCCGGCCCAGTACAGCGATTCCAGACGCCGCCGGTCGAGGGCCGGCAGCAGCGCGAGCGCATCGACGAAGCTCAGATGGCGCGGGGCGATCACGTACGGGCCGTTCGCGGGGAACTGACCGTGTACTTCCACGCGCATCAGCAGCCGGGAGAGCAGACGCGCCCCGCCCAGCAGGAGCACCCCGGCGCCGCGGCGCAGTGCCCCCGGGGGTTCCAGCGCGGTTTGCTGGTCGGCCTCCAGCAGCGACTCCGGATCCGCGAGCTGTTCCTTCAGATCGGCCTGCCCCTCGCGGGCCGCACCTGCGGCCGCCGCTTCCTGCAGCAGATCGCGCACCGTCTCGACCCGTTCGATCGCCGAGTCGTCCAGATCGATCCCGGCGCGGTCCTGCAGCGCCAGCGTCAGGTCGACCCAGCTGAGCGAATCGATGCCCAGCTCCTCGGCCAGGCCGGTGTCCGGGGTCAGACGCCGGTCGTGGAAACGCTCGGCGAGGTAGTTCCAGGTGCGCTCGGCGCCCGGGTCGGACAGCAGCTGCTGGTCCTCCGGGGCCATGGATTCCGGCGAGACCGGCTCCGGACGGGCCCGCGAGACCGCGTCTTCGTGCCCCAGCTCCTCGAACAGCTCTTTTAGCTTGTGCCGACGCAGCTTGCCCAGACGCGTGCGCGGCAGCGGATCGAGCGCGACGCGCACCACGCCCGGGCGGTGATGGGTGGGCAGCGACTTCGCCGCTTCGTTGATGGCCTCGCGCGTCCGCCGTTCGAGCTCCTCGCCGGCGGCCTCACGCATCAGACCCGCATCCGGCACCGCCACGACCGCCAGCCGGTCGTCATGCTCCAGCACGCCCGCCTCGCGGATTCCTTCGGCCGACTGCAGCGCGCCCTCCACGCGTTCGGGATCGATGTTCTCGCCACCGGAGAGCACGATCATGGCGGATTCACGACCGTGCAGATAAAGAAAGCCATCCGCATCGATTTCGCCGGTATCCCCGGTGCGGAACCAGCCGTCCGCGTCCAGGACCTTTGCGGTCTTGTCCGGGAGATTGAGATAGCCGGCGAATACGTTCGGCCCGCGGGCCATCACCTCGCCCCGGCCATCGCCGGAGCCACCGTCGTCGATGGCCAGTTCGACCCCCGGCAGCGCCACCCCCGCGGCGTCCAGTCGCACCCGCTCCGGGGGGTTATAGGTGAGGATGGGCGAGGTCTCGCTGAGGCCGTAGCCCGTCGCCACCTCCCAGCCCAGTGCCTGCAGATTGCGACCCAGGGCGGGATCGAGCGCCGCGCCCCCGGCCACCACCATGCGCAGGCGCGGCGCCAGGCGCTGGTGCAGACTTCCGAACAGACGACGACCCAGGCGCAGGCCGAAGCGCTGGCGCGCCTGTTTCGACAGGCCCAGCATCGCGCGGAACAGTAGCGCCGGTACTCGCCCGCGGCCGGCCACGCGATCCTGCAGCCCCTTCCACACGGCCTCGTAGAGCCGGGGCACGCCCAGCATCACGGTCGCCTCGCCATCGCGCAGGCCGCGCACGATCTGCGGCCCGACCAGCGAAAACGGCACGATAATGGACGCACCCAGGGTCAGCGGCACCAGGATGCCGACCGTGAACGGATACACATGATGAAACGGCAGCGGCACCAGCACTCGATCCTTATGGTCCGCGACCTCTTCGGTACACAGGGCCTCCACGTTGCTGGCCAGGTTGCGGTGGGTCAGTGGCACGCCCTTGGGCGGACCGGTGGTGCCGGAGGTGTAGAACACCGCGGCCACATCCCCGGCCTGCGCGACCGACCCGGCGGGCTCGGCCTGCAGCAGGCTCACCCAGGCATTCGGGGCATCCTCTGCGGCGTCGAACAGGCGGACCTGCCACTCGCCGGGGGCATCCGCCAGCCGTTCTTCCAGCCCCGAGGTAGTGAAGACGAAGCGCGGGGTCGAGTCCGCAAGGACGTGGTGCAGGTCCTCGGACGGCATCTGCGTATCCAGGGGCACCACGCTGCCGCCGGCGTTCATCACGCCCAGGGCCGAGATGATCCAGTCCGGGCTGTTGGGGGCGAACAGCACCACGCGGTCCCCGCGTTCCAGCCCCGCCTCGCGCAGCCCGGCCGCCAGTTTCGCCGCCCTTTCGAGCAGCTCGGCCCGCTCGGTGGTTTCGTGGCCATCGCGGGTCATGGCCACCACCGCCTCGCGTCCCGACTCGGGGGAGCGCGAGGCCAGGAGTTCGTCGACGGTCTGAACGCTCATCCGCTAGCCTCCGGCGGGACGGCGCCCGCGCAACGTGGTGGGCAATGCGACTTCCATCATACACATTGACAGGATTCGTCACGAAACCCCAATCTTCTCGCTAATTGTCAGGTCACGCCTGATTGCATACCGCGAGAGAAGGCACCCCTGTTTCATGCCCGGGAGTGGATGAGTATTGTGCCCGATGAGCGAACGGGAGGCTGACCGCATGGCGAGTACCATCCATTCCAACGCCCGCACCACACCCCGGATCCGGCAGGAACTGCAGGAGGCGCCGGCCGGCGTCAGCGACCCGGAACTGGCCCGGCGCTACGGCATCAGTCGCATGACGGTGCGCAAGTGGCGCCGCCGGCGCACCGAGGTGGAAGACCGGACCCA